>DATBEI010000220.1:0-22969 GCA_036269595.1 Candidatus Sulfotelmatobacter sp.
TCCAGGCAGCTGGTGATTTCTTTGACCAGGTCGTTGCCCGAGTTCAGCACGCGTCCGCCACTTTGCGCCGCAAACACCTGGAGAGCGAGATTGCCATTTTGTGCCTTCTGGTAAGAGGTCACGCCTTTCAAAAAGCTCTCATAATAAAAAGTCCGGAATCCACCTGCATCGCTCATTCCCAGGGGATCGAGGCTGTACAGCGTGATGCGAGCTTCTCGCAATTCCTGCGACAGGTTCACGATATTGCCGAACACCCACTGCTCGCTCCGGTCGGTAATCATCAGGTTGGGACCGGATAGGATTGCCCAGCCCGGGCTTAGCCAGACAACGAATTTCCTTCCCGGTTGCGCGGCCTCATAGCGTGCCAGTCCATCCAGAGCGCGGAGAGAGAGCGTCCGCCGTTCTTCGGCGCCATACACTCCAGTCGACCGGCCAAGCACGCGTAAGCCGGTCTGGTTGGAATCGAGCGAATCTGCCAGCGCCTTTCCGTCACGGGTTGGGGTCGGCTGAATCTGGGTGGATTGGTCGGTAAGGATCACGAGAGCAGCAGGGATGGCGAGCTTACCGTCATTTTGCCTGAGGAATTTAGTCAGTTGCGTGCGCGCGTACATTATTGTCTGAGCGCCGGTGTTCACGGCGTCGAGCACAAAAATGAGCTGCAACGGGGGATCGGTTGCGCGGCTTGTCCCATCGGTCGCCTGAAACGACAGGATCTTGCGTGGCTGCTTGTCGTCGAGGAGGGTGAAATCGTGCTGCGCAAGGTTGTTAACGGCGTTTCCCGCTTTATCGGTTACGACCACATCGAGCCAGATAAGATGGTCCGCGCCGGAAGCAGTTGCCGCTGCAGTTGCAGGTGGACCCTGAGCCGAATCTGCGGGCGGGGCTCCCGCTTGTGCCCAAAGCGGAGATGATAGGACAAGAACGCTGGCAAAAAGACAGGTGCGCATATGCACCTCACTGATGGTCTACACACATAGTAACTGAGATTTGGATAGGCATGGCAAAGTCGGCGCGGCCTACAGATCGAGGAATGCCTGGTCGAATTCGGGACCGAGGGCAAATTTGTGATTTGCCAGGGCTGATCACGCTTTCGGAATTCCCGATCTGTGATTCTAATCACAGCCTTAAGTGACCCGCTTTGTTTGCGTTGCCCCTTTTGGTATGGAAAATGGAGGGCAGCACGAGAGGATTCAGCTCCGGACTTGGGGATTTGGGGTAAGATCAAGGGATTCCGGAACTTATAAGGCCTATGTCTCTGCTCTGGTTGCGCTTTGCGCTAGCTTGCTACTTCATCGGACTGGTCTATGCGTTCGTCGCGCTAACGCGTACTAGTGACCTTTTCAGCCGGATCGCCTTGCATGCGGCGAGCCTGGGCATGGTTTTCCACTTCGTATCGCTGACGGAAGTGTTTCTCTCGGGGCACCTGGTCTGGGCATCGGTACACAACGGCGAATCGCTGCTGGCATTTCTGTCGATGGCGTTCTTCATGGTGATCTACGCGATTTACCAGACCACATCGCCCGGTGTGGTTGTATTTCCCGTCGTGTTTTTTCTGACATTTGTTGCGGCCGTCGACGAGCAACCGGTGCTGCTCACGCAATACGTCTCGCACAAGGGATGGCTGGCGGCGCATATCTTTCTAATTTTCATCGGATACGCGGCGTTGCTGGTGAGCTTTGGGGCGAGCCTGCTTTATCTTCTGCAGGAGCGGCGGCTGAAGGCCAAGAAATCTACCAGCCTGATTTCGTTCCTGCCGGCGCTGGAAGTGATCGACCAGATCGGCTACCGTTCCTTGCTGCTTGGGTTTCCGTTCATGACGCTCGGGCTGTTGACCGGGTCGGTGGTGGCGATTTCGACTTACGGGCACCTGGATTTTCTCGATCCGAAGATTTTGTTGTCGCTGCTGATGTGGGCCGTCTATATGCTGATGGTCTTCACGCGCTGGAATTCAGGATGGCGGGGGCGGCGCGCGGCGTTCCTGGCTACGTTTGCGTTCGTGGCGGCGCTGGCGGCGTGGGGCGCAAACTATTTTTCGGCCATCCACAGGTTCGGTGCCTCATGAGATTTCAGCTCATAGGCGTGAACCACAAGAGCGCGCCGCTGGAGTTGCGCGAAAGGCTGGCAATTCCTGAGTCGCGCCTGCCGGATGCTTGCCGCGATCTCAACGCGTATCCGGGGATTGAGGAGGGTATGGTGATCTCCACCTGCAATCGGGTGGAGATTGTGACGCACACGACGAATGGCGCGGCTGACCTGCGCGGATTTCTGCATCATCATTTTCATCTCGAGCCGGAAGAACTCGATCCGCATCTTTACGAATTCCGCGGCAAGGACGCAGTGCGGCACTTGTTCCGCGTAGCGTCGAGCCTGGATTCGATGGTGGTGGGCGAGGCGCAGATTCTGGGGCAGGTGAAAGAGGCTTACGCCACGGCGCGTGCGATCGGGGCGGTGCGCGGACAGCTCGACCAACTTTTCAGCCGCGCGTTTGCCGTGGCCAAGCGGGTGCGTAGTGAAACCGCGGTGGGATCGTCGTCGGTGTCGATCGCGTCGGTGGCGGTGGAGCTGGCAAAGAAAATTTTCGGGACGCTGGAAGGCAAGACGGTCTTCATTGTTGGCGCGGGCAAGATGAGCGAACTGGCGGCGCGGCATTTGATGGCGCACGGCTGCGCGTCGATTTTTGTCGCGAATCGCACTTACGACCGGGCAATTGGGCTGGCGCAGAAATTTAACGGGCAGGCGATTAAGTTCGACGACTTGTACAACACCTGCGACCGCGCCGACATTGTGATTACTTCCACCGGCGCGCCGCACGCCATTTTCCGACGCGAGCATGGCGAACAGTTCCTGTCTCGGCGCAAGAACCGGCCCATGTTTTTCATCGACATTGCGGTGCCGCGCGATGTTTCGCCGGAGATGGGCAAGCTCGACGGCATCTTCACCTACGACATTGACGATTTGCAGCAGGCGGTGAGCAGCCACGTTGCCGACCGGCGCAAGGAAGCGGAACTGGCCGAAGCCATTATTACCGGCGAAGTGGAACGCTTCGAAGCAAAACTACATACGCTCGACGTGGTGCCGACAATCGTGTCGCTGCAAGATCATTTGGAAACGATTCGGCAAGCGGAGATTGACCGGGTGCGCGGGCGCATGGGCCAGTTGACTCCGGAACAGGAGATTGCAATTGAAGCGCTGACGCGCGGGATTATCAACAAAGTGATGCACACTCCGATCACTACGTTGAAGACTGCGGCGAGAGAGTCGGAGGCGACGACGGTGGTGGATGTTGTGCGGCGGTTGTTTAATTTGCGCGAGAAAGAAGTGGCGGCGGAGAAAAAGAAAACTGAAGTGGGAACGCGGGAATGAAGGGCGCTTGTACGTTGGAGATTATGAGGAGTTCTGCTGGAAAACGACCCCGTGAGGCTGCGGCGCAATCTGGCCTTTTTGACCGGAACGTGGAATCATGATGAGAATGATGAGAGAGGATGACATGGCTGGAACAGAGCACATCGACTGGTCGAAATGCTCTTTGGTTGAGATCAATCCGAAGGTGCAAAGCGGCGCCGCGGTGCTGCGGGGTACGCGCACGCCGGTCAACGCAATTGTGGATAACTTTGACTATGGCGTAAGCGTTGCCGAAATTTCGAAGCAATTCGCAGTCCCTCAAGATCGTGTCGAGTCGATCCTGACTTACGCTAAGAGTCATCGCGTTGCGCATCCTGTTTGACAACAACGTTCCGGTCGGGGTGCGAGAGTTCCTGACCAGTCATGAAGTCCGCACTGTCGTGGAAATGAACTGGCCTCCCCAACTGGAGAACGGCGAATTGTTGAAAGCTGCGGAATTAGATGGATTCGACGTACTCGTCACGTCCGATCAGAACATCCGCTATCAGCAAAATCTCGCGAGCCGCCGACTTGCGTTAGTCGTGCTAGGGTCGAATATCTGGCCGATTGTGCGCAACCATGCTGCCGCAATCGCCGCTGCAGTAGAGAAGGCCAAGCCGAGTAGCTATGCCTTCATCGAAATGCCACGGTCACCCAGGCCTCGAAGCCGCCAAATATGAACCATTCTTCTAACAACGCCATGAAACTCCGCATTGGATCGCGCGGGTCCCAACTTGCCCTGTGGCAGGCGAATCACATTTCTGCGCTGCTGCGCGGGCGCGGCCACGAAGTCGAAATTGAAATTATCCATACCACCGGTGACAAGATTACTGACGTTGCGCTGGCGATGGTAGGCACCAAGGGAATGTTCACGAAGGAGATTGAGGAAGCGCTGGCCGCGGGGCGCGTCGATCTGGCGGTGCATTCGCTGAAAGACCTGCCCACCGAGCTTCCTCCGGGATTTGAAATTGCGGCGATCACCGAACGGCAAGATGCGCGGGACGCGTTCTGCTCGCGGCATTACGGGCGTTTTCAGGATTTGCCGCAGGGCGCGCGCGTGGGCACGTCGAGCCTGCGACGGCAGGCGCAACTGAAAGCGGTTCGGCCGGACCTCAATATTCATCCTCTGCGCGGAAATGTCGACACGCGGCTGCGCAAGCTGGAGCAGGGAGAATACGACGCCATCATTCTCGCCTCGGCCGGGCTGAAACGGCTGGGCAAGACACAACTCGTCAAACAAATTATTTCGGCCGACATCATGTGCCCCGCCGCGGGGCAGGGAGCGCTGGGCATTGAAATCCGTGCAGGCGACTCCGCGACTCGCCGGCACCTGGAATTTCTGAACGATCCTGCCGCCCGCGCTGCGACTACTTGCGAACGCGCGCTGCTCAGCAGTTTGGGCGGAGGCTGCCAGGTTCCCATCGGTGCGTTTGCGGAGATGCGAGGAGGGAAGCTGCATCTGGAGTCGATCGTTGCCGATCCCGATGGCTCGAAACTGCTGCGCGACTCGCGGGACGGGGACGATCCTGAAAACCTTGGCAAAGATGCTGGCGCGGCGCTGCTGGCGCGGGGAGGCGATCAGATTCTCGAAGCCGTCTACGGACGCGGCCTGGCCGTTCCTCCGCAGCCTTGATCGAACAACCATGGGCCGCAATGTTCTACTGCAAATTCTCGGCGGATCAAAGAGCCCGGGCCATCTCCGCCGCTTGGTCAACCTGTGGCCGCCTTTTCTTGGAGCCGGTATTCGAATTCAACGTATCGCTCCCGACATGAAGGCGGTCGACGTGGAAATGAAGTTACGTTTCTGGAACGCTAATTATGTGGGCACGCATTTCGGCGGATCGCTCTTTGCCATGACCGACCCTTTCTATATGCTCATGCTGATGGCGAATTTGGGCAGCGAATATATTGTGTGGGATAAAGCGTCGAGCATCCGTTATCGCAAGCCGGGGAAGGGCACGGTGCGCGCGGAGTTTCGGCTGACTGACGCGCAACTCGAAGACATTCGCGAGAAGCTGAAGACACTGCCGAAATATGAGCCCGTGCTTTTGGCTGAAGTGAAAGACCTGCAGGGAATCGTGATTGCTGAGATTGAGAAAGTGCTGCACATCCGAAGGAAGGATCAGCCGGGCAAAACGAATTGAGCGAACGCCTCGCCCCCCAAATTGGCGTGGGAAAACGAGGCAGCTTCAGACAAAAGAATGTACATTCCTGAACATTTCCGGGTTGGTGATCATGCCGATGCGATTGGGTTTATGCGGGCGAATCCGTTTGCGATCATGATCTCGTCTACCGAGGACGGACCGTTCGCGACGCACCTGCCATTCTCGGTGCGGGGGGACGAAGACCGCCTGGTTCTGCGCGGGCACGTGGCCAAGGCGAATCCGCACTGGCGCTACCTGGAGCAGAATCCGGCGTGCCTGACGATCTTTCATGGCGCGCACGCTTACGTTTCGGCCAGCAACTATACGACTCGCGAAAATGTACCCACATGGAATTATGGCGCGGTGCATGCGTACGGAAATGCGCGGGTCTTCAGCGCTCATGAAGAATTGCAAGGCGTGCTGCAGGAACTGATTGGAACATTTGAAGCGGCTTATGCCGAGCAATGGGCCAGCCTGAGCCGAGATTATCGCGAGCGCATGCTGAGCCACATCGTCGGCTTCGAAATTGCCGTCACAAAAATCGAGGCAAAATTTAAATTGAGCCAGAACCGCAGCCGGGAAGAACAGAGTAACGTGATGGCGTCGCTGGACAAATCGGAAGACTCGATTGTTTCGGATGTTTCACGGCTGATGCGCGAACAGGGCCTGGGCGTGAAGAAGCCGTAATGTTTTGTGTGGGGCGGGCACTCCTGCCCGCCAACTTTAACCATGAGAAAAAAGACGAAAGCTGTGCCGCCCTTGAGCGGGATTCGCGTGCTCGTCGGGCGAGCGCGGCATCAAGCTGGCGCGCTCTCCAGCGAACTGCGCGCGCGGGGCGCCACTGTGATCGAGATCCCGTTCATTGAGATTCGCAAGCCGAAGTCGTTCGGGCCGCTTGACGCCGCACTGAAGAATCTTGATGCCTATGATTGGCTGATTTTCACCAGTGTGAACGGCGTGGAAGCGATGTGGGAGCGATTGCAGAGGATTCGCGAAGGGCACGGTTTAAGCGATGCAGTGCGGCGCTCGCAATCGACTGCCGCTGACGAAGTCCTGCGTATCGCGGCCATTGGTCCCGCCACCAGGAAGGCGATCGAGCAGCGCGGTGGGAACGTGGACGTGATTCCGAAGGAATACGTGGCGGAGTCAGTCGTGCGTAGCCTGAAAAAGAAAGTGAAAGGAAAGCGAGTACTGTTGGTGCGCGCGAAGGTTGCGCGCGACGTGATCCCACGAGAATTGCGCAGGGCGGGAGCGAAGGTGGATGTGGTCGAGGCGTACGAAACGGTTGTGCCTCAATCATCGCGAGCCCGGCTGAGAGCCGCGCTGAGGAATTCGAAACGGCGACCGCATGTGGTGACGTTCACCAGTTCGTCGACGGTAAGGAATTTTGTGCAGTTGCTGGGTGTGAATCGCTCCGCCCAGCGGCAGCAAAGTATGCTCGACGGAATTCGCATGGCCTCGATTGGTCCGGTTACTTCGTCTACCCTTCGAGAACTGGGCCTTCCGGTGGACATCGCGGCGAAGAAGTTCACGATCCCGGGCCTGGTTCAAGCGATCGTGAGTAGCCTTCGCTGATAGGTTTGCAAAATCTTGCGAGCCTGCCCAAAACCCAAGCGGGACGCCAGATTTGGCTTGGTCTTTAAGTTTCGGCCATAGTACACTGCTCCAGATTTTGTTGGTTCTTCCATGGGGGAGTGGGGCATGAAGGTGCAGTGGGATAGCAGGGCCAAAGTTGTATTCCTTTCGCTGTTGCTGAGCTTGCAAGGGATTGCCGTGGGGCAAGAGGGCACTCCCCGGGCCAGCGAGTTTAACATCCACAGTTTGCCAGCCACGCATGTGAAGCCGCTGGGCGCAACGCCCGCCGCCGATCCGGGTCCGTTAATGTACAACGGAGGACCGGTGATGCAGTGGGGAGCCAAAACCTACGCGATTTTTTGGGTTCCGGCGAAGCTGCAGAATGGCGGTACGACCAGCATGAGTTCGCATTATCAGACAGTCGTGAAGAACCTGCTGCTCGATTACGGCAAACACAGCGTGGATAACAACAACACGCAGTACTACCAAATTTCCGGGACGTCGAAGAGTTACGTGCAGAATTATGGGTATCTGGCGGGCTCCTACGTCGACGCGACCGCCTATCCCGCGTCGGGCTGTACGGATACCGCGACGCCGGGCAATTGCTTGACCGATGCGCAAATTCAGGCCGAGGTCACCAAGGTGATGGGGATCAATGGCTGGACGGCCAACATCGACAACATCTTTATGCTGTTCACGTCGAGCGGAGAAGGTTCGTGTTTCGATTCCTCCGGCGGGCAATGTTCGTACACATATTATTGCGCGTATCACGGCTACTATAGCCTCGCAGGAAAGCCGGTGATTTACGCGAACATGCCCTACGGCAATCCGAGCACCTGTCAGGTGGGTGGCACGCCTTCGCCCAATCACGATGTCGCGGCCGACACGGTTGCGACGGCGGCGAGCCACGAACTCACCGAGGCGATTACCGATCCGGAGCTGAATGCCTGGTATACGGCACAGGGCAACGAAATCGGAGACCTGTGCGCGTACAACTACGGAACAAATAGCTGGGATTCCGCGCTCGCGAACCAGATGTGGAACGGACGGTTCTACGAACTGCAAACGGAATTCGACAATCACACCGGGAGCTGCGTTCAGGTTGGTCCGTGACTTGGGCTCGCAGGGAAAAGTTCGACGGCGGCCTAACCGAGGCCGCCATATTTTTTGTGGCCTATTCGGTCAGCGAACAACTGCAGTCGGCGGGGACGACATGCGCGAGCAGAAAATCGGCCACGCGCTTGTAAGCGTCAATCTGGTTTTCGACGCGCGCGAAGCCGTGGCCTTCATTCTCGTAAACCTTGTAGTCGACCGTGCCGCCGCGTTTGGTGATCGCGTCAACGACTTGCTGGCTTTCTGATTTGGGGCAGCGGGGATCGTGGCCGCCCGCTAATAGCAATAAGGGTGCCTTGATCTGGTCGATAAAGTTGATGGGCGATCGATCTTCATAGAGCGCTTTATTTTTCGCGGGATCGCCCATCGTCGCTAAGTCGGACTGCTGCAGCACGGGATCTTCATTTTCAATTTCCGTAAACCAGTTCACGAAAGGAACAATGGGAACGCCTGCGGCCCAGACGTCCGGCGCCTTGGCGACCGCCATCATGCTCAGATAGCCGCCGTAGCTTCCGCCCATGACCGCGATTTTCTTGGGGTCGAGGTGGCCGGTCTGCTTGATCCAATCGACCCCGGCGAGAACGTCTTGCAAGTCGCCGCCGCCCATGTCGAAGAGATTGGCCTGCTGAAATTCTTTTCCGTAGCCCGTGGAGCCGCGATAATTGGGTGCGAGCACCATATATCCCTGATTGGCGGCGAACTGAATGAAGCGATTGAAGGAGTTGACAGTCTGCGACGTGGGGCCGCCGTGAATGTAGACGATGGCCGCATTCTGCCCGTTGCGCGCCATGTTGAAGGGCACATAGAGAAATGCGGAGATGGTCCACTTGCGGTCGCGGCTGGGATAGTGCACCAGGTAGGGCTCGACCATGTCCTCGGAGCGGATACCCGCGACAAGCGAGTGCGTGAGTTGCTCGGACTTGCCCGTCGCGAGGTGATAGACCCAGAGGTCGCCGGGAGCGGTGGGGCCGTTGTGATTGTAAAGCAGGCGCGAGCCGTCCGAGCTAAATGCGGAACGGCCGCCGGCAGGCTCGTTCACGCCTTTTGGGATGCGCAAGGCGGTGGATTTGCCGGTGGCGAGATCGTGCAGGTAAATCTCGACGTTGCCGTCGACGTTGGCGGTGAAGGTAAGGCGCTTGCCGTCGGGGGAGAATTCGCTGCCGCCAATTTCCCATTTGTCATGCGTGAGCCATGAAGTCTTTTTTGTGCCAATATCGATGATCGCGACGTTGTCGTAACCGTTGTCGGAGTTCGAGGTCAGCAGGACGCGCTTTCCATCGGAGGAAATAGCATTCGCCGCAAATCGTAGTTCGCCTTCATGTGGCGTTAGCAGCGTGCTCTTCCCCGTGGCGACGTCGGCGATGAAAATATTCGAGTCCGTACCCTTGGCCTGCGTCTGCGTGTAGACGATGTACTTTCCGTCTTTTGACCAGAGGGGATTGGTGTTGCGCTTGTCTTGCGACGTGTTGGTAGTGAGGTGCTTCACCTCGCGCATGACCATGTCATAAATGTCGATCTCGTAGGCTGCGGAAGTTTTCGGCTTCACTTCGTACGCAAGATATCGGCCGTCCGGAGACCATGTGGGACTGATCTCGGCAATCTCGCGTGTCTGGGTTAGGTTCACGACCTTGCCGGTTTTCGGGGAGACGAGAAAAATATCCCATTGTTCGTCGCCGTCGTAATCGGACTGGTAGGCGATCCATTTGCCGTCGGGCGACCAGGCGGGCGCGGCCTGCCGCTGGTCGCTGACTGTCAGTTGCACGGGCCATCCACCGGCCGCGGGGACGAGCCAGAGATTGTTGCGGCCGCTCATGTTGGAGATGAAGGCTACACTCTTGCCATCGGGCGACCACGTGGGACGGCCGACCTGGCGGGTCATGTAGAGCTTTTCGATGGTGAGGCTGCGGGGTTCGACCTGCGCGTTGGGCTTGGACGAAATGTTCTTCGGATCGGTGATGGCCTGCGGCGCAGGTAAAGTCTGGGCGCTCGTTTCGACAACACTCGCTATCATCATCACGAGAAAAAAGCGTGCGCAAAGGCGCATAGCGCGGGACCTCAAAGTAAGGTAGAAGTAGAAAAAGAGAGTCTAGCAGAGGGCGCTTGCGCTCTGTGGGGACCGACCGCTTATCGCCAAGAGGCATCATGAATCGCTTGTGTGGTCCGCTGTCTCGGGCTTTTTCCAGCTTCGCGTTCTGCGCGTTTTTGAGCGCCAACTTTTTGAGCGCGCAGAACGCTCCTGCGACCGCTCACCACATCGGCATTGAGGGCGATCACTTTGTGCTCGAGGGCAAGCCTTTCCAGATTATTTCGGGCGAGCTGCATTACGAGCGCATTCCGCGGGAGTACTGGCGCGATCGTCTGCAGAAGGCGCGAGCGATGGGGCTGAACACGGTCTCGACGTACGTGTTCTGGAATGTGCATGAGCCCCGGCCGGGGACGTATGACTTCAGCGGGGGTCGCGATGTGGCGGCCTTCATTCGCACCGCGCAAGAAGAAGGTCTGTATGTCATCCTGCGGCCCGGTCCCTATGCTTGCGCGGAATGGGATCTGGGCGGGCTTCCGGCATGGCTGCTGGCAGATCCTGACATCGTTTTACGGAGCAAGGATGAAAAGTTTCTGGGGCCTGCGGAGCGATGGCTGAAGCGATTGGGCAGGGAACTGGCTCCGCTACAGATCACGCAGGGCGGGCCGATTCTGGCAGTGCAGGTGGAGAACGAATACGGCTCATTCGGCGACGATCACGAATACATGAAGCGGATTTTGGCAGCGATTCGGAACGCGGGCCTGGGTGAAGTGCTGCTCTACACGGCCGACGGCGGCGATGAACTGGCGGCAGGAACACTGCCCGACGTTCATGCGGTGGTGAACTTTGGTCCGGGAGAGGCAAAGGCGGAATTTGCCAAGCTGGAAAAATTCCGGCCCGGCCGGCCGATGATGAGCGGCGAATATTGGGATGGATGGTTCGACCATTGGGGCGAAAAGCATCACGGCACCGATGCCGCGCAGCAGGCGCAGGAACTGGATTGGATATTAGGCCAGGGATATTCGATCAATCTTTACATGTTTCACGGCGGAACCAGTTTCGGTTTTATGAATGGAGCCAACTGGGAGAAACGCTACGAACCCGACGTGACCAGCTACGACTACGATTCGCCGGTGAGCGAGTCCGGGGCATTGACTCAGAAATATTCCGCGTTTCGCGACGTGATCGCAAAGCATCGCCCGGGCGTGAAATTCCCCGAGCCGCCGGCGCCGTTGCCCGTGATCGACATTCCGGAATTTGAATTGACAGAAAGCGCGCCGCTATGGTCAAACCTGCCAAATCCTGTTTCGGCGAAGACGCCGCTGCCGATGGAGAGACTTGGCGAATCCTACGGATACATTTTGTATCGCACGCGTCTCGATCGTCCAACTTCGGGCGAATTGCAAATTCGCGAGTTGCGCAGCTACGCCCGCATCTACGTCAATGGGAAACTGGCCGGCACCCTCGATCGCAGGCTGAAACAGGATCGCCTGCGGATCGAGGCGGGGGCTGGTTCGACTCTGAATATTCTGGTCGAAGGTACGGGCCGAATTAATTTCACCACGGAATTGCGGTCGGAGCGGCAGGGAATCGGCGGCTCGGTCACGCTGTCCGGACAGGAACTGACCGGCTGGGAAGTTTATCCGCTGCCGATGGAGGATTTGTCCAAGCTAACGTTTGGGACAACGAATGTCGACGGCCCGGCTTTCTATCGCGGTGAATTTACCCTGAGCGACACGGGCGACACGTTTCTCGACACGCGCGGATGGGGCAAGGGCGCGGTGTGGATTAACGGGCATGCGCTGGGTCGCTTCTGGAACCTTGGTCCGCAGCAGACCCTATACGTTCCCGCGCCGTGGCTGCACAAGGGGCGCAACGAGATCGTCGCGTTCACTCAGGATCGACCGAAGGACCGCCGCATGCGAAGTTTGCGTGGACCGGTGCTCGACGAAATGGGAAGCGAATAGATTTGGCGCGTCGTCCCGGTTCGGCCGCGGCTTACGCCTTTGCGTTCTTGTGCATTTCGACTGTGCTCCAAGTTTTGTCGGCGGCGTGGCAGATATTTTCGAGCGCGCAATCGGCACATTTGGGCTTGCGGGCGATGCAGAGCTTGCGGCCGTGCCAGATGATCTGATGCGAAAACAGGATCCACCTTTCGGGGGGAATGATTTTCATCAGGTCCTGCTCAATTTTTTGCGGATCATTCTGCGTGGTCAGCTCCAGCCTGCGCGAGATGCGGTGCACGTGAGTGTCGACCACCACGCCTACAGCTTTTTTGAACCATGTGCCGAGCACGACGTTGGCGGTTTTGCGGGCGACGCCGGGAAGAGTGAGCAGCTTTTCAATGTCGTCGGGCACCTCGCCGCCGTAGTCGGCCACGATCTTCTTGGCAGCTCCGACTACGGACTTGGATTTGCTACGGAAGAATCCGGTGGATCGCACATCCGGCTCAAGTTGCTCGGGAGCGAGCGCGGCAAAGGCCGCGACTGTCGGGTATTTGCGGAACAACTCGGGAGTGACGCGGTTGACGTTTACGTCGGTCGATTGTGCCGAGAGAATGGTGGCGACGACCAGTTCCCAGGCGCTGGCATGGGTCAGAGCACAGGTCACCTCGGGATAAAGCTGGTTCAGGCGCTTGAGAATTTCCGTTACGCGCTCCGGAGCAATGGGATTGTAGCCTTTGAGTTTGGAGGTAACTACGGCAGCGGTTTTCTCTTTGGGTTTCCGGCGCTGGCTCGGCGCTGCGGTCGAGGCTTTGCCTTGACGGGCAAGAGTGCTCGTCCCCACACGAGAGCTCATGCCTGGACAAACTTTGTCTTGACGCCCGCTGCGCGCGGCTTGACGCGGAACGTTACCACGAGGCATGACGGGTCTCCTTGCGCCCACATCTTAGCAGCCATCCTAGCCTCGTTGCACGGGACGCCTCGCACCCTCACGCCAAACCCGAGCCGGTTGGCGCATCCTAAATCAGGGCAGCACCTCGTAGCTGGTCATCATGCCTCCCGCCATGTGGTCGCTGAGATGGCAGTGAAACATCCACGTGCCCACATTATCGGGCGTCATATCTGCTACGACGAATTGCGCGGGCGCCAGTGAAAGAATGTCGGTGTGATGCTTGTCTACCGTTACGATATTGCCGTGCCAATGCGGCGTATGGAAGTTGAAACCGTCGCCCATGGTCATCAGATACCAGCGCACGTGTTCGCCCTTGTGAATCTGGATCGGCGGATTATTTCCGTAGATGAATCCGTTGATGGTGAACTTGTGATTGACCAAAGCAAAACCGTGACCCATCGTGAGGTCGGCATTGCCGTCTGCATCTTCCGGAACCAGTTCCAGTTTCTTGACTGACTTGGGATCTCCGGCGTAGGTGTCGATGTTGTGCTGAAGGTAATGGCTCTGGTTTTCGTCGATGATCATGAAGAGCGCAAACAGTTCGCGCTCCACATCCTTAGGACTGCCATCGGCGCGCGCCATCCCTTTCGCGGTAATGACAATCGGCCCAATCAACCCGGCGTTCACATCCTTAGGCTCATAGTTGTGGGAATGATAGAGCCACATGACGGAGCTGCCATCGTCAGGCCCCGGACCGGCGCGCTCCGGAACTTCCCAGATGTAGGTATGCATGTGGCCGGGAGCGACGAGGCCAGTCGATTCCGGCGACATGCCCGCGTAGGGTGCTCCTTCCGATTCTTTCGCATAAGAAACACCGTGCGGATGCATTCCATAAAGCTGGGTTGCGTTGTTGCGGAACACAATTCGAATCGTGTCACCCACCTCGGCATGGATCACCGGGCCGAGAATGCCCATATGCGCATATTCAGCCGTTCGCGGTTTCAACGTCTGGAAAGTGGAATCGGTGTATTCCCGGTAGATGGCCTTGCGATACACCTGCCCGATTCGATCTTTGCCCTTTTCCACCCAGATCATAGTGGACTTGTCAAAAGGCTTTCCGGTCATGTGGTCCATATTGTGAGGCGCGTAGTCCCACTCTACTTCATCGGCCGAAACGTAATACATGCGCGTCTTGCCCGCAGGTGCGGTTGGTTGATTCACCCCAGCGCCGGCACACGGGAGGGTGAGTAAGCAAGAAAACAGAAAACACAATCCGCGAACCCGAGCTCTCATAGTCTGTCGTCCTCCAAAGCGCTTCTATCGATTCAACTCGAACCAGCACTCGTTGAAAATTTTATTTTTGGGGGTGAGTGAGTATGGGGCCTTTCTTTTTGAATAGCAACCAGAATCCGCGTGCGGCCTTACGACGAAGGACGACCGGCGGAGCTATTCTTGTCCTTCGGTAACCTTTTCGGGAATTGACGCGTCTCACTTCGCCGGGTAGTCTGGAACCACTGAAGTAAGTCAGGAAAAATTCCCGTGGCAGTGAATTCCATTCAACTCGGTCAAGTGTGGCGCAGCGAAACGGACGGCCAGGATTACCTGGTCACGAAGGTGTACAACGAGGTGTTCTCGCAGTTCGCAATGCTGCGGCCGGCCGGAATTAGCGCGCCCGAGGCGCCCACGGTGCGGGTGAAAATCGCCAAGAGTCCCGAGGGTGCGACCCTGCCGGGATACGCGTTTACTCAGGAAGGCTCATTCTAGCGGCAGTATTTGCCCTGGCGAATTTCCGATAGACTAAAAGTTCTCTGATCCCAGTTTGAGCCGGGTGCGGTTTTTCCGGCAACTGGTCACTAGCGGCCGGCAACTGTTCTTCCTCATGACCGAAAAAATCCTAGCAATCCTTTTCGCTTTCATCAGCAAAATCATCGCTGCGACCGGATATGCCGGCATCACGTTCCTGATGGCGATTGAGTCGGCGTGTATTCCGTTGCCTTCCGAACTGATTATGCCGTTCGGGGGATATCTCGCGTCCCAAGGAACGTTCAAACTGCTGTGGCTGGCAACGGCTGGAGCAATCGGCTGCAATCTCGGTTCGCTGGTCGCGTATGAGATTGGAAGCTATGGAGGCCGGCCACTGGTGGAACGTTATGGCCGCTGGATTTTGATGGGACGGCGCGAGCTTGACTGGGCCGACCGTTTTTTTGCGCGCTGGGGATATCTCGCAGTGTTCGTCGGGCGGTTGCTTCCGGTGATTCGCACATTCATTGCGCTACCGGCGGGAGTTGCGCGCATGCCCCGCGGCCGCTTTCACATTTACACGTTTTTGGGATCGTGGCCGTGGTGCCTTGCCCTAGCGTGGTTCGGCATGAAGATGGGCGAGAACTGGCGCGACTTGGGAAAATATCTCCATAAGTTTGATGTCGTCGTTGGCGTGTTGCTGCTGGCCGGGCTGGCATGGTTTGTGTGGAGTCACTGGCAGAATCGGATCGGGAGCGAGCAGTCGGCATAGAGAGGGCGGCCACGGTGGGTAGGGATTCTTCGACGGCGTGGCGGTTCGCTTTCGCGATCGGCACTTTGCTCAGAATGAGAGTCGGTTGCGGAAGTATTGATCCCATCCCCACCATGGTGTACAAAGGGCACCAAATTCAAGGAGGTCTCAACTCCATGCGCCGCATTCTTGCAGCCGTGCTATTCATCGCGATAGCCATGCCCTTCGCTTCCTACGCCCAGTCAGCCGGCTCGGACCGGCCTTTTGTGGTCGAGTATTACTACAAGACGAAGTGGGGGCATGCCGAAGAATTTCTGAAGCTGTTCAAGAAGAACCATTATCCGGTGCTGAAAAAAGAAGCCGAGATGGGGCGCATCGCAAAAGTCTGGATGGACCAGCCGCGCTATCACACTACCGAAGATGGGCGCTGGGACTTTCGCGTGACGATCGTGTTCAAGAACGCAACGGTCGCCAACGAGCCCTTCGATGAGGCGGCGCTGCAGAAGCAGATGTATCCCGACCAGGATACTTTTCAGCGCGAAGAACAACGCAGATTTGAAATCCTCGACGCGCACTGGGATTTGCCGGTGAAGACCGTCGAACTCGACAAACCTTAAAGATCTTTCACCACTGAGCACGGGAGCAGAGAGGAAAGCTCAGTGTTTTGCTCGGGGCATTTGTGAAGTTCAAGTCCTCTGTGGTTAGTCTTCTTGCTCGAGCTTCAGGAAATTCGCGACTATCTTTTCGTACCACTTCCACGGGAGAATCCTCTTCATGGCCAGCTGGATTTGTGCATCCCTGCCGACCATGTAGCGCAGCTTCGGGGCGGGATCCTGCGCGATCCTTGCGATGAGGCGAGCGACGGCGATGGGGTCGGCCTTGGGGATTTTTTGAACGCGATCGCGCATGCGCAGGCTGCGTTGACGATTGAGCGAGGTCGGTTTAGTGGCTTGTTCTCCCATGACCGCGCCGCGCGTCCAGATGCCGGTTTCGAATGCTCCCGGCTCGACCAGCACAACCTTGATGCCCAGTGCGTTGACTTCCAGGCGTAACGATTCGCTCCATCCTTCGAGCGCATGTTTGGATGCGGAGTAACTGCTCACGGTGACGGAGCCGTTCAATCCGCCGATCGACGAGATCTGAATAATGTGTCCGGAGCGTTGTTGCCGCATAGCCGGGAGAACCGCCTTGGTCATGGCGACCGCGCCAAAGAAATTTGTCTCGAATTGGAAGCGCAACTCGTCGAGCTTGATGTCTTCGGCAAAGCCGGCGACAGCGAATCCGGCATTGTTGACGAGAACATCCACGCGGCCGCCGTAGTCGCGGACCACGGCGTCGACGAAAGTAGGAATGCTCTGAAATTTCGTTACGTCCAGTTCGCGAACGTCGACGGCTGCGGTGACGCGTGCAGCGGCTACGGCTTCGTCAAGGCGGGCGCGGCGACTGAGATCGCGCATGGTGGCCGCCACGCGAAATCCGGACTTCGCCAGTTCGATGGAAGTCAGCAATCCAAAGCCGCTGGAAGCTCCCGTGACGATCGCAACTTTTTCAGGCATGGCAATGGTGTAACACAGACTCACAAACGACAGCCAGTTAGCAGCAAAACCAGCAAGACATCCGGGCGACAGTCGGCATCGTCGTGCTTTCGGCGAAAGCTTTGAACCGCAGAGATCGCGGAGAAAATCCGCAGAGCACGCGGAGAAAAGCAAAACGAGGTTCTAGGCTTTCTCCGCGTGCTCTGCGGCTTCTCGGCAAGCTCGGCGGTCTAAGCTTTTCTGAGTGCGCAGCATTTTCATTCCACCGCAATCCGATGCACTAAGCTTCTAAAAGATGTTAATTGTTGATTACAGCTTCGACGGAAATCCTTTATCGTCCCGATCAAAATTTGGAATTAGACATAATCTTTGCAAGATCGATAATGTATGACATGGAAACCTTTATATCGGTTGAGGACTCACACGTCGATATCTTGCACGAAATCAGCGCCCGGCTGGGTACGGCGGACGGATTTCACGAAGCTCTGGATCGTGTAGTTGAATTTGCTTCTGCCCTGGTCAAATGCGACTCCTGCCTGATCTACATCCTCGAAGGCGACGAGCTTGTACTGCGGGCCTCTAGAAACTCTCACCCGGATGTGGTCGACCGCCTGAAACTGCGCGTCGGACAAGGCATTACGGGATGGGTGGCGGAACATCGCGAGCCGGTTGCTATTCCCGAAGAGGCGGCGCACGATCCGCGCTTTCAGTTTTTTCACGAGTTGCCGGAAGACAGCTACGAAGCGTTTCTGTCGGTGCCCTTGATGTGCCGCGGACGCGTGGTGGGCGTCATCAATTTGCAGCACCGCCAGCATCACGTTTATCGGCGGCGCGAGATTCGCATGATTTCTACCGTCGGTTTTCTAGTGGGAGCGGAACTGGAACTGGCTCGCTTAGAGGAGGCGAACTCCACGCTTGCCGAACAATTGCAGACCAGAAAAATTGTCGAACGGGCGAAGGGCATTCTGCAGCGCGACCTCGGCCTCGACGAAGAGCAGGCTTACCTGGCCCTGCAACGCCAGAGCCGCCAGAAACGCAAACCGATGAAGGAAATCGCGGAAGCCATTGTGTTGAGCGACGACGTGCGCGGAAACTCGCAAACAACTTAACGAGTTTTCAAATTGCTTGGAGCAAACCTGGACGGGCAAGAGTGCCCGCCCCACACCGTTCGGGCCACTAAACGCAACAAAAAAAGAAGGCGGATAGCAGGTTCGCTATCCGCCTTCTTTTTTCTTGCAACCTGTTATTGGCTCGATGCTGCGCCTGTGGTTGAGGCCTTGGCGATTTGCCGTTCCGCTGCGTGGGGCGGCACGGCGAAGACCAACGTCATGCCGAGTTGCGGCAGTTGCATGACGCTCACATAGCTGCCGTCCCGCGTGGTTTTCAGGATCAACCGGCTCTTATCGGCGGGTTTGGTATCTTCGATCGAAGGCACCACCACCAGATATGCGGTTCTATCCGGGCTGAGTTTACTGAGACTCAACATGCGGGAAGTCGCGTTGGGGTCGAAGGCGAACTCGTAGTCTCCAGCTAGGATTTTCGCATTTCCGAATTGAACTGCGTGCGTGAGCGTGAACTTGCCGCGCGTAGGTTCCTGAGCCGAGGCCGTTTTGGGCGAGAAGTTCAGGGCCGTGAAGGCCAGTAGAGCGGCGTATGCGAGGCTGCGAAGTGATGTCATGGAATCTCCTGTTGGCTCTGCGCAAAGGCGAAGAGCGGGTCTGAAGAGCACACTGCCCGCGTACGGCCGGGCGGCGTGGGCTCAGATTGTTGTGGAGATCAACGGGGTCAGAAGATTTGCAGGCTGCTGCACGGCTACCGGCAAACATCAGCTTCGCGGAGCCGGCTGCAGAGCCGGTGGCGAAGTGATTTCATTGTGGGCCACATGGCGTCGGGAGTCCAACGCAAAGAATGAATCAGACTGATTGTGTTGTGCGATGACCGCTGACCGGCGTGGGCGAGCATTCCCGCTCAATGTTCGAGCCACGCCGTTAAATCGCTGATCTCCACGTTTAGCGGCGTGAGTTTGCCAAACGCCCGCCAAATACGAGAACATACACGGTTTGCATATCCATCCTGATACTTACTGAGGAAGCGGCCAACTTATGGCGACACGGCAGAAGTCTGCACAAAAAAGTACAGCGCGGGTTGAAGTGAAGAGCGAACCCACTTCGAACGCGAAGGCGCGCGGCGGATCCAAGATCAACGGGACTATGGAGCCCGCGAAAGGAAAGCTGGGCGTAATGATCCCGGGCATGGGCGCGGTAGCCACCACATTCGTGGCCGGAGTAGAAGCGATTCGCAAGGGGTTGGCCAAGCCGATTGGGTCACTCACGCAGATGGGAACCGTCCGGCTGGGCAAACGGACCGACGGTCGCTCGCCGAAGGTGAAGGAATTCGTTCCGCTCGCCGGGCTCGACGATCTGGTCTTCACCGGCTGGGATATTTTCGAGGACAACATGTACGAAGCCGCGTCGAACGCGGGCGTGCTCGACTACCGGTTGCTCGAACAGTTGAAGCCGTTTCTTTCGTCGGTAAAACCGCGCGCCGCCGTGTTCGATCATAACTATGTGAAGAAAATCGACGGGCCCAACGTAAAAAAAGGCAAGACCAAGATGGATCTCGCCGAGCAGTTGCGCGACGATATTCGCGATTTTAAAAAGACGAGCGGGGCGAGCCGCCTGATCACCATGTGGTGCGGCTCGACCGAGTCTTACATCGAGCCGACTGCGGCGCACCAGTCGGTCAAGTCGTTTGAGAAGGCTCTGCGCGAGAATGATGAACTGATTGCGCCGTCGATGATTTATGCCTACGCGTCACTGATGGAAGGTGTGCCGTTCGCGAATGGAGCGCCGAATCTGACGGTCGATCTTCCAGTCATGTT
This sequence comes from Candidatus Sulfotelmatobacter sp., assembly GCA_036269595.1. Taxonomy (GTDB): domain Bacteria; phylum Acidobacteriota; class Terriglobia; order Terriglobales; family Acidobacteriaceae; genus Sulfotelmatobacter. The sequence continues at coordinate 19,979 of DATBEI010000220.1, forward strand.
GGAGTTGTCGCGGCAGAACGAGGCGCCAATTTGTGGAAAGGATTTCAAGACTGGCCAGACGCTGATGAAGACGGTGCTGGCCCCAGCGTTTAAGGCGCGCTTGCTTGGCCTGAGCGGGTGGTACTCGACCAATATTCTGGGCAATCGCGACGGCGAAGTGCTCGACGATCCGGGCTCGTTCAAGACGAAGGAAGAATCCAAGCTGGGAGTGCTCGAACATATTCTGCAGCCCGGTCTCTATCCGGAACTTTACGGAAATATCTTCCACAAAGTGCGTATCAATTATTACCCGCCGCGCGGCGATAACAAAGAAGGCTGGGACAACATCGACATCTTTGGATGGCTCGGATATCCCATGCAGATCAAAGTGGACTTCCTGTGCCGCGACTCAATCTTGGCGGCGCCGATTGTGCTCGACCTGGTGTTGTTCCTCGATCTGGCGAAGCGCTGTTCCCCGCTGCGCGGCTTGGGCATTCAGGAGTGGCTCAGTTTCTATTTCAAGTCGCCCATGACCGCGCCGGGCTTGTATCCCGAGCACGATCTGTTCATTCAGCTGATGAAACTGAAGAATACGCTGCGGCATTTAAAGGGCGAGGAATTGATCACGCACTTGGGGCTGGAATATTACGACTGAGTGATTCAGATGTGACTACCACGCTGTCTTGACCAGCGGGCTTCTACGAATATTCTCGTCTCGCGTAACCAGCGTGAGGCCTTCAGCGCGCGCGGTGGCTCCGATCAGACGATCACCAGGGTCGCCGGGATAATCTTCGGGGAACTGGGCCGCGAGTAAGGCTATTTCAGGCGTAATCGGAAGCACCGCGACGTCCTCGGTCAACAAGCGCATCGAGGACGCGACGCTTCCGTACATTTGAATTCTTCCACGAGTAAGAAGAAAGGCCAATTCCCAGAGGCTCATGGCCGAAATGGCCAGGCCTCCGTCACGCCTTGCGCGCCGGATTTCCGAAGCCGCGGTTCGCGAAAGACGATCTGAGCCGTCAGCAGCCCATACTAAAACGTGGGTGTCCAGCAGGATCATTAGGAATAGGTCCATGTTTCCGGCGGAAGCACGGGCGACTCGATGTCGCCCACGATGCGGATCTTGCCTTTCAGGCGGCCAATGAAGTCGTCTTTCCCGGCGGCGGGCACCGGCTCTAGTTGGGCTACAGGCTTTCCCCGTTTTGTGATGACCACTGTCTGACGTGTTCTCTGCACATCGTCCATCAGACTGAGGCAGCGGGCTTTGAATTCGGCGGCCGAAATTGTCTTCATGACCGACTCCTTATGGACATGGTCATTATAACATGGTCACCATAACATTAAGCCAGTTTCTTCTCCCGCTTGTACTCGTCGAATTTCGCCAGGAAGCGGTCGATGTCTTTTTTCTGCAGGTAATATGGCGTGGAAAGGCGCAGCTTGTAGGGGTCGCCGCCGCGGATACGGATTTTGTGGGTCTTCCATAGCCAGTTTTCCAAGTCCTGCCGCGGGACCGGCGGAACGTTGACGCTGACAATTCCGCAGCGCAGCGCGGGGTCTGGAGATGTCCACGACTCGGCGCCGCGCTTTTTCATTTCGTCGAGGATGTAGTCGGCGAGGTAGCGATGACGGCGCTCGATGCGGTCGATGCCAATGTCGCTGGCAAGTTTGATGGAAGCACGTAGGCCGCACAGCGCGGGAACGTTCGAACTGCCAATCCGCTGAAAGCGTTCAGCACGAATTTTCTTGTCGTCCCAGCCCTCGGTGGCGATGGTGCACCAGACGCGGTCAATCACTTCATCCCGCACGTAAAGAAATCCGGAGCCCTTGGTGGCGAACAGCCATTTGTGCGGGCTCGAGGAGTACAGGTCGCAGCCGAGTTCGGTCACGTTGAGCCGCATCATGCCGGGAACATGCGCGCCATCGACGGCCGAAAGAATTCCTTTGGTGCGCGCCAGTGCCGCGAGTTCCTTGGCGGGCAGGACAACTCCCGAAAATGTAGTGATGTGGCTGAAGAAGAGAACGCGAGTGCGCGGAGTAATGGCGTCATTAAACAGGTTGAGAACCTGCGCGGCGTCTTTGACGGGGCGCGGGAGCGTGACTTTCTTCACCACGATGCCGTAGCGCTTGGCCTTGAGATCCCAGGGATGCTCGCCGCCGGGATGCTCCTGATCGGTCATCAAAACTTCGTCGCCGGGTTTCATGTCGATGCCGTTGGCGATGTAACTGTTGGCCTCGGTGGCATTGCGCAGCATGGCGATTTCATCGCGCTTGCAGCCCACGAATTCGGCGAGCGGATCGCGGAATTCGTTCCACGCAGCGTAACCCCAGATCGGATAATCTTCGGGATCCTGCTGGTCCATTTTTTCCGTGGTGTTGTAGCCGTCGAAGATGGCGCGCAGAACGGGCGCGGGACTGGAGCCGACTGTGCCGTTGTTCAAATAAATCTCGTCTTCCGGAATGATGAACTGCTGGCGCATCGCCGCCCAGAACGCGTCTTCATTCTTGTTGAGCAGCGAAGGGTCGGGAAGCGGCGGAGTTTTTTCCACTTGGGCTAACAAGTTTCCGCGGAAGGCGAGGGATGCGGCAACTCCAGTGGCTGCGGTGGAAAGGAAATGACGGCGGTCGAGCATGAGGCCTCCTGAGCGCGAATGAACGAAGGCGCTATGGTACGACGGTGGGTCGCGGGTGGCAAGAAGCGGAATTGGAGAAGTTACGCGGCAATACTCCGAAAGTGCAGGACAGGATGAGGATTGCGAACCATTCAGCCGCTAATAGGAGATGAGCAGCTCAGTCAGGAATTTCTCGTCTTCCTTGGTAAGGTTTTTCTCGAAGTTCGGCGCTGGTGCTGGCAGACTCAATTGTCGCCGAGTCCATTTGCAAGCCGGGCACGAGGCGGCGAGGGAGGTATTGGTTTGGCAAAAAGGAATGTGCTGGTGCGGGTTCTCCACGGATTTCCACCTCCTGTCCATCTGAGCGCGCCTTGATGGAAATTCGATCTTCTCTCCAGATCAG
>DATBEI010000224.1:0-21152 GCA_036269595.1 Candidatus Sulfotelmatobacter sp.
TTTTTTCCGCATCCCATCCGGAAAAGAGGCCGTCTAGATCTTCGGTGTCGCGGAAATCTTCGCGAAGAATGGTCGACGCGTTCGTGTAGTTCACAACGTACTCGCGAAAATCTTTGTTGTTCTCGAGCACATAGTGAAGGAGTGCTCCCAGGAAAATAATGTCACTTCCGGCGCGCAGAGGAACCCACATGTCCGCCATCGCGGAAGTCCGCGTATAGCGTGGGTCGACGTGGATAATCTTCGCGCCTTTTTCCCGCGCTTCCATCACCCACTGGAATCCAACAGGATGGTTCTCTGCCATCGAGGATCCCATGATCAGGATGGCGTCCGCATTGCTTAAATCCTGCTGCGCCGTGGTAGCGCCGCCGCGGCCAAACGATGTGCCCAGACCGGGCACGGTCGAGCTATGTCATATCCGAGCCTGATTGCTGATGCAGACCATGCCCAGCCCGACGGTAAAAAGCTTCTTGATCAAATAATTCTCTTCGTTGTCGAGAGTTGCTCCGCCGAGATGCGCAATGGCGGTGGTTTGCATGAGAGAGTCACCATCGCGAGTCTCTTGGAAGGTTCGCTCTCGTGCATCCCACAGGCGCTCCGCGACCATCTCCATTGCCCGGTCGAGGCTAATTTCCTGCCAGTCGTTCGAGTAGGGCGCGCGGTACTTAACTTTTTGTATGCGACCGGGATGGGTGTGCAGTTCGTAGGTATCCGCGCCCTTAGGGCATAAATGCCCGCGTGAAATCGGAGACTGCGGATCGCCCTCAATGGAAATCAGCTTCCCGCCTTTGTGATGGACCAACTGGCCGCAACCGACTCCGCAGTACGGGCAAATCGAACGCGCAACCTCAGCCCCATCAGTTTTGGGTTGAAGATTTCGAGTGCGCCGACTCATGGCTTCGGGCCCCGTTCCGCTCGCACCGGTTTGAATTTGTTGGATCAACGGCCACTGCGTGAGGAGTTTTTTGAGTCCCATGACAGTCTTTCGAAATGAAACCTGAGGAATTCGAATCTTTTTTAGATTCTGGCGCTTCGGCCGTCGCGAATCCATACCTTGGTTTAGGTATGAAAGTCACGGCCAACGAGTGTAGGAATCCGCGCAAATGGGATGACTTCTACGCGGTCCAGGTTGTTCGCTGAGCGCTTATCGGAGGAATAGAAAATGCCAAGAGCTTGGAAGAGAGCGCTTCTCCGCGAAACGGCGCTCTGCTACCGCCCCCAGGCTGCAGGTGATTGCTATCACGTGCAGGTGTGTTTCTGCGCGAAAAAGAAAAAAGCAAATTGCGTACGGAAACGCACCGAGCGTGCGCCGGAAGGGGCGATTCTGCGAAATTTAGTGGCTTCTGGCGGACGCCTTGCAGTTCCGGTCACTGCCCTAAAAACGGCTTGAGGTGATGTAAATCACATTCATTCGTGAGTATCCGCACAGCGTGGCAGAAGTTTCCATCCTACTGTCACATCCCGTTGCCTTCCAAAAAGTTGGACGCGGTCGTCGAGGTCAAAAACTGAAACCGCGGTCGCGAAGCGGCCCCAAAAGCAGAACGTTTCGTACCGTGGCAACTCGATGCCGTGTCTTTGGGTCCTGATCGCATTCTTAAATGGAACTGCTCCCGCGAGGAGGAGATACCAATCATGCCGAAGGTGAAGCGATGCATTAGTAGCGCCCTATTCGTACTTGTATTGGTCGCGCCCGCCTTGGCGGGGAAAAAAGACGCCAGCGACTCGAAAGCCCCCACTGAGACCAAAGTCGAACCGGTCGCGAAGCCTGCAGCGGCCAGCCCCAACATCCATTCAGGTGCAGGGAATGCGGACATCACAGCGCTGCTGGGTGTGCTGGTCATGAAGGGAGTGTTGGCGCCAGGTGAGGCGAATGCAATTCACAACGCCACTCCAGATGCAGAATTTCAGTTGCTGGTGGAGGCGTTGGCACGCAAAGGAGTCGTGAGCGCAGCAGATTTGTCGGCGGCGGTTAGCCCTGCGGCTGCGGTAGTGGCCGCCGTACCCGTCGAAAAAACTTCTGCGCAGACAGCTCAACCTTCGGCAGAACCGGCGAAACCCACGGCACCCAAAGTGATTTCGGCGGTGACACCGGTTCGGGTATTGCAACTGGAGCCCTCCAAACCGGACGGGTTCATTCCGGACCTCAAGCTGGGAAGCGGAGCCCGGCTGAAGATTTATGGCATGGTGAAGACCAGCTTGATCTACGACACCTCGTCGCCCTACGGCACCGACATGCCGCTGCCGGGATTCCTTACGGCGTCGGGCGGGGCTTTCGACCCGGGACCGACGAGAAGCCCGGAGTTCCACGCCAAAGCGCGTTTCGCGCGCGTCGGCACGAACTTTGAGTGGCCCGACCTGGCTGGCAGCAATACCGCGTTGACTGGCAGACTAGAGTTCGACTTCGAAGGCAACTACTCTCGTGCCCTGAACCGGAACATTTCGACGATCCGGTCGAGCATGGCGTCGATCCGCTTGGCCTATGGCCGCGTGGATCACAGATTCAACGACCAAACCAGCATTTTCGGACTGTTCGGGCAGGACTGGACACCGTTCGGGTCATCGACGATACCCAACCTGTTTGAGACCACAGGACTCGGCTTGGGATTCGGCACGTTATACGAGCGCGCGCCGCAATTCCGCTTCGGAATCGGCCACAAGGTTGGAGGTTCGCGCAACGTTTTCATCCAACCGGAATTCGCGGTGGTGATGCCAGCCTATGGCAATGATCCTTCGAACGTCGCAGACCAACTCGGTTACGGTGAAAAGCAGGGGGCCGATTCTGGACGCCCGGAAATTCAGTCAAGGGTGGTCCTGCAATGGCAACTGGATAAAGCACCAGGCGTTGCTCCGGCGCAGTTGATTTTCAGTGGTGTGCAAGGCGACCGAAAGGTGTTGGTTCGGTCCACGGATGTTCCGTTGTGCAACAATCCCGCGGTTTGCAGTTCGGACACGATCTTCCGGAAGGCTTTCCCGCAGGGAGCGCAGACCACCTCGAATCGTGCGGGCTGGACGGGAGAACTCCAACTTCCCACTCGTTACGTTACGGTGCTCACGAAGTTCTGGGACGGGTCCGATTTGCGTTTTTACTTCGTAGGAGCCCTGGATTCGAATTTCAACGATACCGCAGGACTGAGCAAACCCTGTCTGAATGCTGAAGCGGCCGCCGCATTTTGCCCGGGTCCTTCCAACGACGGCGCATCGACGCTGCAGTTTGGCTTGAACGGCGCGGGTAACCCGGTGTTTGCGCCTCAGCGACCGGTCCGTGCCATCGGCGGATTCGCTAATGTTGGCTTTCCCCTGGGTCGCATTTTCGGCGCGGATCCCATGGGGCGAAACGCGGGATGGCAGCTTTACTTTCACTATGCGTTCGACCAGGCGAAGACCAGCGATGTCTTACATCTCGGCAACCAGCGCTCTAAGAATGATTTGGCCGCGGCCACGCTATTCTGGAAGATGAACAGTCTGGTTTCGTTCGTGCTGGAAGAGTCCATGTATCGAACGCGGATTGCCAATCCCGATCTGGCGGAGTCTGCCACCTTCCCCAAGTACGAGGGAGTGCCGGCACGGCAGTGGCACGACATCCGTTCAGAATTTGGCCCCATTTTCACGTTCTAGGGAGATCCGGACGGTGGACGAGAAGCAACTTATGAGCGTGGCGGGGAGACGGAGTCAAGTCGAAATCGCCCGAAGGGGAGTCTGTCCTCCAAAGTCCGCAATCTGGTGCGACATTCGAGCGAAGAAGTACGGGGCTAGCTTCCGGGTAATGCTTGGAAGCTGGGAGTACACTGGGTCGGCGGGTTTGGGGGTGCCAGTATGAATCCGCGCAAAAAGATCGCTTTGCAGGCCGACCTTCTGTGCGTACCTCGGGTCGCGAATGCTGTTACAAAGAACACGCTACGGATTCGAGCCCCGGAGTCGGAGACTCCGTTGGTGATCGTGGACGATAGCGGCCTGCTTGAGAATTGTGACGCCTTCAACGCCAACCAACTGACGAACACGTTACCGGCACAACCACCAGGATTCATTCAAATCCGTGCGGGGCGTTGGACCGACCCGCAGGCTCGTACCAACAAAAGGATCGGAACAGGATTAACTCGAAACGGCGGCTGGGACGCTGAGGTACGAGGCTCAAAGCAGCTCCCGGTGTTCGACTCATGTTTGTAAAGGAGAAAAACTGTGGCTACTGCAGATGATTCATCAAATGCTGGGATCAGTCGCTGGTGGCGGGTGGTTGGCGGAATGTCGATGAACCTGGCGCTGGGCACGCTGTATGGCTGGAGCGTATTTGTGGCGCCACTGGAAAAAGAATTTGGCTGGAAGAGAGCGCAGACCTCGAATGTGTTTACGATTGCGGTGGTCGTGTTTGCCCTCACGTTTATTGTGGCGGGACGCCTGCAGGACAAGTTTGGCCCGTTCTGGGTTTCCTTGACCGGCGGCATCCTGGTCAGCCTGGGATTTTTCCTGTGCTCGTTCACGCACAGCCTGACCTACTTGTATGTGTGCTTCGGAGTGATAGGCGGGCTGGGCAACGGATTTGGCTATGCCACGCCGATTCCGGTGATGGCAAAATGGTTTCCCGATAAACGCGGACTGGCCGTCGGACTGGCGGTGGGCGGCTACGGGGCGGGATCGGCAATCTTCGGACCGCTGGCGAATCTAAAACTGATTCCTGCGTATGGAGTGCACACCACATTCATGATCCTGGGCGGAATTTTTTTGGTGATGACGGTTTTTGGTTCGTTCCTGCTGCACAATCCCCCGGCCGGATACAAGCCGTCTGGTTGGGTGCCGACAGCGGCGGCCAAGGCTGCGGGGTCGACCCACGAGTTCAGCCCCAGCGAAGTTTTGCGCACACCTGCGTTCTACTTCATGTGGGTCGCCTATGCGTTGGGTTGCTCGGCCGGCCTGATGGTGATCAGCCAACTCGTTCCATTCGCGAAGAGCGTGGGGATTCCGAGCACGGCGCTTGCGACCATGGGACTCGTGGTGGGCGCGGTCGGCAACGCCTCGGGCCGAATCTTGTCGGGCTGGATGTCGGATACACTCGGCCGCCTGAATACCTTGCGACTGATGATCGCCATCTCGATGGTGGCCATGCCGGTTCTGTACCAGGTCGGCGGCAACGTGGCATTGCTCTATGCAACGGTGTTTGTCGTGTACTGGTGCTATGGGACGCAGCTTTCGGTGAATGGAGTGACTGCGGCGGATTTCTGGGGAACGAAGAACGCCGGAATCAACTACGGAATGCTGTTCTCGGCATGGGGTGTCGCCGGCATCATTGGGCCGAGGATCGCCGGAGTGCTTTTCGATAAGTACAAGAACTACCAAATGGCGTTCTACTCCGCGGCGGTGTTGGCGGCAGTGGCGCTGATTTGCGAATTGGCAGCCAAGCGCCCCACCGTACCGGCCGGAGATTTGGCAGGCGTGCGGGCGACGGCAGCAGCATAGTTTTTCGCGACGAAAATCGACGAGCGTCCCCTTGGCGAGCGCCCGTCCTTTCGCGCGGTTGATAATAGGGCGAGCCGGAAGGCAATAAAATTCAGCGAGATAAGGGGCAAAGGATATGGCGGAACAACGCACGAAACCACAAACCGTGATTGAGACTAGCGAAGCGCAGATCGCGGTGCACTGGAGAGAAGAAGAATATTACTATCCGTCTTCGAAATTCATTGGCCAAGCGAATTTGACGGATCCGGACATCCTCAACCGGTTCAGCGAGGATAAGTTCCCGGAATGTTTCCGCGAGTACGCCGATCTGTTGAGTTGGGACCAGTACTGGCACACCACGCTCGATACCAGTGATCCTCCGTTCTGGAAGTGGTTTGTCGGCGGCAAGCTCAACGCGTCGTACAACTGCGTTGACCGCCATCTCGCCAAATACGGAAATAAAGCGGCATTGATTTTTGTTCCCGAGCCGGAAAGCGATACGCCTGTCTCGGTGACTTATCGCGAACTCTACGTGCGGGTAAATGAGTTTGCGGCTCTGCTGCGCGATTTTTGCGGCCTGAAAGCTGGGGATCGCGTCACCATTCATATGCCGATGGTTCCCGAGTTGCCGGTCACGATGCTCGCATGCGCGCGACTCGGAGTAATTCACTCGGTCGTATTTGGCGGGTTCAGCGGCGAAGCGTGCGGATTAAGAGTGGCCGATTCCAGCAGCCATATCCTGATTACGATGGACGGATATTACCGTAACGGCAAGTTGCTGGATCACAAAGCCGGGGCGGACATTGCGCTCGACATCGCCGGCAAAGAAGGCCATAAGGTCGAGAAGGTCCTGGTGTGGAGACGCCATCCGGGTCAGAACGCATCTGCTTCTCCATTCGTGAAGGGCCGCGACTTTTTTGTGGACGAGATCCTGCCGAACTATTCGGGTGAGATCGTAGCTCCGCAGCCGATGGACGCGGAAGCTCCGCTGTTTCTGATGTACACGAGCGGCAGCACGGGGAAGCCCAAGGGATGCCAACACCGCACCGGTGGCTACTTGGCGTACGTTGCGGGGACTTCGAAATACATTCAGGACATTCATCCCGAAGATGTTTATTGGTGCATGGCTGACATTGGGTGGATCACGGGACATTCTTATATTGTTTACGGTCCGCTGGCGCTGGCCGCGACCAGTGTGATCTATGAAGGCGTGCCGACTTTCCCGGATGCGGGGCGCGTGTGGCGGATTGCGGAACGGCTGGGCGTGAACATCTTCCACACATCGCCTACAGCGATTCGCATGTTGCGCAAAGCGGGGCATGACGAACCTGCCAAATACAACTATCACTTCAAACACATGACCACGGTCGGAGAGCCGATCGAGCCGGAGGTCTGGCGCTGGTATTACGAGACTGTCGGCAAGAGGGAAGCGGTGATTGTCGATACGTGGTGGCAAACTGAGAACGGTGGCTTCCTGTGCAGCACGAAACCTGCGATCGATCCGATGAAGCCCGGAAGCGCAGGGCCGGGGATGCCGGGAATTTTTCCGGAGATCCGCGATGAGATGGGCGAGATCGTGGCCGCGGGATCAGGGAAGGCGGGAAACATTTGTATTCGCAACCCGTGGCCGGGCATCATGCAGACGATCTGGGGCGATCGCGAGCGTTTCGTCAACCAGTACTATCGAAAATATTGTAAGAATCCGGAGAGTAAAAACTGGCGGGATTGGCCGTATTTCGCGGCCGATGGCGCGGTGGAGGCAGTCGACGGATATTTCCGAATTCTTGGACGCGTGGATGACGTTATCAATGTGGCCGGGCACCGGTTGGGCACAAAGGAAATCGAGTCTGCGTGCCTGACGGTTTCTGAGGTCGCCGAAGCGGCGGTAGTGCCGGTGGTGGATGAGATCAAGGGGCGCGTGCCGGAAGTTTACATCGCGCTGCAGCCGGGACTGCAGCCCAGCCAGGCGGTGATTGATAAGGTGAACAAGGCGATTGAAACAATGATTGGGAAGATCGCGCGGCCGAGAAATATCCATATCGTGCCCGATATGCCGAAGACGAGATCGGGCAAACTCATGCGGCGCGTTCTGGCTTCCATCTCCAATCGGATGAACACTGGCGACATTACGACGCTGGCGAATCCGGACGTGGTGGAGAAAGTCAGGGAACTGGTGCAGGGAAAAGAACCGGTCGCAGTCGCTGAAGTCGCCGATGACATCAAGCAGTTTGGGAAAGAGGAATAGGCGCGAGCTAGAATCGCTTCTGCTTTCTGACTTTAAGGCCGGCTCGAACTCGAGCTGGCCTTTTTTATTTTATTGGCCACCGCTCACTGCGGGCACAATCGAAATCTCAGATCCCGCTGGAACGGGGCTGGCGAGTCCGCCGGTATAGCGTATGTTTTCATCACCGATGAAAATATTGATGTGCTCGCGTACTTGTCCCTGCTCGGTGGTGATGCGGTCGCGAACGCCGGGGTAGAGCGCCCAGAGTTGAGTCAACGCCTGGCCAACATTTGCGGGCGACGCTTCGATCTTGACTTGGCTGCGGCCGGCAGTAAATTCTCGCAACAATCCCGGAATGTGAAATGTGACCGGCATGAGATCACCTCGTAGCGCGACGTGACTTGGATTTTGCAGAAGTCGCGCGGCGTAAGGCTGACGCCACCGCCCTGCTGGCGGGTGTGACCGATGAGCCCGGAGCATTTTCCAACACGGCGGCCCGCACGCAGACCACTGACGGCAGCCCTTCCAATATTTTTTGCCAAGTCTTGCCTTCGTCGCGCGAACCGAAGAGTTGCCCGCTTCTGGTTCCGAAGTAAATGCCGGCGGGGTCGAAGGAATCGGCGGCCATGGCATCGCGCAGGATGGTTTCGTACGCGCGCTTTTGCGGCAGGCCCCGCATCAACGGTTCCCAGGAAGCGCCGGCGTTGCGGGAGCGATAAATGCGGAGGCGGCCGTCGCAAGCGCAGCGAAACTCATCGGACTCAACGGGAGCGACATATACGCAGTCAGGGTTTTTGGGATGCATAAGTACGGGAAAGCCGAAATCAGAGGGCACGCCATTGGCGACGTCGGTCCAGCTTTCGGCGCCGTCGTCGGAGCGGTACAAACCCCAATGATTTTGCAGGAAGAGACGGCCGGGGCGAGCGGGATGCATGGCGATTTTGTGTATGCATTGCCCGAACTCGGGGAATTTGTCGGGTCTGAACATGGCACGAATGCCGAGGTTCTGCGCGGTCCAGGTGGCGCCGCCATCGATGGTGCGGTAAACCCCGCCGGCGGAGATGGCGACATACATACGCCGCTTGTCGACGGGATCGAGCACAACCGTGTGCAAAGCGAGGCCGCCGTTTCCCGGCATCCAGCGCGGGCGATGCGGATGATCGAATAAGCCTCGCACCAACGACCAGTTTTCACCGCCGTCGCGCGTTTCAAACAATGATGCGGGTTCCACGCCGCAGTAAAGTACGTTTGGTTCCTCAGGGCGGCCAGGCGTGATCTGCCAAATATTTTTCAGCGAGAGTCCGGTGTCGGAGGGAAATCGGATAGGGGCCTGTTGGGGATTGGTCCAGCTTTTTCCGAAGTCGTCGCTGGAACGCAGCAGCGTGCCCCAGTAGCTTGAGGTGGATGTCCAAATGCGGCGCTGATCGCCGCGATCATCAAAGGCCATTGCGTAAACGGCTTGTCCGTGGAAATAAGGGCCACCGACTTCCCAACGGCTGCGCTGTGCGTTAGAGCGCAGAATAAAGGCGCCTTTCGTCGTGCCCACCAATAACAGGAACGCGCCCTTTTTGACATGGACGTGTTGGACACTGTGAAAGACGGTAGGCCGAGCGGAACCGGGTTCCGGGCTGGGCTCACGAGGCGAGGTCATTGAGGCGGACTGAATCGCCTCCAGCGCCGCTTGTACTTCGCCCGCTCGCTGATAGCGTTGCAGCGGTTCCTTAGTCAGGCAGCGTTGAATGATGGCCCAGAGTCCGGGCGGTACGGGAGGGCCGAGCGGCGCGGGGATCTCGCGCATGATCGCAGAACTGATCTCGAAGCCGGTGCGCCCTGAGAAAGGGAGGCGTCCCGAGACCGCTTCATAAAGGACAATGCCGAGGGCCCAGAGATCGCTGCGATGATCGGCGACCTCGCCGCGCAAGATTTCCGGCGCCATATAGGGCAGAGTTCCACTAACACTGGAAGTGTTGTCGATTGTGGCGAAAGATCTGGTGGGACCTTCCAATATGCCGCCGCCAACTTGCTTGGCCAAACCGAAGTCGAGAACCTTGACCAGACCCTCGGTAGTAATGACAATGTTCGCCGTCTTGAGATCACGATGGACAATGCCACGGTCATGGGCTCGGGCGAGCGCGCTGGCGATCTGGACGGCGTAGCGGAGAACCGATTCCGGGGGAAGTCCTCCGGCGGCGGACATTTCGGCGAGGGACTTTCCCTCAACCAACTCCATCACGATATAGAGTTCGCCCTCATTTTCAGCGACCTCATAAATGGTGCAGATGTTGGGATGGGCAAGAGCGGAAGAAGCGCGGGCTTCATGGAGTAGGCGTTGGCTGGAAGAAGTATCCAGTCGAGAATCTTTTTTGACGACTTTCAGGGCGACGTCGCGGTGCAGTACTTCGTCGTATGCGCGGTAAACGACGCCCATGCCTCCTTCCCCAATCTTCGCTACCACCCGGCAATGACCGAGAACCTGACCTATCACATTCGCTCCTTCATCGCCCAATGGTAGGCTGCGTTTTGGAATCCCGTCAACGAATGGCGGGAAAGCAAAACGAAGCCTTGCCGGCAGAGCGCTCTTTTCATATATAAATGGGGGACATTGAAAGCCACCCGTCTTCAGGAGGTAGAAGCATGGCGCTGCAGAATCTTGTCATCGCGATGCGGGTGCTACGCAAGAATCCGCTATTTACGCTGACCGCAGTAGTCACCATCGCGCTGGGACTGGGCGCGACCACTGCGATTTTTAGCGTAACCAATGGTGTGCTGCTGGAGTCGCTTCCCTATAAGGATCCAGATCGAGTCGTGGTTGCGGGAATGGATCTGCGGCAGCGGCATGTTCGGAACTTGCCGTTTTCCAATGCCGACTTTATTGACTTGCGCGACGGCACGAAAAATGTCTTCGAGGATATGGCGGGAGTCTTCACTTTTCGAAACGTGACTCCGATGGACGACGGCACGCCGGAGCAAACCCGTTTCGCCATCGTCACCACCAATTTCTTCCGCGTGCTGGGCGGACGGATTGTGCTGGGTCGCGACTTGAATGATGAAGATGGGCTTCCACAGCCGCCGCCACCACAGGCCGGCCAGCCGGCACCGACGCGTCTACCGGTAGCGGCGGTCATCGGCTACGAATATTTTCAGCGACGCTTCGGCGGCAACGCAGCCATTCTCGGACATCCCATGCCAGGGCAGGGCGGCCGACCCAGCCCGATTATCGTAGGTGTGCTGGCGCCGCGTTTTCGGTTGTACTTTCCTCCGGAAGCGGATCAGGAGTCTGCGCCGGACATTTGGATCGCCAATCGGCTGGGCTACAATGCCGCCGAACGAAATCAGTTCTCGATTCTTCCAGTCGGCAGGTTGAAGCCGGGCGTTTCCGTCGAACAGGCGCAGGCGGCAGCCGACAACGTGGCTGCCGAAGCGCGCAAGAATTTCGTGATCGAAAGGACGGCTGGATATTACATTCACGTCGAGTCCATGCGGAAGCATTTGGTTTCCGAAGTGCGTCCCGCGATCTTGGCGTTGATGGGCTCCGCTGTTTTTCTGTTGCTGATCGCGTGCGCCAACGTTGCCAATCTGCTGCTAGTGAGGGCTTCATTACGCGAACGAGAACTCGCGGTGCGTGCAGCGCTGGGTGCGAACCGGTGGCGCCTGATTGTTTCGCTGTTGACCGAAGCCGGCCTGATTACTGCCATGGGCACGGTAATCGCGCTGGTGCTGGCATGGATTGGAATTCGCGAACTGCACGGCCTGGCGCCAGAGAATCTTCCGCGCCTCGATACCATCCGGCTGAATTCTGTTGTGCTGGGAGTTACTGCGCTTACCTGTCTGGCGGCGACGGCGATCTTTGGGATGCTGCCAGCGTGGCGAGCGTCGAAGCCGGGAGTCGCGAAACTGCTGCGGGGAAGCAGTCGAAATGCCGGACTCTTGGGCGCCAGCACTTTGCGGAATGCAGTGGTGATGGTTGAAGTTGCTCTTTCCTTCATCCTGCTGGCAGGGGCAGGACTGATGTTCCGCAGTTTCCTCGAACTGCAACGTACCGACCCGGGCTTCGATCCACAACGGCTGCTAACGTTTCAGCTGCTTGGGCCCAATCAAGGACAGGATGCGCCGGAAAAACGTGCTGTTGTCGTTCGCCAAATTCAGGACCGGTTGCGCAGCATTCCGGGAGTGGAAGCAGTCACTGCTTCGAGTCCTTTTCCGCTGGCGGGGGGCTTCAGTCCAATCCGATGGGGCACAGGAGAAGCGCTGGCGGACGCCAGCAAGTTCCAGGCAACGGATATCGAAATCGTTCTTCCCGGCTACTTTGAAACCATGCGCATGCGCTTGCTGGCGGGGCGCTTTTTCACTTGGGACGACAACCTTCCAGGGCGGAACGCGGTGGTGATCGATGACGTGCTGGCGAACAAGGCGTTTCACGGACAGCCCGCGGTCGGTGGCCGCATCCTGGTTCGCGCACGCACGCCCGAGCCGGAGTGGGTTGAAGTAATTGGTGTCGTCGCGCACCAACATGAAGTCTCGCTGACCGAACCGGGACGCGAGCAGGTTTACTTTACCGATGCATTTGCCGGATCGGGTGCAGTCGACCGCTGGGTGCTGCGGACCGGCAACGATCCAACCAATTATGGAAACGTGGTTCGGGCTGCGATAAAGGATGTGGATTCGCATCTTCTCGTTTCCGAAGTGCAGACTGCCGACTCGCTCGTGTCGCACGCACAGGCAAGCACGCGTTTTGCATTGGTGCTCATTACCGTGTTCGCGATCATCGCCGGGGTACTGGCAGGGGTCGGCCTGTACGGCGTGCTTTCGACGGCGGTGCGGCAGCGGACCGCCGAGATAGGTGTGCGCATGGCGCTGGGAGCGGGGCCGCAAGAGATTTTCCAATTGGTCGTAGGACAGGGACTTCGGCTAAGCGCGATTGGTGTTGTCGCAGGCTTGGCTGGCGCGCTTCTGCTCACGCGACTGATGCGGGCAATGCTCGTGGGGGTGAAGTCCACCGATCCGGCGACGTTCGGAGTGGTTGCCATCCTATTCATGTTAGTCGCAGCTCTGGCGTCTTGGTTTCCGGCTCGTCGCGCCGCAGCCTTGGATCCGTCGCGAGCTCTACGCGAAGAATAGGCAGGCTGAACGACGAGCATGAAACTCTATCGCACCTCTGATGGGCTTTTCGTCGAAGAGGACGGAACTTTCTATCTTGTTCCCGCGACGGACTGGGATGAACTGATCAGTAGTTCCACTCTGTTCACGCGGGTTCGCGAGGCAATCAGCAAAAAGCATGTAGCGAAGTTCGATCCGGCCACAATTCTCAAGCCCGTCGTCAGCCAAGAGGTATGGGCGGCTGGCGTGACCTACTATCGCAGTCGCAATGCACGGATCGACGAGAGCAAGGATGCGGGAGGAGGCAGTTTCTATGACCGAGTCTATGCCGCGGAGAGGCCGGAACTGTTTTTTAAGGCGACGGGGCGGCGAGTCGTTGGGCCCGGAAACGCGGTTCGCATCCGTTCGGATGCAAAATGGTCGGTGCCCGAGCCGGAATTAACGCTGCTGATTGATCCCCGGGGCGAGATTGTAGGGTACACGGTGGGAAACGACATGAGTTCTCGCGACATTGAGGGAGAAAATCCGCTTTATTTGCCGCAGGCGAAAGTTTATGACGGCAGTTGCGCGCTCGGCCCTTGCATATTGTTATCAGCCGAACCGCTCGATAAAACTAGCGCGATTGGGATGGAAATTACGCGAAAGGGAAAGAGAGTGTTCAGGGGCAACACGACTCTGGAAGAGCTTAAACGCGACCCCAAGGAACTCGTCCGGTTCCTGTATCTCGACAACAGTTTTTCCGAGGGCGTCTTTCTAATGACCGGGACGGGCATTGTTCCAGCAAATGACTTTAGCTTGGCCAAGGGCGACATAATTCAGATTCGGATCGAGGGAATTGGCACACTCGTAAACTATGTTGGGTAGATAGAGTATTGCTTTCTGCAAGCGTCCAAGTCCGCGCCCGAAAGGGCATGTCCCAATTCACAGCCTCACATGTCGTTCGCAACTGTCCGGTAACATTCATTTAAATTAGCTTCTTTTGAAGACCAGATCGTGGACGTGACCAAGGTCATGCGACCGTGGCCCTCCGGCATCGCGCCCATGTACCTTTGCAATCTATCCTAAAGAGGGTTTTAAGCCCAGACTCGCTATGTACCAGCAGGGAAGGTTTTGTTTCCTGGAAAGACCTATGAAAGTTTTTCAAACAGCGGGTTCCGCAAAGATGAACCGGATAAGCCAGATAGGAATCGTTCTGGCTTGCCTTGGAATTATGCTAGGCTGCGCTGGAGTCAGCACCAGCAAGTCGAATTCGCAGACCGCCAGCGGAACCTTGTCACTGGGCGCCGCGAGCGTAGATTTTGGGCCGGTCGTAGCAGGCAGCAGCAAGACTCTGACCGTAAATGCCACGAATACCGGAGCAGCCTCGGTTACGGTGAGCAGCGCCGCATTTTCCAGCCTATCTTTCGAATTGAGTGCCCCCGCCCTGCCGATGGCGTTGCTTGCGGGCCAAACCACTCCGGTCAGCCTGGTTTTTTCTCCAAAAGCCGCGGGCGCGTTCACTGGCACGCTTTCGATAACCAGCAACGCTTCCGACAGCTCAGTTACAGTACCGCTTACCGGAACCGGAGTGACAGCGGGAGGGTTGTCGCCAAATCCCGCCAGTTTAGACTTTGGCACCGTAAAGACTGGAACCAGCCAGTCGCTGCTGGAGACTTTGACTAATAACGGTGGCTCGTCGGTGACCATTTCACAGGTCGGAATCAGCGGCACAGGTTTCACGTTGAGCGGAGCTACGCAGAATGTGACGCTAACGGCAGGACAGAGCACTAGTTTCAACGTGACCTACGCTCCCACTTCCACAGCCGCGGCCAGCGGCAGCGTCACCGTCACGTCAAATGGATCGGATCCGACTCTTACCATTGCTCTCAGTGGTGCGGGTTCGACCGTGGCCGGCACGCTCAGCGTGGCTCCAGCGCCCGTCGCCGTAGGCAGCGTGTTTTTGGGGACGAGCGGACACGTTGCGGGAACTCTAACCGCGAGTGGAGCAAACGTGACCATTTCTGGCGCCACCTCGAGCAATTCACGTTTTGCGCTGAGCGGTGTTCCCACCGTTATTCCGGCAGGGCAGAGCCTGCCTTTTACGGTGACGTATACCCCGCTGGTAGCTGGCGCCGACAGCGCGAACCTGACTTTTACCAGCAACGCGCAAGTGGCGACAACATCGGATACGGCCACCGGCACAGCAGTAACGCCTCCGGCTCATAGTGTCCTTTTAACCTGGAATGCCAGCAGTTCGTCGAACATCTCCACCTACAGTGTTTACCGCGCGGTGTATGGAGGTTCGTGCGGCGGATTTTCCAAGATCGCGTCCACCTCGTACACGGTCACGACCTACACCGATTCTGCGGTAACCGACGGCACGAACTATTGCTATGCCACGACTGCTGTTGATTCCAGCAATGGTGAGAGCGCGTACTCGAACATTGTGTCCAATGTTCAGATTCCGGCCCCGTAGGATCGATGCTGGACCTCAGTCCTAAGCTCTTCAGCATAAATTTAAGAGGACATGTTTTCGAGGAAGGCAAAAGAAAGCCTGACGTTTAGTCAGGCTTTTGCATTTCGTGGCATCACCGACACAGCAACTGCAGACAGAACTGGTCAGCGAGAGGCAGCTATGGGAAATATGATGCGGCGCACACGCGGAAAAGCAAGCATTCCGAGGCCCGCCAGTAGGCTGCAAGAAAGCAAGATCGGCGTGGAAGGTTCTGGCATCGGAGTCGGAGTTCCGTTTTGGGTGACGGCGTAGCAATTTCCATTTGAACCGACGCAGTTGCCACCAGAAAGGAAGTCCCAAGTTTGTTGCTCGGTGCAACCTGGGCAGGTAAAGTCGGCGGTGAATGTGAGGGAATGTCCCGGGAGGATCGCTGATGCTGTGCCACCCGAGTTCAAAGCTACACACACAGCGTACTGTTGGTTATTACTGCAGTTCCCACCGTTGTCGGCCTTCCCAGGATCAAATGTGTAGTTGGCCTGGTTGCCATCCGACATTTTGAAATTGCCCCAACTCGCCATCGCGCCACCCGGATTAAATATTGTCAACGACCAATCGCGGGCGTCAGCGCCCAAACCGGTGGTGTTATTGTTGGTGATGGTGTACGACAAGGAATAGCTGCCGCCACCGTTTGGAGTTAAAGTCGCTTGGAATGCGTATCCGTTGCACGCCGAACAGGTTGATCCGGATACGGTTTCCGAATCAGCAAAACTCGGTGTGGCAAACGCGCACACTACCATCAAGATAGCGGCTGCAAACCATTGAAATCGGACATCGCTCTTCATGTCTTGACAATCTTTCTGGGGGCAAGGAAGACGATGTCGTCTGCCTTAGGCTCAGAGGGTCCCGTTGTCACTTTAGTCTTTTCCGTAACGTCGTCAAGACTGATAATTTTTGCAACCGGTTGCAACCGGTTGCAACCCGTGTCGGGGCAAGCATAACCACTTAGCAATGTTGAGTTTAAACGCGCTCTTGCGGATTGCCTCGAAAGGCCCGGCGGGGTTGGTTCTCCGACTTTCGGAGAGCGTTCAAGATTGGAAACAGGATCGCCAATCCAAGGAGATAGAACAGGATGCCCCCAGAGGTGTGAAGCCATCCATGAAGAAACCCCGGATCGACGTATATGGTGAGCAGACATAGCGTCACAATGCGCATGCCATTTTTGAAGATTAAAACTGGGACAATCGAAAGGATCCAGAGCGCTTTTTTCCAGGCGGTGCGCAACACGAGCTCTCCAAAGACCAGGGCGGTGACCAAGAGAGCCACGCTTGAGCGAATGCCGCTGCACTCCTTCGCCACTTCAATGGCCAAGTTTGGCATCCTGAGGATGAAGCCTTGCTTCAGCACGGGAATCGACAAGAGCCGGAGCAAATCGTAGGCCACCATCGCCGACCCCGCCTGTAGAAAGAGAATGATCTTGTCAACGGCAATCTCCGGTACCGGTACCAGCAATAGAAGAAATAAAAGGGGGAACAGCGCCCGATAGAAGGCGAGCGTGCCGTAAAAGAAAATGAAAGCGGAGATCCAAATTACGACGATCGCGAGAGTGACGAGAGAAAGTCCATTGCCATAAAGAGGCGAGTCGGGCCGCCTCAGGGTCAGCCACAAGAAAATGCTCCCTGCTAGAAACAGCAGGATTCCAGGAAGAGGCGCGGTTTTTACCGCTGCAAAGACCTCGGCCCGCCTGCGGTAAGTAAGGAAGGCGCTGATGGGGATGATCAAGACTATGTGAGAGGCGTAATCCCGACTCAGGGAGAAACCGAGGAGGCTGCTGAGTGGCTTCCAGAAGGCCAGCACGGAAGCTGTCAGAAAGAGTATAAAACCCCAGTCTGGCCGAGTTAGTTTTCGTGGTTGCGCAGACGCAGACAATCAAACACCAGGGGCGCTTACGCCCACGCAATTGTATCTGAGGATATTTTCCCGAATGCCACGGCTGTTAGGAACAATCACCCAGGAATCCGCTGTACCGTTTCCTTAACCCGAAAGTTTGAGCCAACATGGCGGTGTTTACCAATGCAAACTGAGAGGGCTTAATCCCAGCGATTGCTGTTCTGGCCGCCGTGAGCATGCCCTATCGAGACCTACCGTGAAAAGAGCGATGGCTGCAAACTGTGGACATGAGACTCCCCCAGTCTTTTACTCACCCCTTTTGCAGCTGTTTCCTTTCCGTCACCATCTTCGGCGCGTTCGCGATGCTGCTGCCTTTGTGCCCGCAAGCAGCCGCGCAACAGTTGACGGCATCGCCCTCTTCTGTGGCGTTTGGCAACGTCCCACTCGGGCAAAATGAGACCCAGTTGATCGTGTTGCGGAACAATGGATCGACCAGTGTGAAGGTCTCGACGATGAAGGTTCTGGGGAGCGAGTACACCGCATCCAATGTAAGCCTTCCTTTCAGCGTGCCGGCAGGGCAAAGCGTTTCGCTCAATGTGACGTTCACTCCAACCGTTACTGGGTGGACCGGAGGCTGGGTTGACTTCACCAGCAATGCGTCTAACTCGACTCTTGATGTGCAAGTGCAGGGGTCGGGTACACAGAGCGATACTTTGTCGGCCAGTCCTTCCACAGTTTCGTTTGGCCAGGTATCGGTCGGCGGGAGTTCAACGCAGTCGGTAGTGCTAACAAATCGACGCAACTATAAAGTACAAATTTATGGCTGGAAGGCAACTGGAGGCGGATTCACCGTGAGTGGTCCCGCTTTGCCTGTTACCCTCCAGCCTAGCCAAAGCGTCACCGTGCATGTGGGCTTCACTCCGTCGTCAGCCGGTGTAAGCGCGGGTGATTTATTCGTGTCGAACGAGGGGTTGAACATACCGCTTAGTGGCACGGGCGTCACAACGAATACGCGGGGGCAGCTGAGCGTATCGCCCTGGACGTTGAATTTCGGCAATGTAAATTTAGGGTCAACGGTGACGAAGTCGATTACGATGACTGCAACTGGCGCAAGCGTAACTGTGGCATCTGATTTCAGCAGCAACAGCGAGTTTGTTTTGAGTGGATCCGTGTCGGTGCCATTTACGATCCCCGCCGGCCAAAGTATGACGTTTAAAGTAGCTTTTAAACCGACAGGCAGCGGAACCGCTACTGGATCGATGCAATTGAAGAGCAATGCGTCGGATTCCAGTGTGAATGTGTATTTTAATGGCAACGGAACTACAACCACGGCCGGCCAGTTGAGCATCAGCCCGTCCAGCGTTAATTTTGGAAACGTGAACGTAGGCTCGACCGAAACGCACGCGATCACAATGAGTGCGACCGGAGCTTCCGTAACCGTGTCGTCCGATGCCAGCAGCAGTTCGCACTTTGTTCTGAGCGGTGTTTCCTTGCCTTTCACAATTCCGGCGGGGCAAAGCAAGTCGTTCAACGTGGGCTTCACGCCAACCGCGGCCGGGACGGTTTCTGGATCGCTGTCATTCAACAGCAATGCTGCAACCGCCCAAGTGGTTGAATCTCTCACTGGGACTGGCACCACACCGCAGTACAGCGTGAACCTGTCATGGAACGCCAGTTCGGGCGCGGCAGGCTACAACATTTACCGCAGCACCAGTGCAACTGGATCCTTTGCGAAAATCAATTCCTCACTCGATGCCAATACGGCGTATACGGATAACGGTGTTGCTTCTGGGCAAACCTATTATTATGAAGCTACGGCGATAAATTCCAGCGGCCAGGAGAGCGCGCGTTCGAGCCCGCCTGTATCCGCTTCGATTCCATAACGGGGCCCCGTCGGTCGTCAGACCACGGATGTGACTTCAGTAATCTGCCGTCAACCCTTCCTCGCCATTGCGTGGCACGGAGGGGCCATTCTTATTGTTCCGGCATTGCGTTAGTACTAGTACCAGTGGCCGAGTTGGCCCCTCACTAACGTCATGCTGACAAACTGGCTAGTCTCGATTTTTAAGCCGAAAGCGGTAATTTTACTTGTGTTTTCAGGGCTTTGCGCATCGGCAGTAGCTCAGCAAGTTTCCTTGGCTCTGCTGCAGCCCGAGTCGATCGAAGCGAGCCCAATGGTGAAGTCCGCGGAACCCATGACGTTGCCGGAGGCGCCGAGTCATCGATTTTGGGACCGCAAAAATACGATTCTGTTTGCGACTAGTGCGGCATTCAGCACTGCTGATTTTGTCGTCACCCGAAACAACTTGCGCAATGGCGGCCAGGAATTGAATCCAGTGACCCGGGTGTTCGCCGGGAGTACCGCCGGGCTGGCCGTGAATTTTGCCGGGGAGGCTGCGGGAGTCGTAGCCGTGAGTTATCTATTTCACAAGACGGGTCATCACAAACTGGAACGCGCAGTCTCACTTGTGAATATCGGATCTTCGGCGGGCGCTGTGATGTTTGATCTTCGGCACTAATTCTGGTTTTAGAATCCAGTGAGATTCTTGCTTTGATTTTTTGTCCGTACTCCATCCCGTTCCTACTCCGTCACGGCGCTATAATTATAAAATAGTTTCGATGCTCGCCGTTTCATCCAAGTCCCTCCGTGCTCGCCACTCCAGTGCGTCATTGTCCGAGATGGGGGAGAGGATTGTGCGGCTAACCTCATTTCGAGAAGGCAAATAGGACACCATGAAGGACTACCGCAAGTTTTATATTGACGGAAAGTGGGTCGATCCGGCCCGCGGGCACGATTTCACGGTGATCAATCCTGCGAACGAGGAGGCCGTCGCGACAATCTCGTTGGGCAGCGCGACGGATGTGGACCTGGCCGTCGCGATGGCGAAAAATGCCTTCGAATCCTATTCGGAAACAACCGCGGAGCAAAGGGTGGCGCTGTTGCGCCGCGTAATTCAAATTTATAAATCGAAGTTAGAAGAAATGGCCGAGATCATTTCGAAGGAAATGGGTGCTCCGATTGCGCTCGCCCGCAAGGCGCAGGCGCCCGCTGGTCTGGGGCATTTGTTGGAGACCGCAAAGGTCCTAGAGCATTTCAAGTTCGAAGAACTGAAGGGCTCGACGTTAATGCGGAAGGAGCCGGTCGGTGTGTGCGGGCTAATTACTCCCTGGAATTGGCCAATGAACCAAGTCATAGCAAAAGTGGCGCCAGCGTTGGCTGCGGGATGCACCATGGTGCTGAAGCCCAGCGAATTCGCGCCGCTCTCCTCCTATCTGTTCGCGCAGATTCTGCACGAAGCGGAAGTGCCGGCGGGAGTTTTTAATTTAGTGAGCGGCGACGGGCCGACGGTCGGCGCAGCGATTGCTGCGCATCCGGATATTGCGATGGTGTCGTTCACGGGATCGACGCGAGCAGGAGTGGCCGTGGCGCAAGCTGCGGCGCCCACCGTAAAGCGGGTCACGCAGGAACTGGGCGGCAAGTCCGCCAATATCATTTTGGACGACGCGGATTTCGAGAAAGCGGTCGCGCAGGGCGTGCAGGAATGTTTTCGCAATACTGGACAATCTTGCAACGCGCCCACCCGCATGCTGATTCCGCGATCAAAAATGGCTGCGGCGGTTGCGGCGGCGAAGAAGGCTGCCGAAGGCACAATCGTCGGAGATCCATCTGCTGAGAATACTCACGTCGGCCCATTGGCGAATAAGGCGCAGTTCGAAAAAGTGCAGGGGCTTATTCAGAAGGGAATTGAAGAAGGCGCGAAACTTGTGGCGGGGGGCGCCGGGCGTCCCGATGGGTTCGCTAAAGGCTACTTCGTCAAGCCGACGGTGTTTTCGGATGTGCGTAACGACATGACGATAGCCCGGGAAGAAATTTTTGGACCGGTGCTGTGCATGATTCCTTACGAAGATGAAGATGACGCAGTGCGCATTGCGAATGATTCGCCTTACGGGTTGTCGGGATTTGTGACGTCGGGAAATTTAGAACGCGCGCATCGAGTTGCGAAGCGGCTGCGAACTGGGAATGTTCACATCAACGGAGCGCGAGTCGATTTTGCCGGTTGCTTCGGAGGCTACAAACAGTCGGGG
>DATBEI010000022.1:0-5078 GCA_036269595.1 Candidatus Sulfotelmatobacter sp.
CTCCTGTTGTCGCGGTAGTCGAATACACCTACGCCGGCTGGATTGAAGCCCAGCGTGCCCATCGCATTGACCGTCAGATTGTCCTGCTGCAGTGCCTTGAAGCCTTTGGCGGTAACGCGAACCGAATAGAAGCCGGGCAGCCAGGGGGAAATAGAATATGTGCCTGCGCCCGATGTCGTACGCGATGTTACAACATTGGTGGCCAAATTGCATAGGCGATTTCGCATCAGTCGAATTCTGGACTGTATTCATCCAGGAATTCAGTCTTCGATGCAATAGGCACTGTTATGACGGGACACCGTGCTTCCGCGGTTACGTCGTAAGCTGTCGAACCCGGGAGGTGGGCTGATACGCGTGCTTTGATGCCTCTGCTGGCGTGCAATCCCATCACAATGAGATCGATCGAACGACCATTTGCCACGTTCAGAATGCACTCTGTGCGAGATCCAAATTCAACCGTGGCACTACATTTTTCGACAAGATCGCCACAGGTATCTCTACAAACATGCTTATTGAAAAACTCCTGAGTTTTCTGTCCTGCCAGAACAGGCGGTTCTTTGCTGCCCAGTTCGTTTACATGTAAGCACAGAAGGGAAGCATGGTAGGCTTCTGCCAACGAGAAGGCAAAAGGCATGGCTCGGGCCGACTCCGGCGAAAAGTCAGTTTCATAAAGGATGTGCCTAAAATCGCATTCGCTTGAAACATGCGGCCCAACTGTCATCACGGGTCTTGCCGCCATACAGGCAATTTCTTCCGCAGTCGATCCTCTCAGCAGCTTCTTTATGCCGCGCCAGCCATGTGTTCCTATGGCAATCAGATCGATCCTGCAACGGTCAGCCACTGTCATCAGGGACGAACGGACATCGCCGTGGTCCAGTAACACTTCATGAGGGATATCCTGAAGACCGCCGAGAGCGGCGACGATGCCTTCCTCCACTCCCATCTGCAGGCGGTTCAGAGTGGTCCGGGCCGTCCCCTGGACCGGGGCATAATCTTCGGAGGACGTAATGTGCGCCAGAAATATCTTGCCGTGGTAATGATGCGCAATACTGGCGGCAAACGGAAACGCGAGCAGCGAGCCCGGTGACAAATCTGTCGCGAACAGGACGTTCGGTAACGCAGGAATCGAGGGCAGTGCGCGAGCGCTCATAAGGATGGGCTCCCGGTAAGGATTCGCAGCGGGTGTCACGAGCATCTACGGGGATACAACGCGTGCGCCCATGGCCGGACATCCGGCATCTATGAGAATAGGATCAGCTTGTGCTCTTGTCGAGCACGAGTAGCCACGCCTCCGAAACACGGTCGCACTTAGTACCTGGTTGTTGTTCTTAGAGCACTGTTTTGTGAGTGAACCGGACACATCTCGCGCATTGGATAGAGGTGTTCTTCTGCTGACTCTTCTCGTGGCGATTGCGGTTGGACTGTTTCTCTTCACCAGAAGTGTGGCCCTGCGGGAACATCGGATGGAGATTCGTCTCGCAGGCATCTGGTACAACACCGGCGAGAGACAGATTGGTGCGGGTGCAATTGACGAAGCCATTGACTCCTTTCGAAGAGCTATCGCGAACGACCGTCAAAACCGCAAGTATGCTTTTGCCCTGGCCGATGCGCTGGCGGCCGGAAATCACGATCAGGAGGCCGAACAGACCGTATTGCGCCTGCACGAACTGGATCCAGCGAACGCAGAGATCAACCTCGACCTGGCGCGGCTGGCAGCAAAACGAGGCGATTTCCCCGAGGCACTGCATTCTTATGAGAATGCGATTTATGGTCACTGGACCGGGACGGGTATTGACGAGCGACAGCGAGAGGTCCGCGTCGAATTGGTTCGCTTCCTCCTTGCGAACCAACAGCGTGACCGGGCCCTTTCAGAACTGCTCATTCTGAATAGTGACCTTCCAGAAGCGGTCACCTCACATGTCGAAGCCGGAGATTTATTTCTTCAGGCCGGGGACCCGCAGCATGGATTACAGAATTTCAGGGAAGCAATCAAGCTTGATCCTCACAATCCGCCGGCGTTGTCCGGAGCAGGCGAAGCTTCCTTTCAACTCGGCGACTACTCTGCCGCCGAGCGCGATCTGGAAGCATCGCGCGATCTGGGACCTCTGCCGTCTCCTGCCCAACAGACCCTTTCTCTAGCCCAAATGGTGTTATCCGCGGATCCGTTGGCCCGAGGTATCGGTGCGAAAGAGCGGCAGCAACGTCTTATGGCCGGTTATCAGCAGGCTTTTCAGCGGATGCAGGACTGTCTCACGCGGCCGTCAATACAGATGGATGCGCCAGATATGCACGCCCTTGCCACCGAAGCTGCCACCACAAGAGCGGGAATACAAGGCAAGCGCATTCGCTACGATCCTGACCTTCTGAGATACGGTTTGGACCTGATCTATCGCATGGAGACAACAACCAATATTCACTGTGGAGAGCCGATGGGAATGGACGAAGCTTTGCTTTTAATTGCCAGCAAACGCGACGGCCGGCAATGAACGCATCAGGCCTGTCACATAGATTGCAACTGCGGTTCCGCGAGGACCGCATCTTCCTCGTTCTGACCATTCTGATCGGCGTTCTCAGTGGCCTGGCAGCTGTGCTGTTCACGTTGGCCATTAAGAGCACAACGTTTTTGTTGTTCGGTATCTCTCCGTCCATTCTCCGTTTGGTGCTCGTCCCCACACTGATGAGCGTGTGTACAGGTTTCCTGCTGGTAAAGTTTTTCCCGGAAGCAGCGGGCAGCGGCGTCCCCCAGACTGAGGCTGCATTTCATCTCCAGGAGGGACGGATACCCCTTCGTGTAGCCTTCGGCAAGTTTCTGACAGGCGTGCTCTGCATCGGATCCGGACACTCCATGGGAAGGGAAGGCCCCTCAGTGCAGATTGCGGCGGGCCTTGCTTCCGCAATCGGGCGGTGGCTTCGGCTCTCACCGGCACGTGTACAAAGCCTTATCCCGGTCGCCTCGGCAGCCGCACTCTCCGCTGCATTTAATACGCCTATTGCTGCCGTGCTCTTCGCGCTGGAAGAAGTTGTCGGAGACATGAATGCCAAATTGCTGGGGTCCACGGTCGTGGCGTCTGTCGCGGCGGTCATGGTCGAGCGGTCTATTCTCGGCAACAGTCCGATTTTTCATGTGCCACAGTATCATTTCACGCATCCGGCGGAGCTGATTGCCTATGCGGGCCTTGGTTTGGTCGGCGGCCTTGTATCACTGGCATTTTCGCGGGCCCTGCTTCTGCTCCGGGCGCTTTTTCTTCGTATGCCGGCCCGGACCCGGATATTCCGGCCTGCAATGGGGGGCTTGCTTATTGGTGTGCTCCTAATCTTTTTCCCGCAGGTGATGGGTGTTGGCTATGAGTACGTGGACCAGGCGCTCAATGGCGGACTTATGCTGCGTGCAATGTTCCTCCTGTGCATGGCAAAAATGGTCGCGACTATTGTTTCCTACTCCTCCGGCAATGCGGGCGGCATTTTCGCTCCAAGTCTTTACCTGGGCGCGATGGCAGGTGGCACGGTGGGTGTCCTTGTGCATCACATTGCTTTCTTTGGGGCCAGCGATCCCGGCGCTTATGCAATGGTCGGCATGGGCACTCTGTTCGCGGGAATTATTCGCGCCCCCATGACATCCGTCGTCATGATTTTTGAACTAACGGAGAATTACCAGGTGCTGGTGCCTCTGATGGTCGCGAACATGATCAGTTTCTGGATTTCGAAGAAGTATCAGCCGAAGCCCCTCTATCACGCTCTGCTTGAGCAGGACCACGTATACCTGCCCGAGGTTGGAGCTCGAATGACGATCAGCACATGGCGCGCGAAAGACATCATGACACGCAGCTTCAACATGACCCCTCCGGACACTACGATTGAAGCGGCATCGGCTTTTGTCTCGCGGAGCGGTGAAAAATGCCTGATTGTTGGCAACAACGGAACGTTTTCCGGACTCATCACGCGCGATGCCATCGATACTGCGATCCAGTCCGGAATGACTGCCGACCCCATCGCCAAATTCATGATCAAAGAACCCGCGTCTGTCTATCCCGATCACACGATCGGAATAGCGCTGGAGCGGCTTGCAAAGAGTCCCGGCCTGCTGCCCGTGCTGACCCGCGGCTCTCTCTTTCACGTAGAAGGTGTGATTACACCTCAAACGCTGATTCACTATATAGAAAGAAATGAAGAAGATCAGAACCGTTGAAACTTCCAAGGACTCATTGGAAATTGATGTCGCCTGGATCAGGAATCAGGAGCACACTAAGTCGTTTGACTCGATAACAGGGCAAAGGCTCATTGAATTAAGAAGGGGGCGTTCAGGCCTGTTGAAGCTGATCGATGGTGACGTGCTCGTCTGACATGAACTTCTTCGTCTGCTTATTCACTTTGGCGAAGAACCGCTGCGCCACCTCGTCGGTCAGTAATCGGTCGCGGTTCGAGAACACCGCATGCGTTCCACACTGCATCATCCATATCCAGGCCCACGAACCAGCGAAAGAGCAGGTTGTAATCGATCTGCTCGATCAGCGGCCGTTCGGAACGGATGGAAAAGAATACCTGCAACAACAGCGCTCGTAGGATGTACTCTGACGGCGCCAGCGTAGAAGATCCTCTGCCAGGTAACTGTCCATCGGGACGGGTTTGGCGGGGTCTCCGTCTTGCAGTTGCCCACGACTTGGTGCCAGATCTATCGCGTAATACGGAGTTCCAGATTCTCAAAATCGACAACGCTCCAGCGAGTGCTAACAACTCGTTGACCCGAAGCCCAGTTGCTGCGTCGACAAGCGCCAACGTGCGGCACAAACAACTTGCTGAGAAGGAGCTGAAGTTCGGCCATTTTCGAGTACGTCAGGTGTTCTCTCCCGTTTTGCGCTTTGGCGGACGAGCTTGATTGGGTTGCGGTGAACCACTCGTAACACAGCGCGTGATGGAAGATGGCACTCATGATATTTCGACTTTTCGCTTTTGTTCCTTTTGCCCGCTTGATGCTATCCAGTCATTCTTCTACTGCGACCGACCTAACCTGATCGATATTTCCCCAGCGGGGAATAGTCCAAACCCTTCAGATAGGATTCGCATCCTGCCCGCGTCGAAAA
>DATBEI010000065.1:0-36517 GCA_036269595.1 Candidatus Sulfotelmatobacter sp.
TATCAACTGGGCCTGGGCTCGATCGTCGAACTGAGTCAGGCACAATTGCAGCAGACCGACGCTGCCATTGGATATGTCAACGCTCAATACCAATACCGGCTGGCTCTGACGACCTTGAACTTCGAGATTGGAGTGCATCCCTGATCCGCTCGGGGGAGTTATTTAGACGAGTCCAGGTTGAAGTTCGACCATTCGCCCAAGAAACCCGAGTGACCGAGCGGTAGTTCATGAAAAGAAGTAACAAGAAGAATCAGGGCTCCGCGTTTACGACTCGTCGTGGACTTTTCCTATCAATCTATATTGGCGCTTTCGTGGCTCTCATTTTTCTGCTGGTGTACTACGTTTATGTTTTGCCCATGCAGAAATCACTACAATAGTCCCCGCTCTCGTGGAGGTTGAGGTGTTGCCCTTCGTTTTATATTTTGTGACCGCAATGTTCACTGGCTACCATTTGTACGCCCTGATGTCGTTGGTGGTGTATGGCGTTCCGGTGAACCTGCTGGAACTGGTCGGCTTGCTGGGCGCGTTTGCATTGCTGATTGCAGCCTACATTAGCCTGTTCAGGCCTCGTGCTGCAGGACGCGTGGCCTTAATCGCCTGTCTGGCGCTATGGTGCTTCTACGCCCCGGCCATTGCTAACTTCGTCCGCGCACGCATCCACAAGCCGGCTGCAGTATCCGAATTGCGATCGCTGAAGGCAACTGCGTTATGGACGGGCGCGTCGCCTATCAAAGGTTTCTGAACAGCCATGATTTTGGTTTACTCAGCCATCGTTCTTCTGATTCTGGCCACTGCATATTCTACGGTCGTAAGCTTCCGCCACAAGCCTGAGGACGCGCAGCCAAGTTGGCTATTTCCCGAGCGCCCTAAAAGGCCGGCCCGAATCATCGTCGGTTTCGTTACGCTCGTGCTCGTGATTGCTGTTGGCGCATGGATCAAGCTCAATGTGGCGAACCCTAACACCCAGAATTCGGCTCTACATTCGTATCGTTTCTTGATTCCTGAGGGCTACACGGGCTGGGTGCGGATCGAATTTGAAATTCCGGGTGCCCCCGCTTTGCCGATTCAGTCCAGCCACACGATGGTTAAGATTCCACCCTCCGGAACGCTAAAGACGTCCTCTTCCGAACAATATGGGGCGGCCAGCGACGATTACGCTTCTTACTCGAACGACACGGTTCGACCCCTGCCTGACTCAGGTCCTGAAAAGCGTGTTTGGGGGAAAATTACCGGAGAACTGCAAGGCCCTGGCGGTAATCGAAAGTATGAGGAGTTTTTCGTCGGGAGCGAGCAGCAGTTCAAAAGTCAAACGCTGCCCCCGAAACCTAAAGAGTGAGAGAAGGTTTCGACCGTCCTATATTTGTTTCAGAATAAAAGTGGCATGTGACCGAAGTCAGCATGCCACTTTTGGTGAGTTGTTGTTTGACGGCTTACGCGCCCGCTGCCATCGACCTAACTAGAGCGTCCGCTGATCGCGCTTGCACCATTCGACCGAAGTACATCCGATAAGAACGGTGGATTCCATACATTACCGGGAATACGGCGAGCGCCAGTCCCCATCCCAGGTGCGAACTAACTGCCTGCACCATGGTTGTGACTCCCGCGCTGACCACGTAATAGGGGAACGAGAGATGCGCCAGGCTCAGCCAGATTTGACCAGCCGCCTTACCCTCGCTCACGGCCACGATTGCAGCCACCGGAGCAGTTTGTCCCAGGAATAGAGTGGCAGTCGCCAGCGCCAAGCCCAGCGTGCTGGAGCTCCAATGCATGCCGCGCAACCATTCAGCATGGAACATCAGGCTCGCCATGCAGGTAGCGAACGCCATCATGCTGAGGTTGAACGCCATCTGTTGCGGGTTGAACTTCGCGTTCTTGCGCGGCCAGCATTGCACCGCAGTAGAAACGCACGTGATCAGAACCGCTTCCGCCGCGCTCAGACTTACTACCGCAGTCAGCAAGAACGGCAGGTTAACGGACATATTGCCGTTGATGCCGGGCAGCTTGACTTTCATTCGCGACGTGACTGCAGCCAGTACCAGAACCGCCAGCCCGAAGTAAGTGTGCAGAGTGTGGCTGACCAATCCCGCATATGCTGCGGTGATTACTGCTGCTGCGATCATCGCGCCGATGAATGTCTTAATTTGCCGTGTGTTGTTCATAGACTCGTCTCCTTTCCGTGGATTACACGGCAATTATTGTTCGTCGTCCCCGGCATCGGTAAATGCGCTGTTGGTATTCGACACTGAGGCCCCCCAAACCACGCTGGTGGCCGATGTGGTGCCCGTACTCGCTCCCCAGACCACGCTGAAAGCACTCAACGTATTGTCGTTCCAGGGTACGGAAGCGCCCCATACGACCGAGGTTCCGTTCACTACCGAAGCTCCCCAAACCACTGAGGCTCCCCAGACCACCGACGATCCCCAAACAACGGAGGTCGAGGTCACGGTCGAATTGCCCTCAACCAGGGAAACCGTATGGTTCAGCGGGTTGTAGATAACGGACGGAGAAAGCGCCGACCCAACCGTGGCCGGAGCCAGATCGTGGTTGGCAATAGCGGACTGTACGTTCAACAGCCCGGAGCCGACGGAGAACATGTCGTAGAAAGACAGGAACGACATGAAGAGATGGGGAACGTACGCCGACGTGGAGAACATCCCCATCTTGTAGGCTGTTTTCATCAGCCGCGCTTTTACCTGATCCGGAGTGAGTGTGCTCTGCTCTTGCAGCAACAGCGCGGCGGCGCCAGTCACAGCGGGCGTCGCCATACTGGTGCCGCTCAGAGTGAAATAGTCATTGTTGCCGTCAGTACCGGTGACCAATTCTGCGGGATAAGAAGCTTCCAGCGTAGCCCCCGGGGCAGCCAAAGAAACGATGGCATTGCCGGGCGCCATGATGTCAGGCTTCACGACGTGATCGTAGGTGGTCGGCCCCTTCGAACTGAAGCTGGCCACCGTCTCCGCAGCTTGAGAAGTAGACCCGTTGCTCTTGCTTGCGCCCACGGTCAGAACGAGAGGATCGTTGCCGGGAGCAGTGATCGTTCCATACCCATTGCTGCCATTTACGGTCAAGCGGCCGTAGTTACCGGCGGCCACAACTACAACCATCCCACTGTTCCAAGCTGCTTCCACTGCCTGGCAGAGTGGATCCTGCGTGTAGCTGACAGGAATTCCGCGGCCCAACGACAAATTGATTACGCGGATGTTGTAGGTGCTCTTCAACGCGATTGCCTGCTGGATAGCCGCGATCACGGTGCTGTCGGTGCCCGCTCCGTTGGCGTCCAGTGCTCGAAGATCGACGAAGCTGACACCAGGCGCAACCCCTGCGTATTCGCCGCCGGATAAGGAGCCGTTTCCGCCGATGATTCCGGCGACGTGGGTGCCGTGACCATAAAGGTCATACTGCGCTCCGTTAGCGTTGGTGGTGGGAGTTCCTGTGAAGTCCTGGTGGTAAACCACACGCGAACTTCCATCGGGATTGTGGAGATCAGGATGGCTGTCGTTGATGCCGCTATCGATCACGGCAACTCCGACGCCAGCGCCGTTGAATCCGGCATTCCAGGCTGAAGGCACCCCCGTGGCATCGTTGGTGAGATCGTCCGCGACGTTCATGGGATGGTCGATGCTCACTGAAATGATCTCGGGATCAGACTCCAAGGCGGCCAGAGCGCTGATCGGAATCGTGAACGCCGCCGCCTTAATCATGTGAAGCTTGGCGTTCAGCTTTCCACCGCGGTTATGCATCGTAGCGTAATGCGTCGCGGTGGGAACCTGGCGATACTGCACAATGACCTTTACCGTTTGGCCCTGTGCAGTTCCCTGATGCGCTTTGGCTAGAAGCCCAGACAGTTCAGAAGCAATTCGGCCGTGGTTGGTCGAATTCTGTCCGAAGGCCAGAGCCGTCGCCAGAAGCAACATGACGCCTAGGCGCTTGCCCCAAGCGGCGCTGTGACGTTCGCCACGCCCCTTCGGCTTTCGCAGTTTCTCTGTATGCACCATGAATCTCACCCTTCTTTCTTGAATGGGGGAAAGATCGCATTAATACCCACCTCCGCTGTTGCACGGCGCCAGCCAATCTGGGTCCTGTAACTTATTGTTTCTATTAGGGATTGGCAGAGTTTTTTGAAGCCGAATGGGTCACTGTGTCCCTCGAGCTTGGGCGTGGGACAAGTTGTCCCATTTCAGGCGTTACTTTGGTGTGGGGCTCTTACTTACGAATGAACTAGGGTCTGCCACGTTGCGAGTCGCCGCGACAGATACACGTTAGATGGCAGCCGCTTTGCCCGCTGCGATGCGCTGTGGCATCTTGGGCATCGCCGCCATTAATCGTTGTGTATATTCGTGGTGAGGGCTGGTCAACACTTGCTCGGTCATTCCGGTCTCTACGATTTGTCCCTGGTGCAGGATTGCAATCCGATCGCAGATGCCTGCCACCGAAGCTAGATCGTGAGAGATATAGAGAATTGCCATCCCGAAGTTGCGGTTCAGTTCCCGAAAAAGCGCCAGAATCTCGGACTGGGTAATCACATCGAGGGCGCTGGTCGCCTCATCGGCAATTAGAAGAGCCGGTCGGTGTATCACTGCCATCGCGATCAGCACGCGTTGCGCCTGGCCGACGCTCATTTGCCCTGGATACTTTCGCCGAAATTCTTCATCGGAAGGCAAGCTGACACTTTGCAGCGCTTCACGGATAGTTTCCTCGCAATCGGCGCTCGATCCAGCTGCATGGGCTCGCCACGCCTCTCGCAACTGCGTTCGAATTTTCAGTGCTGGATTCAAAGAAGATAGCGGGCTCTGCAGCACCAGCGCAATCTGTCGTCCGCGCAGTTCGCGCAATTCCCGCTCGCGCAGCGCCAGCAGGTCTCTGCCGTCGAAGTCGATTCTTCCTTCAGTTCGCACACTCTTCCGGTCGAGCAATCCTAGAATCGCCATCGCCAGTGTGCTCTTGCCTGACCCGCTTTGCCCTACCAGTCCGAGCACTTCGCCGCGCCCGATTTCCAATGAAATGTCGCGCAGCACAGGAGCCCGGTCTCCATATCGGACGGAAATCTTAGCCGCCAGCAGAATGTCGGATTGTGAATTGTTCTTCATTCGTGTGAAGCTGCCCGGTGCGATATTCCAGCGTCCTCGGTGGTCCAAGTTTTCAATCCGTGTGAATCCGTGAAATCCGTGGCGAGTATTATGACTTACTTCACGGAAAGCTGGTCCGCGTTCCAAAAAGTTTGCGGCACGAGAATTACCGGGACGGAACCCTGCACTCGGGCCGCCACGGCCGACAACGCATTCCGGTTCACCAGGTAAATAAACGGCGCCTGCTCGACCGCGATCTCCTGGACGCGGTCGAAACTTTCTTTGCGCTTCTTAGGATCAGCCGAAGATGCTTGCGCCCGCATCAAGCGGTCAATTTCGGCCTCCCATGTGGTTTCCGGGGTTTTCTCCTGCGGATTCCACTGGTGATTTTCTGAGGAACTGAGCCAAACGTTCATCTGCTCATTCGGATCCAGTCCAACATTCGTGAGCCCCAGCAGAATTGCCTCATAGTCGAAAGTCTGGGTCATGCGCTCGATCAGGGAAGGGAAGTCGAGCGTTACCACATTCACATGAATCCCGATCCTTTGAAGATCGTCCTGGATCATGGTGGCCATACGCTCGCGATACTTGTTTCCCGAGTTAGTGATGATGGAAAACACGACGGCATTTCCATCTTTGTCCTTCAACGTGCCGTTTTCCATACGGAAGTGGTCGGCTTGTAATGCTTGCAGCGCTGCGTCTGGTGCATAGGGCTCGGCTTTCAACTTGGAGTCAAACCAGAATTTGTTCGCGGTAGACACTGGGCCCACTGCAGCTTGTGCGTGTCCTCGAAAAACGACGCGGCTTAGGTCATCTCGATTGATCGCTTCTGAAACAGCCCTCCGGAAATTTGCTGAGCGGAACCAATTCTTTTTGTATTCCGGCAGCGGCGCCTTCGCCACCTCGTTAAACCACATTTGTTCGCTATCGAGCGACGGCCCGGCATCGTGGACGAGTTGGGGCGAAGTTGCCGCCAACTTATCGAAGTACTCGCTATCCAGCGAATTGATCAGATCGACCTCGCCTCGCTTGAAGCGCAGCATTTCTACATCACGGTTCGGTTGAATATCCAACTGGATCGCGTCCAGATAAGGCAGCTTGCGTCCCTGCGCATCCGTCTTCCAATAATTCGGATTCCGTTTTAAAAGTACAGTCGCACCCGGCTTGTAATCTGCAACCATGAACGGGCCCAAAACGGCCATTTCCTTCTTGGCAGAATGTGCGGAAAGAATTGCCACCTGGTCGAACTGCCGGTCGAGTCCGGCCACGGGTGCGGGAAAGGTAATCGAAATCTGAGTCGGAGAAATAATCTTGGTCTCCACGTCCCCCGGTCCCGAGCGGAAGGCATCACCCGTGGGCGCATGTAGTGCCGGATCCATCAACTGCCGTACGGTGAACGCTACGTCTTCCGCGGAAAAAGGCGTGCCGTCCGAAAATGAAACGCCGCTGCGCAGTTTGAACGTGATCTCCTTCCCGTCCCGCGATACTTTCCACGACTGCGCCAGCTCTGGCTCCAATGCTTGCGTCTGCCGGTTCATTCGCACCAGCACGCCCCCCGTCAAATACCGGATCGCTACCGACGCATCGTCTTCCACTTTCAGCGGATCAAACGTTTTCGGTTCAGAGTGCAGGCAAAACCTTAATTCGCTCTGCGCCATCGCCGATGCCGCCAGAATCCCCAGGAATATGATCGATATTGCAACTGCTTTCCTGCCCATCGTTCTCATAACTGCGAACCTTCCTCGGAGGCGCCTCATGCCGTCACCTCCTCTTGCTTCGAAAGTACAAGTTGAAACGACGTCACCACCACTACCAGCAAAATCAGAGGCACAAATTTCCACGGCTCTTCGCCCACCGACACCAGCCCTTCCAATTCCTTCAACAGACTGCCCCAGGAAGGCATGGGCTCGGCTACTCCCAACCCCAAAATGCCTAGATTCGCCTCGCTCAAAATGAAGACTGGAATCGAAATCCAGAACTGCGCGTAGAGCACCGGCCTCAAGTTGGGCAGCACGTGAATCCAGAACAACCTCGCGCCGCGAATTCCAGAAGCTCTCGCTTGGCGCACAAAATCCGATTCCCGCAGCGAACCTGCCGTCGAGCACAACACGCGCGCCGCGCTGGTCCATCCCAGAAGGCCCAACATCAGAAACGTCACCAGCACCGATGCCAACGGCGAAACATTCAAAGGCATGATGGCGCGAACCGTAATCAGCAAAAACAGCCACGGCAGCGACAGAAATAGATCCGTCACTGCCATTGCGCCTCGCGCCCAACGCCCGCCCAGATATCCGCCAAGGCCGCCGACCAGCGCGGCCATCAGCGTCGACAGCAGCGCCGCTGCAGGCGCCAGCAGCAGAGAAATCCGCGTTCCATATAACACGCGGGCGAATCGATCCCGCCCAATCTCATCGGTTCCCAGCCAGTGTTGCCGGGTGGGACCCGCATCGGCCGATTCGCGATACTGCTTCGCGTATCCCGCCGGCGCCAGCCAATTCGCCGCCAGCGACACGCCGACGACCAGCAGTAAAACTGCGCATGCCAGGCTTCGC
The DNA here is from genome assembly GCA_036269595.1 of Candidatus Sulfotelmatobacter sp. Taxonomy (GTDB): domain Bacteria; phylum Acidobacteriota; class Terriglobia; order Terriglobales; family Acidobacteriaceae; genus Sulfotelmatobacter. Next base: position 7,619 of record DATBEI010000065.1, read on the forward strand.
CAGAAGCTTGTGCGCAAGGTCTTCATCCTTCCTGACCTCGAAGCATATGCCCGATTACATCGGCCCCGGAGTTGGCCAGCAAGGTTACCAGCGTCACGAGAATCGTCAGATTGGTTAACAATGGCAAATCGCGCGCCAGCGCGGCCTGCCACGCCAATTGGCCAACTCCCGCCAGCCCGCAGAGTGCCTCCACCGGAATCGCCGCGCCCACCGCGATGCTCACTGAAACTCCGGCCACAGCCAGCAACTGCGGGCCGGCCACGGGCACCACATGCCAGAACAGAATTCTCGATTCGCTTAGTCCTTTGGCTCGCGCCGTAACGATGTGAGGCAGGGAAGACGCTTTTGCCAACAAATTTCGCGCATAGCGATAGACGCGGGGAAACACGATCAATCCAATTGCCAGCGCCCCCGGCACATTCCAAAGTACAGACAAGAGCGCCAGCACGGCCGCCGGAATACACAGAAAAGTTCCGCTCACCAGAGTTGTCAGCGTGTCATAAGCAGACCACTTCAGCCAGGCTGCACTCAATGCGCAAGACATAGCCGCCGCCCAACTCAGCAAGAGGCCGATTCCTACCAGTCGCAGGGTGAGAGGCGCGCGCTCGAGCAGCAGGACGCTAACCGGTTGCCCCAGCGAAAGCGAAGTTCCCAGGTCGCCGTGGGCTGCGCGTTGCAATGAGTGCAAATAAAAACGAAAGATGTTGTTCTGTTCCCGCCGCGCTTCGCGCAAGGCCCGAATGCTTTCCGAATTGAGATGAGGATCTAGCTGCGCCTCATCCACATCAAATCCTGGCGCAAGGCGTACCAGCGCAGTCGCGAGAAATCCACCCAGCAGAACGGTGGCGATGATGGTGAGTCCATGCCGCGCAAGTTTTCGCCCCAGCATGAACAAGTTCTCCTAATTCGCCGCCGCTCCGGCGGTCTTAGTGTCGCGCTCGGCCGCGGCGTGATGGACCTGCTTCATGGAATACATCCGACGGTCCGCCTCGGCGAGCAGTCGTTCAACGTCAAATCCGTCTTCTGGACAAAACGCGATTCCCACACTTAGGGTGATCAGGTCGCGGCCGCAGATATGCCGCCCGGCATCAATCGCCGCTTGGTTCAGGCGGTCCGCCTTCTCCGTCGCGGCTTCCGAAGTAAGCCCGGGTGCCGTGATCACAAATTCGTCGCCGCCCATTCGAGCCACATAATCGTATCCACGGCAAACGTCCTTCAGGCGCGCCGTAAACTCGCGCAGCAGTTTGTCGCCCTCCAGGTGCCCGTAGGAGTCGTTGATCTGCTTGAATCCGTCAATGTCGCAAACCATGACCGCCAGCGCCGTTTTCATGCGGCGGCAGCGCGCCACTTCCTGGGCTAGATGCATAAACAGCGAGCGCGCGTTCGGCAATCCAGTCAGATAGTCTGTGGTCGCGGAACTTTCCGCTTGCTGGTACTTCAGGGCGTTTTCCACCGACAATGCGACCTTCGAAGCTACCGCCAGCAAGATTCGCAAATGATCGGGTGTGAACGCGTCGCGGTTCGCCTGATACATCGCGAGAACTCCGACCACGCCATTCAGTCCTTCCAGAGGCACGACCAGCGCCGACTGCAGGGCAATGTGTTTTCCAGGATCGACGACATACCCCGCTTCCACTTGTGGATTCCCGTTCACGATGGGCTTGCAGTTCGCCGCCACCCATCCGCATAGCCCCTCGCCTAACTTGATTTTCAGCGACGACAACATGCGGAAGTTTTCGCCGCTCACCAATTCTGGAAGCAGCCATCCGTTGCGATTGACGAACACCGCAATAGAGTCGTAGGGAATCATTCTCCGCAGCCGCATCGATAATACGGATAGCGTCTCGCTCAAACTCAACGAGACGCCCAGGTCTTGGCTGAGCTCAAACATGGTTTGCGCTTCTTGCCGGGCGGATGCAATTGACGTCAGAAAGTCCGCGCTATCCGCCATGCCCACAGTGGGCTCGCGTTCGAATCCAGTGGCCGGCGCCAAGCCTCGTTCCACCCGAACCGTCTTGGAAAGTCCGCGGGTGACGAGCGTATCCTCGGCCATCTGAGCCACTGACATTTGCGCCATGCGCTCCAACTCAACGTAACGGCTAGCCAGAATCTCCACCACTTGTGGATCGAACCACTTTCCGGCCATCTCCTTTACCTTTGCCATGGCTTCCGCCAGCGGCAGAGCCGGGCGGTATTGGCGGTGAGAGGCGAGCGCGTCGAGGCAATCCACAGCGGCCAGAATTCGGGCCCCGATCGGAATTGCATCTCCGCTCAATCCCTCCGGATATCCCGTGCCATCCCAGCGCTCGTGGTGCGACCGTACGATCGGCGCCACCGGATAGGGAAATGCGACCCGCTCAAGAATTTCCGCACCCACGATTGGGTGCACCTTCATCTTCTCGAATTCTTCCGTCGTCAATTTGCCGGGCTTGTTGATGATCTGTTCCGGGACTGCGAGTTTTCCGATGTCATGCAGGAGAGCGGCAGCCCGTAGTGCCTCGATCTGGTCTTCCGGCAAATTTAACTGTGTGGCTACAGCCACGGCATAGGTTCGCACCCGCTGAAGATGCGTGTGAGTCGTGTGATCCTTGGCCTCGATAGCCAGGGCGAGAGCTTCAATCGTCCTCATATTGAGCGAGGCGATCTGTTCCACGTGCCGCTTCTCAATCTCGACCCGCTCCTTTTCCGCCTCCAGACGTCCCAGGTATAAGCGGTAGGATCGATACACCCAATAGATCAGCGGCAACACCAGCAGGGACGTTTCCCATCCTGCCGACCGGTTCACGATACCCACCAAACCCACAGCCGCCGCTCCTACCAGGTAATACGGGAATGACCAGAAGTAGCATTCCGACCAGACCCTGCGGCTTGACTTGTGTTCGGTTAGGGCAATGACGATCGAAATCGGCAAGGTATTCGCGAAGAAAAAAACGAGCGCCGCGACCATCAGAAGAATCGGTTTGTTCGATCCGAATCTTTGTGCCAGGGAGTGATAAGTGAGGTAAGTGAGCCCACTGGCATTGGCCATCATTCCGGCGACGTTGAATAAGATCTTGACCGGATCCCGCCCGTTGCGCGATTGCCAGACGCTTTGCACAAGCGTTGCGGTACAGCCGATCAGCAGCGTTTCCGGCAGGCTCAACTCCAAAACGCCGAGCAAGATGAAAAGGAAATTCACCGACATCGTGCCGTCGATACCGGGCAACTGCACTTTCAATCCCGATGCCAGTACGGCCACGGCCAGGTAGCATAAGAATCGCAATGGGTCTTGGGATTGGAAATGCAATAGCGCAAAGCCCAGCACCACTACGCCCGATGACGCAGTGATGCCGACGAATAGCTTTGTCTGAATCGACAATTTCTCTGTCTCAGCTCTCATCGAGAACCTGATGACGACTTCACTCCAACTACAAGACCTTTGTTCCCGTAAAACTTGCGCGAGCTTCGTCCGACACACGACAAGCTGTTTAAGCGCGCTAAAATAGCTCGCCCTCAGCTCTCAGGGCACACCCCGTCCCATTGCGAGCCTTGCCGGAATCTTATTGCAAGCATTAGGTCTTCAGAAGCTTACTTTAGTAACCCGTATTGGTTCCGGCGCATTAAGCCGCAATTTGCGTCGCGAGCAAAGTTTTGCGCAAATCGATCTCCACTCAAAAAGGCCATTACCTTCGTAATCCCTTGCGTAACACGCTTCTCGGTCATTCTGCGCCGGTATGTCACCATCATCCCAAACGTATCTATGTCGCCGCCGCGCCCCAGTTCGGACCAGCACGATTCCTCCATGGCCACCGAGACGAATCTTGCGGAGTCGGGCATCGGATCTCAATCTCAGATGGCTGCTTTCTCCGCCGATTTACACGGGCTATTCCGTGGTTGCACCGCTGCCTTCGTAAAACTGGTTGGTTACTCGGCGCAGGAACTCATCGGTCGCGATGTTTCTACGATTTTTGCTTCGACGGAAAAAATGAATGGCGACCGATCCCTGGTGCGCACTATTTTGGCGAACCTGGGCGCGCAGGGGGACTATCACGCTCGGCTGTTCGCGCACACCAGGACTGGGACTGCCATTCCTGTGCAGTTCTGCTCCACGCTGCTGAGCGATTCCGCCTCTTCACCAACTACGATGATCGCTTTAGTGGTGCCCGTGGCCAGAAGCCAGAACCGAGCCAATGCCGGTTCGGGGGAAAATCAGGGGGTGGTGTCGCGCAAGATTGACGACACGGTTTTCATTCTGGCGAGCCCGATCATGCATAAATTCATGGGCCTGGTCGATCGCGTAGCCGGACACACGGAAACAGTCTTAATCACGGGCGAAACCGGAACAGGCAAGGAACTCATCGCCCGTACGGTTCACGAGTCTTCTCACCGCCGTGGGCGACCTTGGGTGGACATCAACTGCGCCGCGCTTCCCGAAAACCTGGTCGAGAGCGAGCTTTTTGGGTACGAAAAGGGAGCTTTTAGCGGCGCCGACGCCTCCAAGCCCGGCCTTTTCGAATTGGCCGACAAGGGCACGCTTTTCCTGGACGAAATCGGCGAGCTACAACTGCAGACTCAGGTGAAGCTACTGCGCGTTCTCGACGCACAGCCCTTCTACCGTCTCGGTGGCCACCGCAAGATCCACGTCGATGTCCGCATCGTCGCTGCCACCAACCAGGATCTCGAGGCTGCGGTTAAGGGTGGCCGTTTCCGACAAGACTTGTTTCACCGCCTGGGCCAGTTCCAACTCCGCGTCCCTCCTCTGCGCGAACGTCCCGAGGACATCGTAGCTCTGGCGGAACACTTTCTGCACCTTAAGTCCGTGCACAAGAACTTCTCCGAGCGTGCCATTTCCGCCCTGCTTTCGCACTCCTGGCCAGGAAACATTCGCGAATTGCGCAACTTGGTCGCCCGTATGGCGATGGAATCTGCCAGTTCCGAAATAGACTTCTCCAGCCTGAGCACCGCGCTCACCGGGGAGCCCACTGCGCTGCGTCAAACTGCCTCTCTGCCGGTCAGCAACCTCGACAGCATGGAAGAGCAAATGATCATTAAAGCTTTGGAACGCACTGGGGGCCAACGCACTCTCGCCGCCGAACAACTTGGCATCTCGCGACGCACCCTGAGCCGCAAACTGAAGGAGTACAACATCGACTTCGCCCATGGGGAAATTACCGCGTCGCTAGGTTTTATCAGCAACGAGCAGCAAAAATTTTTCCGCGCCCGCGTCGAGACCACGGTCACGATCCGGAACCAACGGGGAGAAGAAATCCACGTGCAGGGCGTTAACCTGAGCACCGGCGGCATGGGCCTGGACGGAATCAAAGAGCCCCTGCGGTTTGCCGGGTTACTTGAGGTCAGTTTCATGCTGCCCGAAAGCGAAGTCCTCTTTCAGGCAAAAGCCCGTCTGATGTGGATCGGCGAGGAAGGCCGCGTCGGCGTCCGCTTTGTCGTGATCGAACCCGCCCTGTTCGAACAACTCCAACATTGGACTAATCGAAAAATGAAAGAGGAGGGCTGGGAATTTCCCACCTGAGGCGCGTTAGCACGTTTCGCGCGTTCAACTGTTTTATTAACTTCGATCAAATCCTATTACTCCGAAAATTTAGGATCGCCCTCGAGAATATTCATTTCGAGTTTGGGCGCCTCACCATTTTTCCAAAGAGCGGTTCGACGGCCGCCATTCGCAGGAAAGAGCGTCGGGTGATGGTAGACATTCGTTCCCCTGATTCTGGCTCGAGTCACGCGTTCGAAAGCGTTATGTAATGCCGCCTATTCTAAGGTTTCGGCAGCAAGGACGCGATGTCCTTCTCAAAAACCTCGGGCTCGGTGGCGCCTATGTGCTTGGAATAAATCCGGCCATCGCGGTCGATCAAAAAGGCAATTGGCAATCCCAAAACCCCGCCATAGAGTTCTCCGGTTTTCGCGTTGCCCATCACGACCGGATAGTTCATGTGGAACTGCTGGACGAAGGCGCGAGCAGGATCGGGACTGTCGTCCATGGAGACGCCGATTATCTGCAGGCCTCGGTCGCCATATTTTTCCTGCAGTTCGATGAGATGCGGCGTCTCCACGCGGCAGGGCTCGCACCAGCTAGCCCAAAAGTCGAGGAGAACTACTTTTCCGCGAAAAGACGACAACCGAAGATCCTGTCCATCCAGTTGCGGAAGAGTGAAATCAGGTGCAGGTTGCTTTGCCGTTCTGTGGACGGCGGCATCTGAACCGTGCTTGTGTTCCACCCAGTACAGTGCTGCGGCAGCGCCAATTACTGCCACCGCAATCAGTAGCATTTTCGGCGCCGGGTTCAAAATTTAATCCCCCTTTGCGACTGGATAGCCCTTGTCCACCCAATTCGTTCCGAAATTCTCGGGGATGTAGAGAACTTTGACGTTGGTAAATCCCATAGCCTTCAGCGCATCATCAGCCGGCTTCACGTTGGGACAATGGCCCCACGGGCAACAGCCGCAATAGAGAACGATGAACGTTTTGCGGGGGAGAGATTCCACGCGTTGCCGGAGTTGCTGCAATCCGCTCTCGCTGGAAGCGGGGCCAATGTATTCGGAGCCGGGAATGTGCGCTTGGGAGAACAGCACGTGCGAGCCAACCTGAATCATTAGCGGTTTTTCTTTTCCGGAAGTTTGCAGGAGTTTTATTAAATCCTCGGGATTGATGAGATCGCTGGTTGGTATAGCAGTCGCCTGAGCTAGCGCTTGAGCGATGGTAAGACCGGTAATTGTCGCGAAGAGGACAATGAGATCAACGTATCTGCCTGCCGTTTTCATTTTCATTCCGCCCCACTTCCTTTCCACTTGCCCAGAATACACTGGTTGGCGCGGAGCGTCGTTAGCCCCACGCCAGATCACGCAAGCGCTCGGCTGCACTCTCGGCGGTTATGTCGCGCTGCGGAGTTCCCAACATTTCGAAGCCGACCATAAACTTTCGGATGGTCGCCGAGCGCAGCAACGGCGGGTAGAAGTGAGCGTGAAAGTGACACTCAGGATGATCTTGGTCATCCGTGGGCGATTGGTGAAAGCCCATCGAATAAGGGAAGGGAACGCCGAATACTTTGTCGTAAGTGGAAGTCACGCGTTGCAAAATGTCGCTTAAAGATCGAACTTCGTCGCCAGTGAATTCATCCATACTGGCGAAGTGTCGCCGGCTGCAGAGCAAAACCTCGAACGGCCAAACCGCCCAGAAGGGAACAAGCGCGGCAAATCCTTCGTTCTGCCATACGATTCGCACCTTCTCGCGTTGTTCCAATGCGACGTAGTCACACAAGAGACAGTTATCGTGAGACTTCAGATATGCCCCTTGCGCGCCAAGTTCTTTTGCCGGCTCTTCGGGGAGCGATGAAGTCGCCCAAACCTGACAGTGAGGATGAGGATTGCTGGCGCCCATCATGGCCCCGCGATTTTCGAAAATCTGAACGTGCCGGACATCTTCCATTCCGGCCAATTCCTGAAATTGTTCGATCCAGGTGTGGACGACCGGTTCTATCTGGTCCACCGACATGGTTGCGAGAGTGAGATTATGGCGCGGAGAAAAGCAAATCACGCGGCAGATGCCAGGTTCGGCCTCGGCAACCAACAGACCCTTATTTTCGACGTCGAGTCGAGCGTGAGCGGTTTGAGCTTTCAACGCCGCAAAATCATTGTCGAAGACGAACGTTGACGCGTAAGCAGGATTGCGAATCCCTCCGGCGCGCGTGTTGCCGGGGCACAGATAACAAGTTGGGTCATAGGCTGGTTCGGATGCGGTCGGAAGTTGCGCGACCTCCCCTTGCCAGGGCCGCGTCGTACGATGCGGCGACACTAAAACCCACTCATTAGTCAGAGCATTCAACCGCCGATGAGGGTCTTCGGTGAGCTTCAAATTGAGCCTTGCGGCATTCTACGACACAAGCGGAGGCCGATGAATGGGCGAAAGAAAAAAGGGCAAGACTGCTACTGGCCAGAGGTTCCGGAGGAATCAAAGGTTTCCGGAGGATCGAAGAAACATTTGTGCCAGAGCGCCGAATCGGTTAGAGTGCCGGCCCGCCACTCCTTCAGCGTGGACATCGTGGCTGCGACCATTCCGCCGTCGGCCGAATCGAAAATCACCACAATGCCCGCTACGGCCGAGGGCGTTTTGGCCAATTCGTTGTAGTCTTTTTCGAGCAGGAATTTTGTGTACTCTAATCGCGCCTTGGACCCCGCATCTTTTGAATTCTCGTCGACCTTCTGTACGGTGAGAATCTTCACGTTCTTATTCCGTAACTGATCCCAATCTCCAGGAAATGTGGACGTCTCTTCGCGTATCACGTGAAACAGGTCCGCGACCGGTGTCAGTGCAGAGGCCGGCTGCGCGTCGGTATCGCGAATGCCGCCGGGCATCTCGACACCGTTCCGCCAGATCCACCCTCGCGACAGCCCGGAAATGCGGATATGCACCCAATCCGCATTGAAGTCGAGCAATTCGAATTCATCGTGCATGCTGGCCAGAAACACCGGCTTCGCGTTCAGGCTGGGAGTGGAAACCACAGGCGTGCCCGATTTTTTGACGGCTACCAGGTTGTTGGGGTGAGCCTGATTTTTAAAAACCTCCTCAAGGGTGTCGGCCTCTGCTTGCAATGCGTTGTGGGACTTAACCGCTACCGTAGAGCTGTCCGGGTGCTCGTTCACCCGGGCTGCCAAGCCTTGGCTCACAGATGATGAGAATGTTCCTGACTTCTCGGGGAATTTTGGAGCCGGAGCCGAGATTGCCGGCTCTGGCTTCGTCGGCTCTGTTCTCGTGGACTCTGCTTTAGCGACCGGCTTAGCGATGGTTTGCGGGGCGGTTACAGATCCTACTCGAGCGTCATTCTCTCCGGAGTTCTTTGCGAGCTGCTCCGCCAACTGATCCAACAGGTCAGCTTCGATTCGGCCATTCGAGGTCAGCCGTTGATACCCGGACCGAGATGCAACGGGATCGGCAAACCATGCTGTGACTTTTGTAGTCACCTGCACTAGCGACCCGCCTGACTGGGTTGAACTCACGCGGACGGTGGTTTGAAAGTAAGCACGCTGGTAGCCTTCAAGGGGATGTTCTCCTGGCTTGGCAAACCCTTCCAGCCCCGGCAGACGGCCGGCCAGACTCGATTCCATTGCGCTCAGGGCTTTTTCAACCGCGGCCTTGGATTGAGGAAACGAGCGTTCATTCGGATTCGTTTGCGCAAAAGCCGGTGCGACCACAGCGACAAACGCCATGGCATAGACCAGGATCCTTGTCAGGCTCGAGGGTGCGGGGTCGGACCTCACGGGATCTGCTCCAATTCGTCTCGCCGCATCCACCCGTGCTGGCCTTCATGGGTTTCAACTCCGAACCAGTAGGGCGTGGACACGACAATTAATACCTCGGTTCCCGCGGGCAACGACTGAAGAGTAGTAGCGGTGTGGAAGGGCGCCGACTGCAGCGGCGCTCCGGGCGCCTTCACCAGTCGTTGAACCTGACGCCGCAAATCGTGAACGCGCTCTTCGAGAGTTTGAAAACTGGAAGTCGTGTCGGGCGCAGACGTGGCATCCGCAGGCGTGGCATCCATAGTGTGGTCGTCCGCAGGAGATGCCGAGGCAATTGCAGATGACGCCGCCATTGGTCCCTGGCTTGACGATTGGCCGGGAGCCTGGTTTTGTGTATTACTGGACCGTTCCTGCTTTTCTTTCTGCGCCTCAACAGTCTGAGCCTTCATCAGTTCTAAGGCTTCCAAGTGGTCGTGGATGTCTTTATATTCGGCACTCTCGACTGAGCCGTTGGAGGGATGACTGGAGTGACGAAAGTCCTCCACGAACCGCGCATCAATACGAAGCAGAGTATTCTTGTCGCCCTGAGGCTGAACCACATATCTGACAGCTAAGGTTCCAACGTCGCTGCTGTCTTTGAAATTGCGCGGGTCCAGCGCTTTCAAGCGCACTTTATAGAAAATCTTGCCACCCTCGTTCCAGGGTGAAAAAACTCGTGTAGAGGCGGCTGGCGTGGCCCCACTAATGTATTCGTCCTTGTTGTATTCCTTGGTTCCACGAATTAGCCCATTCTGAACAATTTCTTGCACGACTTGCGCGACCTCTGCCTCGGGAAACGGCACGTTGACGATCAAGCCCATGCCATAAGCGGACGAGTTCTTTTCGCGGGCAGCCAGCGGCAATGCTAGCAGCCACAGAAGCAGAATCGCACCGAATTGGCGCAGGCGGCGACTTGTTGGCACAAAATTAAGCACTTCTATCGAAGCTTGTGAGTTTAACCGAATCATTTCTCCTACCCGCAAAGATTCTCAGCTCTAGCCGTCGCTGTCAACTTTGGCTGATTTTCCCGACTAACTCGACAGTTGAAGTCTTCGTCCTTTTTTACTTCGTAAAAATAATGTAAAAAAAAAGTCGGATTGCCCTTGCAAAACATTCCACAAGCATTGTAGGATTCCGCCCGGTAGAGTGGTAGGACCTTTCGTAAATTATTTTTGGATCGATCGAAGCGCACGCGAGAAGGGGTTCTCCATGCGCCGGCGGGTTGCTGTTGCATCTGCCTTTGCGTTGATGGGAACGCTGTGGAATCGAAGAAAAACTGCTAGGAGTTTGGCATGCTTATGGGGATGAGGTCTCGCCTTCTAAGGACCGCACCGTGGAAACAGCATTTCGCGGTAGCGGTTTTGGTTTTGATCTTGCTGATCCTGAGCGGCAGTCAGGACGCAAACGCCCTTCCGGCATTTGCCCGCAAGTATGGTTTGCGCTGCTCGGCCTGTCACGAATCTTGGCCGATGCTGAACTACTTCGGCCAAAAGTTCAAAGACAACGGTTACCAGTTGATGAACGACCGTGACGCCCCGATCTGGCAAAACCCGAGCTACTGGCCTGTGACCTTTCGCATGACGCCATTTTGGAGTCGGGAAAGTACAAACAAGGTGGCAGTTGATACGGCTCCCAGTGGCGAACAGGGGCTCGCCACCACCGGCTTTAATCTGAGCGGATTGGACATTCTCACTGGCGGCACACTTGAAAAGAACATTTCCTTCCTTCTGGTGCCTTCCGCCGATGAAACGGGTGCCTTCCACTTTGAATCGGTTAACGTAAGGTTCGACAACCTGTTTAACAGTCCCTGGTTGAACGTGAAGGTGGGCAAATTCGAACTGGACAGCTTCATTTCCGAGAAGCGGACCTTGACCCTTTCGGCCAATGGCGGAGCCTATCAGCTCTTCCATTTTATCCCGGCGAATGACGGCAATATTTTCGGACAGATTGGGGATAACCAGCTTGGCGCCGAATGGCTGGGACACTCTGCCAATGATCGGACGCGCCTGTCCGTCGCCGTGTTCGGTTCCACCGACGGCAATGTGGATGTGCCCTATGGGCAGAACTCCTACAGTTGGTTCTTTGCCGGCAGCCAAGCCTTTAGTACGGGGAAGCTTGGGGTGCAGCGCATTGGCGGTTACGCACTGGTGGGGCAAGCCCCGACGATGTATCTGACGAGCGGTGGGGCACCGATACCGGGCTCCGGACTAAGCAACAAGAGTTTTAGTCGTGTGGGTTTTGAAGGCCTGTTTTACCTTGGGCCCCATTTGGACTTTCAAGTCTTCACCCAGCATGGTTCCGATAGCGCTTGGTTCGGGGCGTGTTATGGCGACATTATCACCGGCACCTGCGACCCTGGTAACAACAACACAACCGGAGTTTTGCCTCCAGGAAGCCGCGACCCCACGTGGAATGGTGCCTTTGTGGAGACTCACTTTGTCTGGAGCCCACAATTCACCATCTTTCAACGCTCCGAGTGGGTGCGAATGTCGCAACAGGGATTTTCTGGAGCGCCCTCCAACCTGGGGGATATCGACAACTACGTCTTCGGCTATCGCTACAACCCGTTCATGACCAGCCGGGCCGGCTTTGCGTTCCACAACGAGTATTCCTGGATCCGGCAGCGAGGTACTTCGCCAGTCACCGCGACCGACCTCAGCAGCAACAGCTTAATGCTCGGATTCGACTTTGATTTCTAGAGAGGACTAGAGATGCGGACGAGATTGCAGAAGTGGTCGCTTCTTCTGGGAGCAACTGTGGTTTTGGCGCTCCCACGGGCTTCCTGGGCTCAATTGACGAAATACGATTTGCAGTCGCGCATGGGCATGGAAAGCCATGTTGGAAACACCACCGGTCATGCCAAAGATGCCACATACGACTACCGCCGGTATTGCGTCGGTTGTCATGGCGAACTGGGTGACGGCAATGGCGAGAATTTTCCTTGGGTGGATCCGAAGCCGAGAGATTTCCAGTTGGGCGTATTTAAGTGCCGTTCGACCCCGACCGGAACCTTGCCGACAGATGAAGATCTATCCGACACGATAGCCCGGGGTTTGGACCGCTCGAACATGCCACCGTGGAGCACCTTCACCTTGCAGGAGCGCGCCGACCTAGTCGCCTGGGTGAAGCACTTCTCGCCACGCTGGACCAATGAAAAACCGGGAACGCCGATTCCGATTCCTCCTGAGCCGGAAGTTACTGGGGACCGCATCAAGGCCGGGCGCGAAGTCTTTGCACGCGTGCAGTGCTGGAAATGCCATGGCGTGCTTGGCGCGGCCAATGGCCCTTCGGCTGCAACCCTTACCGACGATCTCGGCAGGCCCATTGCTGCCTTCAACTTTACCGAGGGCGCACGGCCGAAGTGCGGCGATACCGATCGCGATATCTATCGAATATTCATGACCGGACTGGATGGCACTCCCATGCCCTCTTTCGCTGACAACATCAAGCCGGATGAGGCTTGGGATTTGGTCTTCTATCTGCGTACCTTGATGTCGCAACCCAGCAAAGAAAAGGAAATGGCCAAGAAGCTTGATCTGAAGCCGGTCAATCCCAATGCTCCTGCGGGCCAACAGTAAAGACTAGATTGGCATCGCAATCAGGGTTAACTTTGCTACTCGGTAAGGAGAGATTTTCAATGACAAAGCAAAACAGATTTACGGCTGTACTATCCGCAGTGATTCTGGTCTCGTGTGGCGCGGTAATTCTCAACCAGAGAGTCAGCGCTGCGGGAGAGGGCAAGATTTCCGGAACAGTTAAGCTGGACGGCACGGCTCCTCATATGAGAGGGATCGATATGTCCAAGGATCCCTATTGCGTGAAGGCGAACTCAGCCGCTCCAGCACACCTGCAAACCGTCGAAGTGGGTCAAAGCAACGGGCTGGAAAACGTCGTTCTGTACATCTCCGAAGGTTGGACCGGTTCTGCCGACACTTCGACCGAAGTGCCGGTATTTGACCAGAAGAACTGCATGTATACACCGCACGTTTTAGCGCTCGATGCCGGCCAGAAATTTAAGGTAGTGACCAGCGATCAAACCACCCACAACATTCACCCTCTCCCGAATCCCATGACCGGCAACATCCCGTGGAACCAGTCACAACCGCCAGGAGCGGCACCGATTGAGAAGAGCTGGAAGAATCCGGAAGTGATTCCAGTGCAATGCAATATTCATCCCTGGATGCACGGGTGGCATGTCGTGGTAAAGGGTCCCTATGCCACAACGGACTCAAGTGGCAATTACACCATTAATAACGTGCCACCGGGAAGTTATACGGTTACGGCGTGGCAAGAAACCTACGGCACCCAGACGCAAAAGGTTACGGTTGCGGCGGGGAAGCCGGGGACTGCCGACTTCACCTTTAAGGCGAAATAGAGGGAATTGCAACGCGCTTTTTAGCTTCATGGAATCGCCGTAGTCTCCTGGCTGCGGCGACTCGTTAGTAGTGTCAGCTAATCTGGCCTAAAGGCGGAGCGATATGGCGAAGATATTCGCGGTGACCATCATTTTGATCGCAATCGGTTCGGCGATCCCCATCGTGATGCACACCTGGCATTTGCCGCAGGACATCTCCACTCACGGTCCGTTAATTGATGAGCAGTATTCTGACACGATGGCGGAGGCGGGAATCTCATTCCTGGCCTCGCAACTCCTGCTCGCGTTCTTCATCTGGAAATTCTCGAACGTCAAGCCGGGAACCAAGACCCGGAACTTCCCCGGTGGGGCGATGGGGTTGGTAATTGCCGCCTTCCTGCTAGTAGGGACCGAAGTTCTGGCATTGGGCGTGTTTGGAGCCAAAGCGTGGGCCAGTGTGTATTTCACTCCGCCGGCGGCGAATGCCATGCCAGTCCAGGTGCAGGCCGGACAGTTCGCGTTCTATTTTCGCTACCCTGGCCCGGACGGCAAATTCGGGCCGCTTCATCCCGACCAGATTAATGAGGCCAATGCCAACTTCTATGGGTTGGATACAACTCACGACCAGGATTCCAAAGACGACATCGTGACGGCAGAGATGGCGATCCCGGTGAACCGCGAGATTCATCTGCTGATGCATTCGAAAGATCTGGGACATTCGTTCTTCGTTCCCGAATTGCGTGTTCACCAGGATTTCGTCCCCGGGCTGGATCTCTCGGTTCATTTCACCGCGACTAAAGTCGGCAAATACGAAATCGTTTGCACTCAACTATGCGGCCTCGGCCATTACAACATGAAGGCGTATCTCGAAGTCATGGAACCGGGAGACTTCGACAACTGGCTCAAGCAGCAAGCGGCGTTGCAGTAGCTGTGCTCGATGCAGGTTCCAGACAAATCAAAAGAGTTCTTTTGAGGTGAGCGCAATGCACGACATGTCGGCACACGCAGTGCATCACGGAGCTCCGACCAGCTTCATCCGGAAGCACATTTTCAGCCTCGACCACAAGGTCATTGGCAAACAGTATTACGCCTTGGCTCTGGTCGCCGTGGTCTGGGGAATGGTGCTCTCCTGGCTGATGCGTATTCATCTGGGATGGACTAATTTTGCGATTCCCGGCCTGCACCTGCTGTCCAGTACTGGCGCGCCCGGCAACATCATGACGCCGGAGTATTACCTGCAGCTCATGACCATGCACGGAACGATCATGGTCTTCTTTGTGCTCACTACCGCGCCGTTCGCCGCGTTCGGCAACTTCTTCCTGCCAATTCAGGTGGGCGCTGAGGATATGCCCTTTCCGCATTTCAACATGATGTCGTTCTGGGTGACTTTCGTGGCGTTTCTGGTCCTGGTTTCGTCCTTTTTTGTGAGCGATGGACCCACTCTGGGTGGATGGACGCAGTATGCTCCATTGAGCGCTGTGGGATCCGTAGCCGGTCCGGGCCAGGGTCTCGGCGTAGTTCTCTGGGCTGCTTCGATCGCAATTTTTTGTGTGGGCCAGTTGCTCGGTTCACTGAACTTCATCACCACAACGCTCGACATGCGTACCAGAGGCATGTCGCTCATGCGTTTGCCCCTCAGCGCTTGGGGATGGTTTATCACGTCGGTCATGGCCTTGACCGCGTTTGCGGTGCTGATGCCCGCCTGTATCCTGCTGATTCTCGATCACGTCGCGGGAACCAGTTTCTTCGTGCCGTCCAACCTCGTCATTAACAGCCAGTTGTTGCCCCACACGGGGGGATCGACTCTTCTCTGGCAGCATCTGTTCTGGTTCTTTGGACATCCTGAGGTCTACATCGCGATTGTGCCTGGCTTGGGCATCGTGTCTCACGTGCTGATTGCCAATATGCGCAAGCCCATGCTCAGCCACAGGGTGCTGATTTATTCCATGGGCTCTTTGGCTGTTCTCAGTTACATGGTGTACGGGCACCACATGTTCGTCAGCGGAATGAATCCCTTCTCTTCGCTGGCGTTTTCCTTCCCCACGCTCATCATCACGATTCCATCGACAATCGTGGTTTTGATCTGGCTGGGCAGCTTGTACGGCTCCAAGTTGCGCATAAATACCGCGTCCCTTTTCGCACTAGGATTTATCTCGATGTTTATCAGCGGTGGCGTGAGCGGCTTCTTTCTGGCGCAGCCATCGATCGACATCATGCTGCACGCCACTTACTTTGTGGTCGGTCATTTCCACTTGGTGATGGCAGTCGCTGCGATCTTCGGCATTTTTGCCGGAACCTATTTCTGGTTCCCCAAGATGTCCGGGCACCTGATGAACGAAACTCTGGGCAAAATCCACTTCTGGCTGACTTTCGTAGGAACCTATTGCATCTTCATGCCGTTCCACTATCTTGGAATCGCCGGCAACGTTCGGCGCTACCAGGCCTTCACCGATGACTACCTGATCCCGCTGATCCCGGTGCATAAGTTCATTACCATCGCGGCTTTGCTCACTGGCCTCTCCCAAGTGATTTTCATCTACAACCTGATTTACAGCCGTTTCAAGGGCGCGCCAGCACCCGATAATCCGTGGGAAGCCACCTCGCTGGAATGGAGCACTGCGACGCCGCCACCGCACAATAATTTTGGCGATACGATGCCGGTCGTCTATCACGATCCCTACCAGTTCAACGTGGAGGGAGCGAGTACCGAGTATGTAATGCAGACTTCGCCAGAACAATACGCGAATCCGCACGAAGAGAAGTAGTTTTCGAGAACACTTTAGGGAGATTTAGCAGGATGGCGACAACGATTCAACACCCACCGAAAATCGAGCCCGAGAGTTTGCTGAGCCAGGGTTCTGGCAATGGGGGCTGGCGGAATCTGGTTCCCGCAGGTGGAGATCTGCGCAGGACAAAGTTTTCTCCTCCTCCGGCGAGCACTGGCATTTGGGTAGGGCTGGCGGCGATTACGATGACCTTTGCCGCCCTTACCAGCGCTCTGATCGTTCGGCAGGGAGCGGCGCAAGATTGGCGGCATTTCACATTGCCGCCAGTGCTTTACCTGAACAGCTTGATCATCGTCGCCAGCAGCTTCACTTTGGAAACTGCCCGACGCCGGATTGCCTCCTTCATGGGCGGCTTGCGCGATCAGGCCGAGAGTCCGGCACGCTGGCTCTACATCACACTGTTCCTGGGACTGCTTTTTGTTGCGGGACAAACCGTTGCCTGGATGCAACTGAAGTCCCAAGGATTCGGACTTGCCACAAATGTGAGCTACTCGTTCTTCTACGTCCTGACAGTAGCCCATGCGCTGCACGTATTCGGAGGACTTGGCGGTCTGGTTCGTGTGATCGGCAAACTGAATCACTCCGTGTTGCGACGGAGCACTCTGGATGCTACTTCGCGCTACTGGCATTTCATGGGCGGGTTGTGGCTGTATCTGCTTTTATTGCTTTGGATGAAACTCTAGACCAGTCGAGGGGGGAGGCACGTGAGCCAAGCCGATCTTTCAATTCACGCGCAAGTGTCGCGGTCCGACGCGACGGAGGTAATGACTGCGCCCGCGTTTTCCGTTCCTGCAAAGAAGATGGCAATGTGGCTGTTCATCATCGCCGATTCGGCGACGTTCGCCGGGTGCCTCGTCGCGTACGGCTTTTTGCGCAACGGCACCGCCAATTGGCCGACCCCCTTCAAGTTCTTCCCCACAGTGCTCAACGCCATGGTGATGACCCTCATCCTGGTAACCAGCAGTTTGACTATGCTAATTGGCATACGAGCCGCAAAAGCGGGTGACAAGGCGGGCGCCTTCCGCTGGACTATGATCACGGCCGCAGGTGGCTTGCTGTTTGCCATCCTCCACCTGCGCGAATGGTTCGCAATGTTCGACGAAGGCGCGACCCTACTCCATAATCCGTGGGGCTCGCCGCTGTTTGGCGCATCGTTTTTTAGCATTACTGGGCTGCATCTCCTACACGTTGTCGGAGGCGTGGTTGCCCTGCTTGCAGTCGGAATCCGCTACAAAGGCGGCCGCTATAATGCCGACGATCTCGAAATTACCGGCCTCTACTGGCACTTCGTAGATCTGGTTTGGATGTTTGTCGTCCCGTTCGTTTATCTGCTGAATGTCAGCCACTGAAGTTCAGGCCGAAGGAGAGGACATATGGCGCAAACCGAAGAGCGTGTGAGTAGCGGTGGAATCGGCAGATATCTTCTGGTATATCTAGCCATACTCGTTTTGGCTGGCTTACAATTTGTTATTGCTTATCAGCACATCGATGGCTCTCAGATGTTCGCGAGGATGTTCTTCATCGCGCTGGCGGAGGCGGGTCTGGGGTTAATGTTTTTCATGCATCTGTGGGAAGAGAAGCGGGGAATGCTGCTCTTCGTCGCTATCATCACTCTCTTTGTGCTCGCGGCAATGCAATATGGTTGGCCGGACAGCTTCCGCATGCTCGTGGGCGTGCCGGGAGCATCCCACTGAGGATTGAAGTGCGAGTCCAAAAATTTATGATGATTGCGGTCGTGCTGGCTGGAGTTTTCATGCTGCTGGCTCCAGCGTCGGCTTTCGGGCAGAGTTGCGCGCTTTGCTACACTCAAGCTGCCGCTTCCGGATCGCGCATGATTCAGGCCTTGAAGAGCGGCATACTGATCCTTATCACTCCTCCCACGCTCGGATCCCTCGGCGTGATTGTTGTTATGTATCGCAAGCGCAATCAAGTCAGGAGCACGGAATCCGATGCTGAATCCCGGCACGACTGGTAAACCATGGCGACCACTCAACTGCTAGCGAATCCGGTTTCTCTGCAAGCACTCAAGTCGAAGCTCCGGGATTACTACACTCTGACCAAACCCGAGGTCAACCTGCTGATCTTGATGACCACCTCCGCCGGCTATTACCTGGCTTCCCGTGGTCCGGTGCGAATTGTCGGTTTGCTGAACACGTTGCTGGGCACCCTGCTGGTGGCCAGCGGCACCGCGACTTTGAATCAATGGATGGAGCGGGTTTGGGATGGCAAGATGCGGCGCACCGCTTCCAGGCCGCTGCCGTCTGGCAGGCTCAGCAGCACTGAGGCTTTGGTATTCGGAATTTTGCTGAGCGTCGTAGGTGGCGTCTATCTGCTGCTGACGGTCAACTGGTTGTCGTCTCTGCTCGCAGTATCGACCTTGCTTTCGTATTTGCTGGTTTATACGCCACTTAAGCGGAAGACGCCGCTGTGCACGTTGCTGGGAGCCTTCCCGGGTGCAATGCCTACCTTGATCGGTTGGGCGGGCGCTTCGGCAGCGATTAATCGCCAGGCTTGGTTTCTGTTTGCGATCCTGTTCCTGTGGCAGTTTCCTCACTTCCTTGCGATCGCGCTCATGTATCGCGAGGACTACAGCCGTGCCGGATATCACATGCTTCCCGCTTTCGATCGCGACACACGCTTTACACGAGCCGAGATTGTGGGCTTTACCTTGGTCCTGATCTTTACCACCATGCTTCCGCTAGTAGACCGGGCGGGTTTGTTCTCCTGGGTGGCGATGACCGCAGCTTCGGCTTTCCTGCTCTACTATGTAGCGAAACTCGCCGTGTCGAGCTCGACCGTTCGAGCCAGCAGGCTCCTGCATGCTTCAGTTCTCTATCTTCCAGTCGTTCTTATAATCATGGTCCTGGCGAAAAAGTAGGATAGGAAGATTAAAACTCGCGGCTCCCGCCCCGCCTTTCTCACTGTGCCTCAAAGCAATCGATCACACGGCTTGATCGCAACCTTGGGATCGATCCGTTGTCTAATGCTGTCGGCTCTGCTGATCCTATTGTGCCTGCCATCAGGAAGCGTTCGCGCCGTCGCCCAGACGCCGCAAAGGCGCTCGGACATCCAGCGAGAATTGCCCATCACCAAGTTTTACGACGTGCCCGACCCTCTCCCCATAGGCAAGCCAGGAACCCTGATTCGCTCCCAGGAGTTCAGTCAGTACCAGATCCCATTCTCTATAGCGGCGATCCGCATTCTGTATCACTCCCGCTCTGCCAACGGCGAAGACGTTGCTTCTTCCGGAGTCGTGCTGTATCCCTATGGCAAAAAGCCGCCCTCCGGCGGTTGGCCCGTCATTGCGTGGGCCCACGGTTTCAGCGGAGTCGCGCGTTCCTGCGCGCCGTCACTTATGAGAAATATCGGACACGGACCCGTTCTTTCGATGTATGCGAATCTGGGCTACGCCGTAGTCGCCAGCGATTACACGGGGATGGGAACGCGGTTTCGAAATGCATTTCTCGACGGCCCGTCGAACGCCGCTGATGTCATCAACTCCATCCCCGCAGCCCGCGCCGCCGTTCCAGAGTTGGGCACGAGATGGGTCGTTATGGGGGAAGCAGAGGGAGGGTTAACCGCCCTCGCCGTCGCGGAAAAAGAGAACCAGATTCGCGATGCGAACTATCTGGGAGCGGTTGCAATTTCGGACGTTGCTGGTGTGAAGGAAATCTTCGACCAGTCAGACGCCGGTGCCTCCAGCCTCATGCTGGCGTCTTTGGCTTACGGGATCAAGACCGTCGATCCGCACTTCCAGGCTTCCGACGTTCTGACCGAAAAGGGACTGGCGCTCTATCAGGACATTGGAAAGTCCTGCGCGGAAAATAAAATAGCAGAATTGTCATCAGCGCAAACGGTAAAGACCGACTGGGAGAACAACGCTTTTGCCCGCCAATACTTCGCGCGAAATAGTCCGGGCCAGACCCCGGCCTTCGGTCCCATTCTCATCATCAGCCGCGACGGCCGCGCCGCCATCGTTATTACCGCAACCGCTCCAGCGATCGGCCGAATGTGTAAGCAGGGCGACCGTGTTCAATGGCAGCGCTATCCTGACCTTGACGCCGGCGGAGTGATCGGCGATACCGTGAGGGAGCAGATTGGATGGATTGAAGCCCGCTTCGCAGGTCGTCCGGCGCCGACGAATTGTCAATGATTTCGAACCATCTATGGATGCCGCACTTCAGCGGCGAACCGGAAAAGTCTCTGACACGCTTCTGCGCCCGCGTGGCATAATCGTGGTCAAACGTTTCCCATCAGGTGCCAAACAATGCGTATAGGGCTGGTTGCTGCCGTCTTTCTGTCGATATCCCTGTTGGTTGTACCTTCAGGAACAGCGCAAGCCACGACTGCCAAGCCGCTACAGATTTATTTTGTCGACGTCGAGGGCGGCCAAGCGACGTTAGTCGTGAGCCCCACGGGCGAGTCGCTTCTCATCGATGCCGGTTGGCCGGGATATGAAGGCCGGGACGCCGACCGCATCCTCGCTGCCGCACATCAGGCGGGCATCGCGCAAATCGACTACGTCCTGATCACCCATTATCATCGCGATCACGTAGGCGGCATCCCGCAGTTAGTGGATGGCACCAAGGTGGGCACCTTCGTCGATCACGGCCCAAACCTGGAAGATTCAGCCGTCACCCGCACCGACTATGCCGCCTACGAGAAAGCGATCGCCGGCCATGCCCATGTTGTCGTGAAGCCCGGATGGGGACTTCCGATCAAAGGGATCGAGGTGAAGATCTTAAGTGCCGCAGGCGAACATATCACAAGCCCATTGCCGGGAGCCGGAGAAGCCAATTCCTACTGCAGCGGGGAATCTTCCGCCCCCACCGACGACACCGAAAATGCCCGCTCAGTCGGCGTTCTGATCACTTATGGTCGCTTTCGCTTTCTCGATCTCGGCGATCTCACCAAGAGAAAAGAGATCGAACTGGCCTGCCCCAACAACCTGCTCGGCAAGGTCGATCTGTTTCTCGTGACGCATCACGGCGCCGATCTTTCCAATCCCAAAGCGCTGGTATGGGCCCTGCATCCGCGAGTGGCTATCCTCGACAATGGCCCTCGCAAAGGAGCCAGCCCCGCGGCCTGGCAGATCGTCCACGATTCTCCCGGCTTAGAAGACTTGTGGCAGGTTCATTACGCGGAAGAGTCCGACAAAGAGCATAATGTCCCGCCCGAACGCATCGCCAATGTGAAAGAGAACTGCGAAGGGAAATATCTCAAAGCCACCGCCGAAACCGATGGCACATTCACCATCACCAATGCCCGGACTGGCGAACAGAAGACCTACGCGAAGAAAGAAGTCTCCACTAAACAGTAGCACCCGTGTCCCGCGCAAAAGGAGCGCACAATCAGCTAAAGAACCGCCGTCGTTCCAAGTTACAATCCTCCTCGATGATCGTAATCGTGATGGGAGTCGTCGGTTCAGGCAAAACGACCGTCGGAAGCCTATTGGCCCAACAACTCGATTGGGACTTCACCGATGCCGATGACTTTCATCCCCCTGCGAATATCGAGAAGATCCGGCAGGGGATAGGTCTCAACGACCATGATCGACAGCCATGGCTGCAAGCTCTTCACCAAGCGATCTCCCGTTGGATCGGCGAGCATAAAAATGTTGTCCTCGCATGCTCCGCCCTCAAACGAGGCTACCGGCGAGAACTAGAAGTCGGACCAGAAGTGCGTTTCGTCTACTTGAAGGGAAGTGCAGAGTTGATCGCGGAACGCTTGCGCTTGCGAAAAGGCCACTACGCGGATGCGCAGATTCTCGGCAGCCAATTCGCCGACCTGGAAGAACCCGAGGGCGCGGTGACCGTGGAGATTGCAGCCACACCACCGCAGATTATCGCCGAGATTCGGAGGAAGCTTAGCTTAGCGTAGAATCCTCGCACTATCGGCTCATCTGGATCTGCTTTTGGAAACTGCTCCCGACCGCCTCGAATCCGCTGTAGTCTCCCGTCTCATGTGGCGGCTCATGCCGTTTCTCTTCCTTCTCTATATCGTTGCCTATCTTGACCGTATCAACGTGAGCTTCGCGGTGCTGCAAATGCGAGGCCAACTCGGCCTGAGCGATCGCGTCTACGGCCGCGCCGCAGGAATGTTTTTTGCCGGATATTTCTTCTTTCAACTTCCCAGCAACCTGGTGCTGGAAAAGGTTGGAGTTCGCCGCTGGATTGCCGCCTTGATGATCGCCTGGGGCGTAATCTCCTGCCTGATGATTTTCATCCGCGGCCCAATTAGCTTCTATGGAATGCGTTTTCTGCTGGGCGCCGCCGAAGCGGGATTTTTTCCGGGCATCATTCTCTACATGAAGCGCTGGTTCCCGGCCAATGCACGGGCCCGCGCCGTGGCGTGGTTTATGACCGCCAATCCCCTGGCGGGAATTTTCGGTAGTCCTATCTCCGGAGCTCTGATGGGGATTTCCGGTGCCGGACTTTCCGGTTGGCAATGGATGTTTTTGATGGAAGGCCTGCCGGCCATCCTGCTGGGCACAACCGTCTTCTGGACACTGTCTGATAACCCGCGTGAAGCCGCATGGTTGAAGGGCGAGGAACGAGAGTGGCTGCTGGCGAAGCTGGCTCTCGAGCAGCAGGCGGACGCAAGCGTAAAAAAAGAAAACCTCGTCGAGGTCTTGATTAGCCCCAGGATCTGGATGCTGTCGCTGGTTTATTTTGGCGTCTCGACCACAATGTACGGCGTTACGTTGTGGTTGCCCAGCGTAATCCGGTCGCTGTCGAGGCTGAGCTATTTCTTAACTGGCCTCGTGTCGGCCCTCCCATTTCTTCTGACCGCGATTGCCATGGTCCTGGTTGGCATGAGTTCCGATCGCGCACGCGAGCGCCGCTGGCACACCGCCGTTCCCGCGTTCGTGGGCGCCGTCGCACTCGTTGCAGCCGGCTTCGGCACTGCGACTGCTGTAGTGGTTGCCTGCCTAGGGCTGGGGATGGCCTGTGCCGAAGGCATGGTTGGGCCTTTCTGGGCCATGGCCACTTCCCGCATGACAGGCCTTTCCGCCGCGGCTGGCATCGCGGTGATCAACTCGCTGGCGAATCTGGGGGGCTATTTCGGGCCCGACATCATTGGCTTTTTTCGGAAAACAAGCGGTGGATTTCGCGGTGGCTTGCTCGCAATAGGCGTCACGTTGGCCGTAAGCGGCATAGTTGCATTGATCGTTGGGCGCCAAACGTCCGTCGAGAGGAGTGCCGGCCTTCCCGAGGTCCCAAAATGAGGCTCCATTTAACCAAATCGACAACCAGGCTCCGCCTTCCCCTTCGCTCCACGCGGGCAATTGTTTACAATAGACATTTCGCCTGACTGCCGCTAGCGGACGCCTCTAGTGGAGTCGCACAACAAGTTTGGACTCGACAAACCACAATTCCGGTTCCGGCCCAACCGTCTACTGGCGCGTGGAGGGAAGCCTGCTCGACGTGACTGTTGTTAGGCCCGTTGCGTTCTTTACATGGAATGCGCAGACTTTCGCCGAACGTTTCCGCCGGCGCGGCCTCATTTTTTTAATGGCCTTGTCGCGTCCGTTCCTGTACTCCACCAACCGGAAATTCGCGACTCGCGCCATCCACACCGTTCTGCGCGGAGTCACCCGAGACCGCCTCGACCTGCTCGGCGAAGAATTCTTCCAATACAAGTTGAAGCCGCGCTTGAAACAGCGAGGCGTACAGAAAGTGCAGGAGTTGGTCCAGTCCGGTGCGGAGGTCGTCCTCGTGAGCCAGGGATTGGAACACGTGATGCGGCCGCTGGCTCAGCATCTGGGAGTGAAGCGGATCGTCGCAAATCGCTTGGAATTTCGCGATGGCACGGCAACCGGCCGGTTGCTGGATCCGGTGATCCGGCCGCGCGGGGCTTTCGCCCGCATCCGCGAAGAGAATCCCGATGGCCGCCGGGCCCCGAAAACTCTGGCCCGGCAATTGGACATTTCCGTGGAAGAGTTGCGTGTCGCGGTCACTCCTGCCGAACGTCCGACACTCGAGCTAACCCGGCCCATCGTTCACTTTGACGGACAGAAACAAGCGTCCAACTTCTCGGTGCACCGGGCATTCGCCGGAAAGCACGTAATGCTCATTGGTGTCACCGGGTTCATTGGCAAAGTCTGGCTGGCGAACACGCTCCTGGATCTGCCGGAAGTGGAAAAGATCTACCTGCTGATCCGCCGTCAGAAGTCAAATCCCGCGGAACGCCGTTTCGAAAAGATGGTGGAAGACTCACCGGTTTTCGATCCGCTGTTTGACCGCCACGGCGACAGGCTTCCGGATTTTCTCCGCGACAAAATCGAGATTGTTGAAGGCGACGTCACCCAACCCGGTCTGGGACTCGGCCTTGAGACTGCGCTACGGCTGCAGAAAAATCTCGATCTGATTATCAACAGCTCAGGCCTCACCGATTTCAATCCCGACCTGCGCGACGCGCTCGTCACCAATACCGATGCCGCGGTCAACGTGCTTGAATTCGTGAGGGCATCAGACCACGCCGGCCTTCTGCACCTCTCCACCTGCTACGTCGCGGGCGAGCAGGACGGCCGCGTCAGTGAAAGAATCATGCCAAATTACAATCCGCGCGGCCTTGCGGGGTTCGACGCCGAGCAGGAATGGCGTTCTCTTCAGGACTTTGTGAAGCAGGCAGAAGCGAAGGCCGAGAGCGACGAAGTCACCGAGGAATTGCGAATCCAGGCGCGGTCCCGCGAACATGCCGCGAAAGATTTGCACGGCGCAGCCCTGGAGAATCAGATCCGCAAGAACCGCGTGCGCTGGCTCAAGACTTACCTGACCGAAGCGGGCACTCGCCGCGCCAAGGAGTTGGGCTGGCCCAACACTTACACGCTCACGAAGAGTCTGGCCGAATCGCTCATCGCAAAACATGGCGCCGGACTGCCGGTAGCGGTGGTGCGTCCCGCGATCGTAGAGACCTCGGTTGCGAAGCCCTTCGCCGGCTGGAACGAGGGCATTAACACTTCGGCCTCGCTCTCCTATTTGCTGGGGACCTATTTCCGGCAATTGCCCTCAAACAAAAGTAAGCGTCTCGATATTGTTCCGGTCGACGCGGTGTGCAACGGCATGACGCTGATTGCCGCCGCCATTATGGAACGCCGGCATGACTCGCTCTATCAACTGGCGACTTCTGTGACGAATCCGTGCGATATGGGTCGATCGATCGAGTTGACCTCTCTGGCGCACCGCAAGCACTATCGTGCCCAGGAAGGGCTGGAATCGTGGCTGCGCCTGCGTTTTGACGCCATCTCAGTTTCGAAGACTCGCTACAACCGCATGTCCGCGCCCGCCCAGAAAGCCATCATCAAATCCATTCAGCGCATCATGTCTCCGCTGCCGCTGAAGAAGCCGCTGGTGAAAACGGAACGCAGCCTGGAGCGGGTAGAGAAACTCATCGAGCTGTTCGAACCATTCATTCTTCTGAACGAGCATGATTTTACGGCGGAAAATATCGAGAAGCTTTCCTTCGCCCTCGTGCCGGAAGAGCAGAGTACTTTCGCCTACGACACGCGCTCGCTCGACTGGTGGGAGTACTGGATCAACATTCACATTCCGGCGCTTCGTCGCTGGACCTACCCTTTGATCGAAGGCAGGCCTCTGGAAGCGCGGCCTCCTCGTCGCTTTCAACTCGCGCCCGCTAACGGAGATGCCGTGAAGACTGGGACCAACGGAGCCACGTGGCGATATTCCTGACCGGATCGACCGGATACATCGGCGCGCACGTCGCCGCCAATCTGCTGGAAGGGCATGCCGCAGCTCTCAACGTGCTAGTGCGGGCGCGCGATCCGCAAGAGGCGCAGTTGCGCTTGTGGCGCGCTCTTCAGTTGCATCTCGACTTCCCGCACTTTTATGAGCACCTGCAAACCAA
Organism: Candidatus Sulfotelmatobacter sp.; assembly: GCA_036269595.1. Lineage (GTDB taxonomy): Bacteria > Acidobacteriota > Terriglobia > Terriglobales > Acidobacteriaceae > Sulfotelmatobacter. Next base: position 33,895 of record DATBEI010000065.1, read on the forward strand.
GGTTCGCATTTTTTGCGGCGACCTTACGGCCTCCGCCTTTGGTCTGAGTCGCGATGAATATGACCGCCTGGTGCACACCACGGATTCCGTTATTCACTGCGCTGCATCGTTGAATCGCAAGTCGGAGAAGAGTTGTTTAAACGTGAATCTCCGAGGCACTCTCGAAGTTCTCACTCTGGCTCGTCACGTGGAGCACTATCATGGTCTGCGCCGCTTCAGCGAGGTAAGCACCGTCGCGGTCGCAGGCAAACGCAGCAACGAAGTGGTGACCGAGGACCGCTCCATCGAGTGGGATCGTTCCGACTACGATCCCTATGCGCGCACCAAAAAATTTTGTGAGCATATGACGCGAGTATTGCTCCCGGATACGCCGAAGACCGTCTTCCGGCCAAGCATTGTGCTCGGTGACAGCCGCCACGCTGCAACCACTCAGTTCGACATGGTCAAGGCGTTTGTGTTTCTCGCAGGACTGCCGGTGCTGCCATTCCGCCCCAACGATAAGATGGACATCGTGAACGTGGATTTTGTCGCCGACGCCATTGCGACCTTGCACCAGAAAGACCAACCGCAGTACGAGACCTATCATCTCTCCTCGGGATTAGGTTCGCAGACTTTCCGCGAGCTAACGACAGCGTTGGCGGCGGCTCAGGAAAAACGCGCGCCCGTATTCTTACCCTTCGCCGAGAAGCCCTTTGCTGGTTCGGTAAATTTTCTGTCGAATCGTAAGGGAACTATGGCTCACGGCGCGGCCGTGCTGAAAGTGTTCATGCCTTACTTGGTGTGGAACACCGTGTTCGACAACACCCGCGTGACTTCAGAGCTAGGACGCAAGCCGGTTCCTTTTTCGCAATACAGTTTTCCCTTGCTGAAGTTCAGCCGCGAGAATAATTTCCAGTTCAACTACGAGCCTTGGCCCGCGGCTCGCGGAGGGTCCGCCGCATGATGGACTTCATTCTGGAGGCCTGGGTCAGCGGCAACATCGAACGCGCCAAAACGCGGTGGATGCTCGGCGGCGGACGGCCCTGGCAGCCCGGCGAAAAACTCAAGCTCCTATTCGCCGGTTACAACGGCACCCGCAACATGGGTTCTGATGTGCGTGTCGACGAAATGTTGCGCCAGATCCGCCACATCCTTGGCGCCGAGCGCGTCGAGTTCAGCGTAATGAGCCAGAACTTCGAGTTCTCGAAAGGATATTTCGAAGGCACGCGGCAAGTGCATCTGCCGGATATTTTTCCGCCGTTCCTGTCAGACGAAGTTCCCCGGCATCACGGAGTCGTGGCGTGTGAAGGCTCCATGTTCAAGAGCAAGTTTGCCAATGCCCTGACTACCATGATGATCGGTTCTCTCGGCATCGCCGCCGTGGAAAACAAGCTTTCCGTCGGGTACGGCGCGGAGGCCGGACACATGGATCCGCTCGTTGCCAAGATGTGCGCGCGTTACTGTAAAAATTCGCTGGTCATCACGCGCAATGAGGAATCGCGCACCGTGCTGCGCGAGTTGGGCGTGCCCACGGAGATCGGTACGGATACGGCCTGGACTTTTAATCCGCTCCCCGCGGAGTTCGGCCAGAACGTTCTGCGCCAAGTGGGATGGGACGGCCGAACTCCCGTACTCGTCGTCTGTCCGATCAACCCGTTTGAGTGGCCCGTAAAAGGCTCCGTCACCAAAGCCGCTTTGCACAGCCTGACCGGTGCTTACAAAAGCAGTCACTACCGCGGGCCTTATTTTCACAACTCAGGCCCGGCCTCCGACCGCGCTTATGAGCACTATCTGACATCCATCGCCAATGCGGTCGATGCATTCCGCAAGCAGCGGAATTTATTCGTCATTCTCGCGGCGACCGAGCGCATGGACGCGCGCGCGGCCAATCGCATTTCTGAAAAGCTTGGAGGCGTGCCCGTTCTAAGCTCCGACCAGTACAACATGTACGAACTGGTCAGCATTCTGCGCGCCTGCCACATGATGGCTTCTTCGCGCTACCACGGCATCGTTACCTCCATGTCGGCGCTTGTTCCTTCAGCGGGAATTACCATGGACGAGCGCATTCGCAACCTCATGCGCGAGCGCGGCCATCCCGAATTGCTGATGACCGTGGACGATCCCGACCTTGAGCCCAAGCTGTTGGCGGCCCTTGAAACGCTTGCTACGCAGGGCGAACGCATCGCCGATGGGATTGCGCGCACGGTCGTGAAGAATCTCAAAGTGATGGCGCGGATGGGAGTTTTCTTCGAGGAAGAAGTCCAGCGGCGATATCCCGAATTCAAGACGCGCTCGGGCGAGTGGAGTTGGGAAGATTATCTCCCGCCAATGAATTCCTCGCTCCGCGAGTTGGTCGCGGCCTACAGCTAAAGCGGGCTGCCTTTCAAAACACCATGCCATTCATCGGGGAAATATTTTCGCAACTGAAAGCGGCCGCGGATACCACGGTGCTGCAGGAAATCCGTGATGGCCAAGTCTCCGGTGTGACTGGCGGCGAACTCCTCGAATTGATTCGCAAGGTTCGCACCTTTCTCGTGGCCAAGGGCCTCAAGAAGGGAGACCGTTGCGGTCTGCTCGCTGCTAACAGTATTCGTTGGATGGCGGTTGATCTTGCTGCAACCGCCGAAGGATTGATCGTCGTTCC
>DATBEI010000066.1:0-17527 GCA_036269595.1 Candidatus Sulfotelmatobacter sp.
GCCGGGCTGCCGACAAGCGCGACCACTTCTCCCGCGTCCCCATTTAGCGTGACTGAGGGAAATAGCCAGACGGTAACGCTATCTCTGCCATCGACTGTCGCCAGCGGCAACTATCCCGTTACTGCGACAGGAACCTCCGGATCTTTGACCCATTCGACCGGACTCACGTTAACAGTAGGTACAACGCCCGCATTCAGCATCGCGATGTTGCCCGGCGCTATTGCGGTAAATGCGGGAGTGTCCAACTCAAACCTGAGCGTCTCGATTGCCGGCGAGAATGGATTTACTGGGCTGGTGGCGGTGACACTTTCCGGGTTGCCGGCCGGAACTACGACTTTCCCGGCTTCCCCCTTTAGCGTTTCCGCAGGTAGCGCACAGACCGTAAGCCTTTCTGTGCCCTCGACCGCGGCAAGCGGCGACTACACCATCACGGCAACCGCAAATGCCGGAGCCCTGACGGAATTGGCGACCGTGGCTTTGAGCGTAGCGCCGCCACTTCAATCCACAGTAACGACGTGGCATTACGATGTAGCTCGAACCGGTGCGAATACGGCCGAAACGTCGCTCACTCCCGCGAACGTGAATACCACAACTTTCGGAAAAATCGCGACGTTTCCCGTGGATGGTTTCCTGGTGGCAGAACCCCTATACCTGGGCGGGGTGAACATCGTCGGGCAAGGCGTGCACGACGTGGTTTATGTCGCGACCATGCACGACAGTGTCTACGCCTTTGACGCGGACAGCAGCAGCACCACGCCGCTGTGGATGACAAGCATTTTGAATTACAGCCCGGTAGGAGCCACTTCCGTTCCGTCGTCGGTGCAGAAGAATGCGAACACGACGGGATGGTCGGAGGTGGGGATAGTTTCCACGCCGGTCATCGATCCGGCAACTGGAACCATGTATCTCGTGGCGGAAACCTACGAGAATGGCAGCATTATTCACCGGCTGCACGCTCTCGACGTGACTAGTGGAGCGGAGATCTCGGGCAGTCCTATCACCATTAGCGGAAGTTACACGCTCAACGGAGCGACTACCACTTTCAAAGGCTTTTATCAGCTCAACCGACCGGCATTGCTGCTGGCGAATGGACACATTTACATCGCGTTCGGATCCAACTGCTGTAATGACACCCCCAGCCAGGGATGGATCCTTTCGTATAACGAGGCGACGCTGCAGCAGGAAGGCGCGTTCACGACCGAACCGGGTCAGAACCTGGCCTCAATATGGATGAAGGGCGCCGGGCTTCCCGCCGACAGTAGCGGCAATATTTATGCAGAGACGGGAGAAGGCTCATACACCCCTGGCACCAACCTCGCGATCAGCGTGTTGAAGCTCACCCAGAGCGGAACTACAGTCGCGCTCACCGACTGGTTTACTCCTTACAATTATCTGTACCTGTCCGACAACGATAAGGACTTGGCCGATGGAGTTCTGGTTTTGCCGGACCAGCCGGGCGCCTATCCTCATGAACTGATTGCGATAGGCAAGGAAGGCACGATCTATCTGTTGAATCGCGATAACATGGGCCAGTTGTGCACAACCTGCACCGCAGGGGACACACAGATCGTGCAGGAAGTTCCGCAGGGCGCCGGAAAATACAGCGGCACGCCCGTGTATTGGAACAATACGGTTTACTTTACAGGAAACTCCGTCCCCGTCTACGGGTATAGCCTTAGCCCGCAGACCGGGACGCTGGTCACGCCGCCATCCCTTCAATCCGCGCAAGCGATGGGTGGTGGAGGAAATCCTATTCTTACGGCAAACGGAAATTCTAACGGCATCCTGTGGTTCACTAGCGGTGGGGCGAATCTGTACGCCATGAATGCCAGCACCCTGCAGCTGCTTTGGGCCAGCACACAGGCTGCGAATGGACGCGACACGGTGCCCCCGCTCGCGCATTTTGCTACTCCGACCGCAGTAGATGGAAAGGTGTTCCTGGGCACGCAGAGCAGCGTCGTGGTGTACGGACTGCTGGCAGGCCAGACTACGGCTAGTAACCGAGGGGCCTCCCGGATTTCTGAGCGCGGAGTTCGAGAGCTCGGCAGAGTTGGAGAGCTCAAAGGTCTTCCCTTCTAATTCCGAAGACCTTGTTGGGAATCCGTGAGGCGCTTCATCCCATAGCAAAATCTATCTTCTTGAGACTGACAAAACCATTGATTGCGACGCAAACATCGGCTTCGGCATCAATATGGCGGCCTGTTGGACTGTATCGAGGGTAGCTGTCAAGATTACTCACTGGGACCTTCCTCTTCCTTGTCGAACGTGACTCTAGGTACACTCGATACATTCATTCTTCATTTTAAAGGAAGCGACGCGTCTTCTGGGTCGCGGGAGGGCGGACTTGCGGTCAGGACAGGCGAGGCGGCAACAGGAACGCAATCAATTCCATTTAGAACATCTTCGATGAACTGCCTCCAGCGTGTAGGGTGCCGGCTGGGGAGCACTGTAATCGGCAAGTTGGATTAGCTATCGCTTTTACTGAGAAGCATGCCCATACTCCGATGTCTGAAATGCAGTGAGAAGCTGAATTGCGGCCCGGACCGATGCGTGTGCCCGGCATGCGGGACTGAGTGGCCCGTGAGCGGCGGTATCCCGCGCTTCTTCCAAGCGCCCGATCATTACTGGGGCGAAGTCGGCCGCAAAGAGGCGCGTGAACTCCTTGAGGCCGCTCGCCGTGGATCCTGGCAGGACGTGGTACGCACCCGCTTTGCTCAGGATGACAACATGAGATTTGGGTTGCTTGATCTTCAGCGGGCCTCATGGGCTCCGATGCTGGGAATTGACGAGGGGTCCACGGTCCTCGACATCGGGTCCGGCTACGGTGCAATCACCCATTCCCTTTCTCGGTTTGCGGGAGAGGTCTACTCGGTAGAAGCGGTTCCGGAGCGGATCAATTTCACCCAGGAAAGGTTGCGGCAAGAGGGCGTCAAGAACGTTCGTCTGCTGCAAGCGTCAGCTACCGGATTACCCCTTCAGGAAAACAGTTTTGACCTGGTAGTAGTGAATGGCGTCCTCGAATGGGTGGGGGACTGGGACCTTACGGTCGATCCGCGGATGGTGCAGATAAATTTTCTTAGTAAAATCTTTCGTCTGCTTAAGGATGATGGCCTCTTGCTGGTTGGTATTGAAAATCGTTTCGGGCTTAGCTATTTCCTGGGGAATCGCGACCACTCCGGACTTCGCTACACCAGCCTGGTGCCTCGAGCTGTCGCGAGTTTGATGCTAAAGCGCAATTCTCTGCGCCATTACCGCACCGAATCAAACACGCCAAAGCAATACCGAACTTACACCTACACCGAAGGCGGATATCGCAGCCTAATCACCGAAGCGGGATTTGCAGAGGTGTCCTCTTACTGGGCAGATCCCGGATACAACCAGCCCTACGACCTCGTGCCGCTCGCGGTTCCCGCCTGGGTGAAGCAACATTCCGAGGAGTTACTCCATCATCCTGGACCGGCTCCCCGCCGAAGCTGGAAGCGAACGGCGCGTAAAATTACGCTGCCCTTTTTTCAGCCATTCGTATCAGATTTTGTATTGCTGGTTTCGAAGAGACCTGGCCGCAACACTCAATTGCAGCGATGGATCGATCAGGGGCTCTCGGAATGCGATGGAAACCGCATAGATCCGGCTCATCCGCGACAAATCGTATGGTCGCTACACACCAGGCCATTCAAGAAGACCTGTATTGTTCGAATCGGCGACGCCAAAACCGGCTGCGACCTCGCTTATCTCAAGATTTTCACGGGATCGCAACAGAGCGAGACTCCTTTTGCAGCAGAGGCCGCCAATCGGGCCAAGGTGGAGAAAATCCTGAACGCTTCCTCCGCGGCATTGCTGCGAGTTCCGCGCTTCTGTGGCACGCTGCAGATCGGCCGCGCCAGCTATTACATGGAGGAGGCGTCGCGCGGAACGCAAATAAGCGACATGGTTCGCGAGCTGGGTTACTTTGACAACGAGAAAAAAGTAGAGAGAGATTTTTGTCAGATTAACGACCGCATTCTCGAACTTACGTCGGCTCTGCAGAAAATTTCGGACGTACAAAAGATTCCATCGGCATGGCTTGAGATTCCCGAAGCATTAAGGACTCATCCCGAATTAGCTGGCCTACTTTCAGACAGAAGATATTTTCCACAAGGCGTTCAGGGATCTTCCGTCGGTTGGGTTCAGCATGGGGACCTTTCCGTTGAGAATGCGCACATCGACCCGAAGACCGGGCATTTCGAAGTGTTCGACTGGTGCGACCTGGCGGGTAGCCTGCCTCCACTCTACGATTTTTTCCAGTTTTTTCTTTCAACGGGATATCTTCCTCGCAGCGCCGAAAGCATCAGATTCGCTTCTGAAGAGGAGCGCTGGACTGCGACCTTCCAGGCGCTTTTCCTTTCGGAGACGGTCATCGGGCAATTGACGCGACGCCTTATCCTGCAGGCCGGAGAGCGACTGGGTGTATCGCCAGATCAGATCCCGTCACTGTTGCTGGAGTTTCTGATCATCCGTTCCCATTACTATGAGAAGCGATCCCCATTGCAATGCCAGACTCAACTTGGCTCGCTCGAAATCTGCCTCAAGAACTTTGAACAATTGCAACGGGCGTGGCAGCTCCAGTCATCCGTAAAAGGGCCGCGCTAACCTTCAATCCAATGAAGAGAATCGATAAGATCGCGCTCTTCAAAAACGTTGGCTCCAGTTGGTTCGCCCTGGGCATTAACGTCCTGGCGGGAATCTTTCTTTCACCCTACATCCTTCATCATTTGGGGGACGACGCTTTCGGACTATGGGTCCTCATTTTCTCTGTCACCGGCTATTACGGACTCTTCGATCTGGGGATTCGGTCGTCCATCATTCGCTACGTCGCGAAATACTCAAGTGTCTTCGCAAATGATGAACTGAACCGGTTGATCAATACTGCGCTGGTCTCCTACAGTGCGATCGGGACAATTGCGCTTCTAATCACCTTCGTCCTCAGCTTCTACGTCGGATCGATCTTCCGGATCTCAGGCGGTTCCGTTCAGGTTGCGCGCTGGCTCTTCTTGATGGTCGGCGCGTCGGTCGCCCTGAGTTTTCCCTTGGGCGTATTCGGCGGCATTCTCGAGGGGTTGCAGCGGTTCTACGTTTTGAACATCACCAGCGTGGGTGCAACTGCGATGCGCGCGTTGCTGATTGTGATCGCGCTGCATTATGGCTACGGATTGTTAACCGTAACCCTGATCACGGTAGCTCTACCGTTACTCACCAGCCTGATCAACGCCACCGTTGTACTCCGCATTCTGCCGCTGCGCTTCGGTCTGCAGCATCTCTCGCGTGAAACTTTGAACCGAATTGCCAGCTACAGCGGCACGACCTTCATCATCATTGTGGCGACGCGGTTACGCTTTAGAACCGATGCGCTAGTCATTGGAACATTTCTTTCTTCGGCTGCAATTACCTATTTCACTATCGGATCGCGGCTGGTGGATTATGCGGGCGAGGTGGTGAGCGGCCTGGCGCAACTTTTTGTGCCGATGTCGAGTAAATCCGATGCAACTGGCGATCTGGCCGGACTGAGAAAGATTTTTGTTGCCGGAAATCGAGCCTGTGCCTTAATCATTTTTCCTATTGCAGCCATGCTCATAATTTTGGGCAAGTCGCTGATAGAAGCTTGGGTCGGAGCTCGTTATATAGCGACCAGCTATCCGGTCTTGCTGATCCTGGTGATTCCCTACACCCTGATGCTGGCACAGTCAGCTTCCACGCGCGTGCTGTTCGGAATGGCAAAGCACAGAACACTGGCGATCGTGATCTTGTTGGAAGGCACTGCCAATCTGATTCTCAGTATTACTTTGGTAAGACCGTTCGGAATCCTGGGCGACGCAGTGGGCACGGCGATCCCGCTCGCCTGCACAACCTTAGTCTTTCTGCCTCGCCATCTGTGCCGCGTTTTGAATTTGCGAATCAGCCTCTATCTCCGCGAAGCATTCCTGATGCCGCTTATGCTGTGCGTGCCGCTGGTCGCGGTTTTATTGCTCATGCGTCACTGGTTCGTAGCCCACGGCGTAGCCCAATTGGCGATTCATCTGGCGGCGGGATCGGCAGCTTATGGCGTCGGACTGCTCTGGGCAATCTGGACGCGCAAGGCCTGGCAGGTGGAGGGCATTCACGATCTCAATGAAGCCAACCAAGTCGCGATCGGCCTGATCGATACCTATCATCAGGATGAGGCTTAGACCGCGCTCACGCCAAACAACACTTCACGTCGCGGCGCGCATGGCGCAACGTCCAATAAATTTCGCGTCGCAATCTGGGGAATGGTCGGTGCGATCCCAGATGAGAAGTTTCAAATCCCACGTTTCAAACACGGAAGTGAATGCCCATTAGTCATGCACTTCCGTGGCCGGTCGGGCTCTGTACTGGCGTAATCTGCTCTACCTGCCTTCCCTTCTCTACAGTCGTGATCAAGGACCCGAACGATTAGTCCCCCAAATCCGTTCTGAGGATACCTACATGTGCGACGTAAGGCACCTGGAAACAGCAGAACGTTTCAGCAGTCATAATCAAATCCCGAATTTTGTTGTGCTATCGCTATTACTCTCCTTGGCTTGCCTAATCGCAGTCACTACAGGGTGCGGCGCGGCCTTGCGTGGTACTTCAGCAAATCCTGCGAACGTTCCTGCAACCACGATGTCGCTCTCACCCGGCTCCGCAACGGTGGGGTCGATGCAACAGCTTCAATTCACGGCCCACATGATGGCGAATTCGAGGGCCACATTGACCTGGTCGGCTAGCGCAGGAACGATTTCGAGGACGGGCGTCTTCATCGCGCCGCGCGTGACGAATACTACTCGGGTTATCATAACGGCGACGAGTTTCACGAACCGGTCCGACTCGGAGATCGGCGTTGAACCGTCGATGAAGGCGGTCGCGGCGGTTACAGTGACGCCGCCAGTTCCATCGACTTCTTCTTTGACGATCACGAACTCCGCGCTACCGGGAGCTAGTGTCAGCGTGCCTTATTCCGCTACTCTCGCTGCTACCGGCGGTGCAGTGCCGTACCAGTGGAGTATCGTCAGCGGATCTCTGCCACCTGGAATTCAGTTGCAAAATTCCGTCGGCGCCATCGTCGGCACAACTTCTACGCAAGGATCCTATCCTCTCTCCCTGGAGGTGACCGACGCGGCCGGCAACAGTGCGACCGCCGGTTTCAGCCTGACGGTGACAGCCTCCACCCCGACACTGGCCATTACCAATACCTTCTTGCCGGCGGCGGATGCGACTGTGCCCTACAACGCCACGCTCTCGGCAACTGGCGGCGTAGCGCCTTACCAGTGGACTGTGGTGAACGGCTCTCTGCCGTCTGGAATCCAATTGCAGAATTCCAGCGGTGTCCTTGCCGGAACGACCGCGGTCGCCGGATCGTACCCGCTTTCCTTGCAAGTGACCGATGCTTCGGGAAATCACGCATTGGCTACGTTCAATCTGACGGTTTCGTCGATCTCGACGACTGGAGTTGACGGACCGGCGGAGTTACCGCGCACTTACATTCAGTCCGCACTGGCGAACACTCCCGCACCGGGCACGACAATTACCGTCAACGCGGGCGGAGATCTGCAGTCCGCGCTGAACCATGCCGGCTGCGGCGACACCATTCAACTGCAAGCGGGCGCGACCTTCGTGGGAACATTTACCTTCCCCGCGAAGAGTTGCGATGACAGCAATTGGATTATTGTGCGCACCAACTCGGATGATTCCCTGCTACCGGCCGAAGGCAGCCGGCTAACCCCCTGCTACGCAGGAGTGTCGTCGCTACCGGGACGTCCGGCTTTGCAGTGCGCTTCCACGAACAATGTGCTGGCCAAACTGGTTATGCCCGTGTCGGCCAGCGGTCCCATCGTCTTCGCATCCGGCGCGAATTATTACCGATTGATTGGTTTGGAAGTGACGCGAGGCACGTTTGCGGGCCCGGTCTACAACCTGGTCCTGTTCAAGGGCGCGGCTGATCATATCGTATTCGACCGTCTGTGGTTGCATGGGCTGGCCCGGAATGAGACCGCTCGCGGCATTGGGTTGGAGGGCACGAACGTCGCCATCGTGGACTCGTTCTTCACCGATTTCCACTGCGTCTCCGGAACCGGTTCGTGCAGTGACGCGCAGGCGATTGCGGGAGGCGGCGGCAGCTTAGCCATGGGACCTTACAAGATTACGAACAACTTTCTTGAGGCTTCCACGGAAAATATTATCTTCGGCGGTGGCGCTGCGACAATGACGCCCGCCGATATTGAGATTCGCCAAAATCATTTCTTCAAGCCTTTAACTTGGCTGAAAGGGCAATCCGATTACGTAGGGGGATCCAATGGCAATCCCTTTACCGTCAAAAATCTTCTCGAACTGAAAAACGCGCAACGGGTGTTGGTCGAAGGCAATATTCTGGACTACTCGTGGGGCGGTTTCTCGCAATCGGGATTTGCAATCCTGCTGACGCCGAAGAATCAGGCGGCCAGCAACGGCGGCAATCTATGCCCCATTTGCCAGGTGACGGATGTCACCATCCGCTACAACATCATTCGCCATGTTGGCGCTGGGTTCCAAATAGCCAACGCGTTGTCCGACAATGGCGGCGCCCAACTCGACGGCGAGCGCTATAGCATCCATGACGTCGTCATCGACGATATGAATGGCACAAAGTACCAGGGCGCGAGTATGTTTGCGCAAGTGTCGGTAAGCGCGGGTGCGCCGATTTTGCAGAACGTAACAATTGATCACGTGACCGCTTTCCCATCATCGACGCTCCTCAATATTGGAAACATGGTGGCGTTCAGCGGACCGATGAAGAATTTCGTCTTTACCAACAACGTTCTGAGTGTCGGCACTTACCCGGTATGGTCGACTGGCGGCGGACCGGAGAACTGCGCATATACCGACAAACCACTCGCAACTTTCAATACCTGCTTCAGCCCGTATACGTTCGCCGGCAATCTGCTGATTGGAAACACGGCAGCATATCCTGCCAGCGCGTGGCCGCGCCAGAACTTCTTCTCCGCTACCGCTAGTGCTGTGCAATTCGTCAACTACAGCGGAGGGAGTGGAGGCGACTATGCCCTGCAAACCTCAAGCCCATTCAAAGGACGAGGCATCGATGGCCGGGATGCAGGAGCAGATATGAATGGCATAGCTTCCGCAACGGCAGGCGTTGAATAGAGCGTGAGAGACAGACACTGGCGTAGAGCCATCGAACCCCTGGTCGATGGCTCTTTCCACGTCCAACCCATCTTGCAATTATCTTCCTCAGTCTGTATATCGGTAACATTGAGCTTTTTTCCGTGGTGAGACTTTCACCCTAGTCGTATTTGCGGTGGCGACAAAGCTCATGGGAATGCTCCCAATTATGTTGTCTTGCCGACCCCCAAACAGCGCAGCGCTCCATCCCACGACCGCAAGGTTTCGCAACTGCATACTGTGGGCTGTCGTTTGGTTAGTGATACTGCCTGGCGGACTTGATGCACTTGCGAACGAGGCTTCTGTACCGCCTCAGGGCAAAGCTTTCGACGGGCCGGCGGAACTTCCCAGGCAACAAATGAAAAGTTCGTTGGCCGATACCCCCACTGGGGGCAAGGTTTGGATGGTCCATGCCGGAGAAAGTTTCCAGCAGACTTTGGCGAGCACGTCCTGCGGAGACGTGATTAAGTTGGAAGCGGGCGCAATTTTTAACGGCAACTTTGAGCTGCCTCAGAAAAATTGTGACGCCTCACATTGGATTATCATCCGCACGAGTGCCCCTGACTCAAGTCTGCCGCCGGAGGGCACTCGCCTCACTCCTTGCTATGCTGGCATGGCGGCGCTGCCAGGCCGGCCTGCCTTTCCTTGCCCTACCGCAAAAAACGTGCTCGCCAAAATCGAATTTGACGGTAAGGCTGGCTCGGGGCCGATTACTTTTGCTCCCGGTGCGAACCACTACCGCCTGATCGGTTTAGAAGTAACGCGAGGCGCATTTTCAAAGCCGGTTTACAACCTTGTTCTCTTCAAGGGCGCCGCCGATCATGTGGTCTTCGATCGCCTCTGGTTGCATGGGTCGGCCCAGGACGAGACCGCCCGCGGCATCGGACTCGAGGGCACAAACGTCGCCATCGTGGACTCATTCTTCACCGATTTTCACTGCATCTCGGGCTCTGGGTCGTGCAGCGACGCACAGGCCATCGCCGGCGGCGGCGGTGACTTGCCCATGGGGCCGTACAAGATCGTCAACAATTTCCTGGAGGCTTCGGGCGAGAACATCATCTTCGGCGGGGGCGCCGCAACCTCGACGCCGACCGATATTGAGATTCGGCACAATCATTTTTTCAAGCCTTTGATCTGGCTGAAAGGGCAGGGCGGCTACGTGGGAGCGGTCAACGGAAATCCCTTTACGGTAAAAAATCTACTCGAGCTGAAAAACGCGCAGCGCGTTCTAGTGGACGGCAATATTCTCGATTATTCCTGGGGAGGGTTCTCGCAATCAGGCTTTGCCATTCTGCTGACGCCGAAAAATCAGGCGGGCAAGGTCGGAAATCTCTGTCCCATCTGCCAGGTGACCGATGTGACCATTCGTTACAACCTCATTCGCCATGTCGGCGCCGGAATGCAGATCGCCAACGCCTTGTCCGACAACGGCGGCGCTCAACTCGATGGTGAGCGCTACAGCATCCATGACCTTGTCATCGACGATATGGACGGGAAGAAGTACAACGGGGCGGGCATGTTTCTGCAGTTCTCCGTGACGGCGGGCGCCCCGCTTCTGCAAAGTGTAACCATCGATCACGTGACCGCTTTCCCATCGTCAATGATGCTCAATATTGGCCACATGGCGGCAGCCAAAGGACTGATGAAGAACTTCGTTTTCACCAACAATATTTTGAGCGTCGGCACTTATCCGGTTTGGTCGACCGGCGGCGGACGCGGCAATTGCGCTTTCTTCGACAAGCCCCTGACGACGTTCAACGCCTGCTTCAGCGCTTACACATTCGCGAGCAACGCGCTGATCGGAAATTCTCCGGCCTATCCACCCAGTCAGTGGCCTCCGAAAAATTTCTTTCCGCCCACGCCAAGAGATGTACGCTTCGTCAACTATAACGGCGGAAACGGTGGGGATTATCACTTGCAATCCTCCAGCCCCTACAAGCACAAAGGGACCGATGGCAAGGACCTGGGCGCGGACGTAGACGCGATCAATGCGGCGATCGCCGGCGTGGAATAAAGTCTGTACTCAACCCAGCGCCAAGGGCTTTGCTGAAGTAAGTTGTGAGGCTGCGGCCTCCGCGGGTTCCCCATCGATCAAGACGCGATGCCAGAGCTCGAGATTGATAAGCCGCCATATCCGATTTCCGTGATCGCGCGCCCGGGCACGATGCTCAGTAAAAATTCGCTTCACGACTTCTGGGCGGAAAAGTCTTCGCTCGGTGCTTCGTGGTTCGAGCAGCATTTGCTCCAAATCATCCAATTGGTGCCCTGCCAACCAGTATTCCCAGGGCGTGGGGAAGCCCATCTTCTTGCGATACACAATCGATTTTGGCAGAAGGTCCTCGACCGCCTGCTTCAGGATGAACTTGCCCGCCATGCCGGCAATGGAATACTGCGCAGGAATTCTCGCGGTGAACTCGACTAACACGTGGTCGAGAAACGGTACTCTGCTCTCCAGAGACGCGGCCATGCTCATCTGATCCTGCTTCATCAGCAATTCGATGAGGTAGCTGTTGATATCGGTATAGAGCAGCCGATGAAGCAGATCACCGTGCGATCGCTCCCAGGCGTGCATAGATCCCGCATAAGCGTCGCCAGTGGCCGCCAGCGCTTCCGGCGAGAGCAATTCCGATTGCTCTGAAGCGGCAAACGCGGAAAAGAAATTGTCGAAGTAAAAAGATGGCCAGGAGTTGCCATCGCGCACCAGGAATGTGTGCTGCAGTTTGCGATGCAGCGAAGCCCCGAAGGGTCCGGACTGAATGCCGCTCCGCACCAGCCGTCGCAGAGCCTCGGGCGTGACAGAGCGATAAGCGCCGTCCATGCGCGAATTGAGCAGAGTCCAGGCATAACGCGTGTAGCCAGCCAAGGTCTCGTCGCTGCCCTCGCCCGTGAGCACGACCGTTACCTTTTCGCGAGCCAGCCGCGCCACGAAATAGAGCGATACACTCGAGGGCCAGACGATGGGCTCGTCCTCATGCCAGATCAGACGAGGCAAGCTAGCAAAAAACTCTTCCCTGCTGAGACTCACTTCGTGGTGCTCCGACCCAATATGTTCGGCCACTTCTCGCGCGTAGCCAAGCTCGCTGAATGCCTCTTCGCCGTAGCCCACGGAGAAGGTCTGAATGCGGTCTCCACAGGCTTTTTTGGTGAGCGCCGCGACCGCGCTGGAATCCAGGCCGCCGCTCAGGAATACACCGAGGGGCACGTCGCTCATCAGGTGCGAGCGAACAGCATCGTCCAGCAGTTCGCGGTAAGTTTTAACGTAGTACTCTCGCGAACGCGGTTCGCGGTCCACTTCCGTAGTGAGATCCCAATAGCGCTCAATTCGGGGCTCGCCCTCCTCCGTCAGTTCCAATGTGTGTCCCGGCATAAGCTTCTGGACCCCCGCAAACATCGTCTCGGGACCCGTAATGTAGCCGAAAGCTAAATATTCGGCCAGCGTGGAACGGTTAAACTCTGCCGTTATTCCAGGATAGGCGAGGATGGTTTTGATCTCGGAGCCGAACAAAAATGAGCGACCGTCCCAGCGATAGTAGAAGGGCTTGATGCCCAGCCGATCGCGCGCTGCAAAGAGCACGCGCTTGCGGCGATCCCAGATGGCGAACGCAAACATGCCGCTCAAATGCTTTACGCAGTCGCGGCCGTATTCCTCATAAAGATGGACGATGGTTTCTGTGTCGCTGTGGGTGCGATAACGGTGTCCGCGGGATTCAAGTTCCGCTCGCAGCTTCGCGTGGTTGTAGATTTCTCCGTTGAAGACGATCCAGACATCCTGATTCTCATTCGCCAGCGGCTGGTGGCCGGATTTCACGTCAATGATGCTCAGCCGCCGCATGGCCAATCCGACATTTTCCTCGACGAAAAACCCGCCATCGTCGGGACCGCGGTGCACGATGCGACCGTTCATGTCCCCCAGCACGTCGGCCTGCACGCGCCAGCTCCGGTCGGAGAAAAAGATGCCGCAAATTCCGCACATAAGGGTTTGAATCAGTTCTCCATTTTAAGGATGCCGTGAACTATCTGAGGCAACAGCGTCTTTCTGTACCGCTTCAGGATCGGAAGAGAATACTCTTTGACCAGTCGGTTCCAGAAGAATTTCAGCCCACGAAACTCGCCGTTCGAAGCGTAACTCGGGGCCGCCGTCGATTGCCGCATGGCTGCCATTACAAAAAATGAGGCGGTTGACGGGCCTTTGACTCCAGCAGACAAAACCAGCGTCGCTTGCGACTACCCCCTCCCGCCATGGCCGTCCGGCTTCAGCGAATAAGAACGAGTACTCCGCATTTTCGGACGAATAGCGGTACGCGCTGACTGCATCTTCAGCTTTCTGCTGGGGGATTCGCACGAAGGACCCCGGACTCCGGTGGGCCTCCTCAAGCGTTACCAGCAGTGTCGCGAATTCCTGCGGCACAGTCGCCGTCGTGCCGAAATTGAGCACGGTCATTGGAGCCTTCTGGCCATAGGCCGGCGAGCAGGATTCCTTGCAAACTTCTTCAGCCCATCCGTGTCCTTGCGCGGGCAAAAGCGCCAGCCCGTGCGAGGCGCCTTTCACCCGGAATACATTCTCTTTCAACAGTTGCAAGTCCTGACCCAGATGCCAGGAAATATCCAGTTGATGCCTTCCTTGGCCTTCCGCCACGTCGCGGATCAGGTACAAACCATTCTGCAATGACAGCACCCACCGGCGATGGGTCACAGGCGCAGGCAAATGCTGATAGCCATCATGGCTTGCCACCAGGAGATCGAAAGTCCTGCCTTGCGCCCATTGATCGGCTTTCGCATTCGTCAGCCGCTTCCACGAAAAAGCCGTAGCGGTCTCCGACTGGTTTGCTCCGTCGACCCGGAGCGTATTGTGCATTTCTGTACCACGAAACCGGTCGCGATCGTCGTCCTTGCCAACGTACTCAAATGTTCCCGGATCAAGGAGCAGCAAACGGCCTTGGCTCTGCAGGCATACGCTTAGCGCGTCAGCATGGCTGTGTCCGCCACTCTGCGTACCCTGCGGACCCGCGTGGAGCACGAGTTGCGCGGCCGGTTGCGCGGCCGGAAGCAGGTAGAACCCCGCGGAGGCCAAGGCCGTAGATTCCATCCGGGGCCGAGTCGATTCAAGCTTATCCCAGCGCTGCGCTCCTTCCACTCCCAGCAGCCATACGGTTTCCTCTCGCAAATCCGACGCGGCAAACTTGTAGGCGCCGCGATCGAAAAGAACGGCTCCCGTCGCCAGAGGGTCCAGAAGGTGCTCACTACGATTTCGCCTGGGATCGAAAAGCCGGCCACCATCGTCATCTCCAAAGCATGGAGGAGAACCGGCCCGGCCGAGCAGAGATAGAGCGGTCAACATCTTCTCCAGCGCGCTTTCGAGGCTGGCAGGAACGGGAATGTTATTGAGCGTCGCCAGAATAGCGGAGTGCAGGAAAAAATCGAGCGCATAGACATGGTAGTAGGTTGACTGCTCGAAGTGAAATCCGTCCGCCTGGACTTGGTGATCCGCCTCCCGCAGCACGATCTTCCAGCCCAGATTCTTCCAGCGTTCAGCCACCGCCAATTCTGGGCAAAGTACTCCGAGAAAAAACAGTCCCACGCCCTCGCCCAGCAAGTGCGTGTTCGGAGAGAAATACGTAGAGAGATAACGTTCCAGGTGGCGGCCATGCAGCGCGAGACTGCGTAGCCACTCATCGCGAAAATCGGGGATGCCCGGCGCACCCTGCAGCAGTTGATAAGTCCAAAGCCACGACAGGGAGCGGAAGGCGACTTCCAGGCTGCTCGTCCAGTTGATGCCGACGGGATATGGATTGTCGGACCGCCAGTGCCGCCATTGCCGTAGGATCTCATCGACGTAGCGATGATCTCCAGTCAACCGAAACGCTTTCGCCAGTGTTACCAGATGCTGATGACGATTCAGCTCCCAGGTTACTTTGCAGTCGCCGACTTCTTCAAAAGACAGATATTGCACCTTATGAAAGCTTTTTCGCGGCGCGTGCTTTCCGTGAACTGCGTCCAAGT
Organism: Candidatus Sulfotelmatobacter sp.; assembly: GCA_036269595.1. Lineage (GTDB taxonomy): Bacteria > Acidobacteriota > Terriglobia > Terriglobales > Acidobacteriaceae > Sulfotelmatobacter. Next base: position 15,190 of record DATBEI010000066.1, read on the forward strand.
GCCAGTCAACCGGATTCCCATAATCGAGGTCTTCGTAACCCAGCAGGTCGAATCGATGAGCGCAAATCCTGTCTGCCCGGCGAACGACTTCCTGCATCTGCGCTGGAAACCGTTGCCGTAAGAGCGCGAGGACGCTATCGATTGATTCAGCATTAAAGAAAAAGTTGCCGCGTTCGCTGCGGCCCGAACCGCGTGAGCTTCGCCCAAAACCGTAGCCGAGGCGGGAGAGCAGGGCATCCTGATGCTTGGCGAATTCTTGTCGAAGGCGGTCGCGCAATTCCGCTCGATCCATCCTCGCCAACCGATCCCTGAGGTCTCGCCAGTTTCTAGGTTTCATGCCATTCCAGCATTCGAACTCTATAACGATCGCATCGGCGAGCCGACGTCAGCATGCGTTTTTTGTGCAGAAATCGAGCCTTGGCGGAGCATCCCAAGCATTACCATCTTAATGCACAAAACCCAAGCCCAGCGGGCGTCTAGGTTAGTATTAATCATTGCTTTTTCAGGCGCTAACTGTCCGGCGGGTAACCGCCAAAGGGATTTGCCGGTAACCATTTGCGAATTCTGTGGGTCAAGGCGGGCAAGTTGCTTCCAGTCGACACCGGGGGCAAAATCCGTTCCTATAACATTCTCCGTCATCTTGCCCGCAATCATGAAGTAACCTTGCTTTCGTATTACGGCGGGCAGCGCGATTCCAGCTACGAATCGGAAATCCGGCACGAATTGCCCCGAGCGCAAACTATCTATACTGCCTCGCCCGACGAAAGCGTGGTTGTGCAAACCGTACATTACGTGGGCCGCATCTTCCAACCTGAGCCTTTTGCGGTGAGCAAATTCACGCACCCCGCCGTACAACGGGCTGTCTCCGCATGGCTCAATGGAAAAGAACTCGACGTCGCGGTTTGTGATTTTCTCTCCGCGTCGCTGAACTTCCCTGAAACTCTCGCCACGCCCACCGTACTTTTCCAACACAATGTGGAATCCGCGCTATGGCAGCGTATGGCATCGACAGAATCAAATCCGGCGAAGCGCCTCGCGTATCGCCTGGAAGCCAAGAAGATGTTGCGCTACGAGCGTAGTGCCCTGCGAAAGTTCCATCACGTCATCGCCGTCTCTGAACACGATCGCAAGCAGATGCTGGCGATGGATCCGGACGCCGGCATTACGGTCGTGCCCACCGGCGTTGACACGCAAAAGTACGAAATCGCGCCGCCATCGTCCACCAATCTTCCCCGAATCGTGTTCACTGGCTCCATGGATTGGGAACCGAACATCGATGCGGTCGCCTACTTTTGCCAGCAAATTTTTCCTGGGATTCTGGCCGAGTTTCCTTCAGCAGTTTTTCAGATTGTTGGACGGAACCCGCATTCCAGTGTCCGGAAGCTCGCTTCCCGCTCCGTCGAAGTAACCGGAACAGTGCCGTCGGTAGCTGCCTATCTGCGCGACGCCAGTGTGGTGGTGGTGCCGCTGCGGATCGGGGGCGGAACGCGGTTGAAAATTTTTGAGGCCATGGCCATGGGCAAGGCTCTCGTTTCCACATCGATCGGTGCGGAAGGGCTCGACGTGGAAAATGGGCGTGACCTCGTGCTGGCCGATGACGCCGCCAGCCAAATTCAAGCCATCACTCTTCTGCTTCGGGACTCGGCGTTGCGCCGGCAATACGAAGAAGCTGCAGCTCGGTTGGCCGCTCAATACGATTGGTCAAACATCGAGCGGCGTTTCGCGGAAGTCTTGCAGCAGGTCAGTCGCGGATTTCCAACTCGCAGACCCTACGATCTGCGCATTGCCAGACAGCCATGAATATCCTGGTGCTGGATGGAAATCAGAATCAGGCAGTGGCCACCGTCAGGTCGCTGGCGCGCGTCGGCCATACGGTCTTCGCGGGCGAGGCTGCATCGTGGTCCAAGGCGAGCTGGTCAGGCGCCTGTTCCGGCACGCTTCAGTATCCTTCGCCAAAGAAATCCATCGACGCTTTTTTGCTAGCACTCGTCGCATTCGTGCGCGAGAAGCCGGGCACGCTGCTGCTTCCCATGACCGAACTCACCACGCTGCCTTTATCGGCTCATCGCGAGCAATTGATCTCGGCGGGAGCGCAGTTGATTTTGGCGGATCACAGCGACCTGCTACGAGCGTTTAACAAGGACGAGACAACGCGCCTGGCAGCATCGCTGGGCGTGGCAATTCCGAAAACGATCGTGATTACGAATCCAGACGAGGCTGTATTGGCGGCACGGGAGATGCGCTTCCCGGTTGTTTTGAAACCGCAGGCATCCGAGGAATTATCTGCCGACGGTAATTTGCGCACGGCTGGCCGCCCTCGCTATGCTAGGGACTCGGT
>DATBEI010000071.1:0-4889 GCA_036269595.1 Candidatus Sulfotelmatobacter sp.
CTTGTCCTAATCGCAATCCTTTTTCTGAGCGCTTGCGGCCATCCCAAGCAAGCGCAGGTCAACGTTCCGCCGCCTCCGCCTCCAGCGTCAAGCGAGGAGGCTGAGGCAAAATCTGTGGCGAACGTTCCCAGCCCCAAGGAAACCAATGGCAAAGCGGAAGAAGCTGCCGACCTGGCTGAACCGGTGCTGCCGGCCAACGCCAAACCCATCGCCGTGGAAACCGGTCTTGCCAGCTGGTATGGGCCGCCCTACCACAACCGGCGCGGGTCCAACGGCGAAGTCTATAACATGCATGCCATGACGGCCGCGCATCGCACCTATCCGCTAGGGTCGATCGTGCGGGTCACGAACCTCAAGACTGGGGATATGGCGCTGGTGCGCATCACCGACCGCGGGCCCTTCATTCCCGGACGAGTCGTGGACCTGTCGCTAGCGGCAGCGCAAAAACTAGACGTTTATAAGCCTGGTGTCGCGCGGGTGAGAGTGGAGTTGATGGAGTCATCGGCGTCCTCAGGATCGCCGGGAAAATGGGCGGTGCAGATTGGGGGGTTTCCTCACGAGCCCGTGGCCACCAAGCTCGCGGATCATTTGAAGCGCCGTTACCACACGGCGAATGTACTCTGCTTTGCGAGCCCCGCGGGCGACTGGTGGATCCGGGTGCGCGTGCAGGATGACGATCATAGTCGCGCAGAAAAACTCGCCGCGGAAACGCAAACTTCCGAAGGCGCAGTCTTCCTGGTACGCCTCGACTGAGCTCGTATGGCACGGGCGCCCTTGGCCTGTGTGCCGCCCGTTAGCGGTTCAATCAATGAACGCACAGGGACTTGACCGGACTCGCGGCCAGGTAGAAACTGAGCAAGCCATGATGGACGCTACCGCCAGCTGCCTATTCTGCCGCATGATCAGCGGAGAGATACCCACCAAAAAAGTTCACGAAGATGAACACGTCTTTGCGTTCGAAGACATTCGGCCGCAAGCGCCCACGCACGTGCTTATTGTTCCTAAGAAACATTTTGCTGGATTGAAAGAGGCCCAGGCAGCCGACGCGGAAGTGATAGGCCGCTGCCACCTCGCTGCAGCCGAGATCGCGCGCCAACGCAACATCGAGCAGGGATACCGCACCGTCCTCAATGTTGGACCGGGCGCCGGACAGTCGGTCTTCCACCTGCACGTGCATCTTCTAGGCGGACGCCCGCTGACGTGGCCACCGGGATAGGCCGGTTGTCGGCCGTTTTATTTTTAAAGGAAACGGCGGGACGCCGGGGGACCAGCCCAGATCACGCGGGGGCGTTCCTACTGCACCGTGGGCTCGACGTCTTCCGGTGCGCCATGCCGGCGCAGTAATTGCGGCAAATTCTGCGAAAATGCCGACCGCGGCAGCACCATGTCGCAGCCAACTTCGTGCGCCTTTTGCTTTAAGTCGCCCTGCACGTGCGATAAAAATCCGATGATGGATGTCCCCTTTTTCAGTTTGCTCTTTAGCTTCGGAATTAAGGTCAAGGGTTTTACGCTGGCTAGGTTCAAATCGAAGATAATCAGTGAAGGCTTCTCTTCCCCGTTTTGCTGCATCTTCTCCATCAGATCCTTGTCGGTCTTCACGAACTCAACTTTGACATTAAGTTTGCGCGCGGTTTCCTGAATCTTCGCCATGAAGAACAGATCTTCGATGAAGGCAAAGATGCGCGAGTTCGCGTCGCCATTCATGGGGAGAGGTTCCGGTTCCGGCTGCGGATATTGCGTCGCAAAACCCGGCCGTTGCCGTCCGCCACCCTTGTGACCGTTGTTGTTGCCCCCGGCCAATACCGCGCGGTAGCTGTGATCCATGGGCGCGGTGTAGATGCCGTCTTTGTTCTCGCGGCTCAAGCCCTGGCCGGGTTTCTGACCGCGTTGATTGTGGGGACGGCGCCCGCGCCGTCGTCTTCTACCCCCTCCACCTCCGGAGGGTCTTCCTGGTCCTGCGTTCATAGTCCTCTCAAACTGTTTCGAAAACGTTGCAGAATTTTACAGATCTCAAAGGCCCCCAGCCACGCACTTTCGCCGCTCAGGCAAAGCTCCGCCCACCCCTGGGACAATTAGCCTACGCAATTTCGGATGCGACTGGACTCACCGTGGAAACGAACCCCAACTCCTGAAACAAACAGCTTACGCAATTGAAACTTTTTCTATTTTGAATTTCTATCGATTTCGTTTATCGGATCCGTTAAGGCGCCGCCTCGGATCGGCTGGCGCGGAAGGCCCACGCGGGAACGAGGCCTAATGAGAACAGCTCTATCCTACTCGTCCTTGCGCAACTGCGCAAGGCCCAGCGGTCCACATTTTGCACAGGAGGTCATGACTATCCGGGGCAGTGCGTCCACGAACCGATCCACCGGCTACACTAACTGCGGGCCCGAAATCTCACGGGCCCACTGCTCGGCCTTCCAGTAGTCTTCCGCCACCTGTTCGGAATCCAGATGCAACTGGAGGCACAACGCCGCAACGGCGTTCCAGTCTCCGCTCTCGTGGGCTAGCATTAGTTGGAAAATTGGGCGCAGTTCGCTGGCTTGACCCAGCAGAACGGCCTTGGTGGAATGATCCAGTGGAATTTTGTCGAGTATGACTACCATCGGCATTTCCAGCATGGCATCGATGAGCGACAAAAGGCCGAGCAAAAATAAATCAGATTCGCCATGATGCACGCGCGGCGCGAGCAACTCCCCGAATCGCCCTCGCACCAACGATGAGAGAACCAGGTCGCTGGTCTTTCCCTGGCCCGCCCCCACTGCTGCCACCAAGCGAACCCATCGCCTGACGCCCCGCTCTCCCAGGATTGACAAGGCATGCCGCACCGAATGGATTTCGCTCTGAAAGCCGAAGATTGCGGAATTCAAATAACGCAGAAGCCGATAACATACCGAGGCCTCGACCTTGACCAGTTTTTCAAGTTCGGTCAAGTCTAGTTCCGGCCGGGACACCTCCTGCAACATGCGCAGATAATTCATCTGGTTGGCGGGCATATCGCAGGTTGGCATCATTTCCGGACGGCGGAAAAAATATCCCTGAAAATAGACAAAGCCCTGATCCCGGGCCATGACAAACTCGGCCCTGGTTTCGATTTTCTCCGCCAGCATTCGGCAGCGCCACGGACCGAACTGTTTCATTAACTCCGAACGCTGTACCGCAGTCGTCAGCTTCATTTCCACCTTGATGATGTCGGCAAGCTCTGCCAGCCCGCGACGCGAATCGCCGGCCACATAGTCGTCCAGGGCGATGGTGTATCCCGCCTCTTTCAGACTTTGACAAGCTGCGATGACGTCGGGATCTCCAGGAACATTTTCCAGAATCTCGACGACGGTCGTGGTCGAGGGGAGTAAGGTAATAAGTCCCTTGATCAGAGTATCGCGCGTGCAATTGACGAAAGCACGGCGACCGTCGCACAACACATCGAGTCCCATAAGCAGCGAGCGATCTACGGTGGCTCGCGAAGCTTCGTCGAGGTTTCCGCTAAAGGCGTTTTCGAGGCCATGGCGAAACAAGAGTTCGTATCCAAACACTCGCTCTTCCCGATCGACGATCGGTTGGCGCGCCACGTACCGCATCGGCTTCGGCGCCACGAACTTGCCTTCGGCTGTACCTTGTCCCGCTGAAAAATTGCTCATCTAGATCCCTATCGGCATACAAACCAAAAACCTGATTGAATCGGAATTGTGATGGGGAACCTGAGAAAGGGCTCAGAAAGACGAGATGATGGAGACGTGAACTGGGCACTGCAAAATCCCCACCCTGTCGCACACACCTCGAGAAGGGTGGGGACCCGCTGGAATGTGATGGTTTAGGCTCTCTGGGCGCCGCCCAGCTGCGTCAGAGTCGCGACAATTTTCATCGACCACTGCGCCACTTCGTCCTCGCGCAGCGTTCGCTCGGTCGACTGAAACCGCACTCTCAACAAAACCGAATACTTTCCGGCGGCAATGGAGCCGCCGCGGAAAATTTCCACTGGATGGAAGTCGCGCAGCTCGCGAATGTCCAACTGGGCGACGGCATTGTTCATCTTTTCGAACGAAATCTGGTCGCTGAAGACGAAAGAAAAATCGCGCTCCACCGCGGGATATTTTCCGAGCGGCGCGAACCTGACTGGCCGCAGTCCGACTCGGTACAACTGTTCCATATCAAATTCTGCCAAGTATACTTCCTGCCGTAACTTTCGCGCCATGGCCACTTCCGGATGAAGCTGTCCAAACTGCGCGACGACCGCGCCATTCACCCGCGCCCGGGCCGAGCGCCCGGGATGAAAATATTCTGCTGTCTCACGGTCGTAAGTGAGTTCGCCGGCAAACGCAGCCAGGAGATTCTCGACGTCACCTTTGAATCCGCGAAACGCCTCCGCGGCTTCCGCCTGTTCGCCTTTGCTCACGTCGAGAGCGCCACCTACCGGCAATGCGGCGCGGATCGCCGCTGCCGTTGCGCCCAGAGAAGCCCGCTTCGGCTCCACGCGTCCATTGCTCGATAAGCCATAGACGCTGCCCATTTCGAAAAGCCGGGCTTCGGGCACGTCGCGATTCAGGTTCCAAGCCAGCATATCGAGCATGCCCGGCGCGAGCGAGCTCCGCATGACGGACGCTTCTTCGCTCAAGGGATTTTCCAGTTCCAACACCTTCATTTCGGTGGATGAAGAGGAGAACCGTTCCGCATTGGCATGGGAAATGAAAGACAGGGACAATGCCTCGTTGTATCCCAGCGCGAGCGCGCGCCGACGCAACGTCGCATCTATTTCCGCGTGGGGCAACTCGACTACCGCACCGCTATAGGCGGGGAGCGTGTTCTCGAATTTGTCGTAGCCGTGCAGCCGCGCGATTTCTTCGATCACGTCGATCTCGCGTTCGACATCGAGTCGCCAGCTAGGAATATGC
>DATBEI010000081.1:0-12417 GCA_036269595.1 Candidatus Sulfotelmatobacter sp.
ACGTAGGTCACCATTTTTCTTTCCGTCGTCGCTCTCGCCGCAGTGCTTCCGACAGCGAAGGCTTTCCCGAAAAGAGGCCCCGCGTCTTGTCGACCAGTGCTTCAGAAACCGGTTCCAGAACGATGCGAGACCCTTCCTGCGTTACAGCAATGCGCGTGCCCGGTTTGATGGCGAGCGCCTCCCGTATTTCAGAGGGGATCACAAATTGCCCTTTTGTGCTTACTGATGTGATCTGTCTAGTCATGCTTACATTGTACGATATGTAAGGCGATTCTACACAGTAAGATTATTATGCCTTCATCGGGCATCCCGGCATCTGGACTGCTGTTAAACTCGTTGTGTGTCGCGACACGATTCAGTTTTGACTGTCGCCTGGGCAGTGGTCTTCTTCCTGCTCTTGCAACCGGCTTCGGACGCCGCCGGCCGCTCTCCGCAATCCGACAATGCCGCCGACAAAACATCCAATCCGAATCCTGTCCTGATCGAGTTGTTTACCTCCGAAGGCTGCTCAACCTGCCCTCCCGCCGACGGGCTGGTCAGAAAATTAGACGCCGGCCAACCCATACCGGGCGCGCAGCTAATCGTCTTGAGTGAACACGTAACGTACTGGGATCAGGACGGCTGGAAGGATCCCAACTCCTCGTCGTCGCTGACCGAGCGGCAGAATTCTTACGAAGGTGTACTCGGCGAAAAAACAGTCTTCACTCCGCAACTCATTATTGACGGAACGCACGAAGTGAAGGTCGGCGATCCCAAACAAATTGAGGACACTCTGCTGAAAGCTGCCGCCACTTCTAAGATTCGTGTGCGCATAGGCAATGTCACGGTGGACGCGGAGAATCCTGCCGTCCTGCACGCCCACATTGAGACCGACGCGAATTCTGAAAAGCACAATGCCGAGGTTTACGTGGCGGTAGCGTTAGATCACGTCGAGTCGCAAGTGTTGCGCGGGGAAAACGGCGGACGCCACCTGATTCACGTTGCGGTGGTGCAGGAACTCACCAAAGTTGGAAAGTTGCCGAAGGGCAAGAACTTCGCTCAGGATGTTCAGCTAAAACTCAAGCCTGGCACCGATCCCAAAAATATTCGGCTCGTGGCCCTGATACAGGAATCCGGGCCGGGCAAAGTGATAGGCGCAGCCCTCCATAGGCCGGCTATTTAATCTCACTGCAACAGGCGTGTCCCATTCTTTTTTCGCGTTCTGTGCGAAAGAGGGTGTTGACGTCGACTTACGAATGAACTGCACGGCGATTCGCAAGGCCTTCAGGAGCGCATGCCAACTGCGCACTCTCCAAACGCATCCAATCTGCACTTAAGCTTGGAGGCGTTTTTCCCGAATGCGTAATCTTTTCTTGGCGGTCGTGTGCTGTCTCATATTCGCAACTTCATCCGCGCTCGCGCAAAGAGTCGAAGCCGGCATCTTTCTGGATTATCTGGGCGTCTCGCAAACCAGCACCAATAATTTCGGGCTCGGTGCTCGCTTCGGATACCGCATCCATCGCGATGTTCTGCTGGAAGGGGAATTCGCTTACGACTACGGAATCAATTTCGATGAGGCTTACCGCAACGTCGCCAACGGCAACATCGCTGCCATCGAACGCACATCGATCGGAGTCACGCAGGGCTTGATCGGGCCCAAGCTGCAACCCTCGGGCGGCGGATTTCGCCCGTATGTCACGCTGAAAGGCGGGTTCGTGGACTTCCGGCTCAGCCCCAGCCTTCTTCCCTACAGCGACGTGGCCAGCACCATCTTCGGTCTGCGCACGTCCAGTTTGAACGCTGCGATTTATCCCGCGGCCGGAGTTGAGGCCACCCTAGGACCGGTGGGATTGCGACTTGAAGCCGGCGACGAAGTTTATTTCAACAGCGGCGCGCACAACAACCTGCGAATTACCTTCGGGCCCATCCTGAGATTCTGATTCCGGTTGGGGTTATACTTCTGCGGCCAGCTCGGGGAGCCCGAGCACAGTGGCGGGGAGGATGAATCTATGCCCGTTAAACAAGGGGATCTGAGTCTTCTGCAGCATCCCGCGTCGCGCCAACTTCTGGAATCGAAAATTCCTGCGCGCCTGGCTTACGTGGCGAATGACGGTACTCCGCGCGTGGTTCCAATCTGGTTTCACTGGAACGGTGCTGAGATCGTGATGGGGACTCCACCTAAAGCTCCGAAGCTAAAAGCCCTCGCCAAAAATCCCAAGGTTGCGCTGACCATTGACGACAACACATTTCCGCACAAAGTGCTGTTGATCCGCGGCACTGCGCGGCTGGAGCCGGTGCAGGGAGTCGTTCCCGAATATGCTATGGCGGCCGAGCGCTATTTCGGAGCAGAGCAAGGCAAAGCCTGGGCCGGGCAAATGGGCAAGATGGTCTCATCCATGGTTCGTATCACGGTTACCCCGGAGTGGGTCGGACTTTTAGATTTTCAGACACGGTTTCCGAGCGCTCTTCCGCTCTAAGAGAGCTGTCGTAAGAGCGGAAGGTGCAATCGCGCGACGAGACCTGATCGAGCAAGGTTTCTTGAGGCTATCCTCGGCGTTTACGCTTCGCAACTTTCGCAGCCTGCTTGCCTAATGCCTTTCGCGTCGACTTAGGCAGATGTGAAATCGTTCGCTTCCGTTTTGCAGCCGTAGCCGCCTTTTTAATGTTTCTCCTCGCGGCCGTTCGCTGTTTCGTACTTGGCATCTTCAAAGCCTCCTGCTCCTCTTATAGATGTACTGGCGAACAAGAATGTAACCAGCAAACTTCACGAAGGATCGGGTTTTCAGGATCAGTGGAGCGTTCAAATATCAGTTAATATCGCAGGTAGGAATTATTTTCATGAAGATCGGAGTACTGGCTCTGCAAGGCGATTTTGACGCCCACCGCCGTCGTCTCGAGAAACTCGGCGCGGAAGTCGTGCTCGTCAAAAAGCCCGAGCAACTCGACGACATCGACGGCCTGGTCATCCCCGGCGGAGAATCCGGCACGTTTCTGAAACTTCTTGGCGAGGCCGGATTTGAAAAGCTGAAACAGTTCGTCCGCCTCAAGCCTACCTTTGGCACGTGTGCTGGAGCCATCCTGCTTGCCTCGGAAGTCGAGAACCCTCCGCAAGCAGGACTGGGAGCGCTTAACATCCGCATCCGCCGCAACGCTTATGGACGCCAGATTGACAGCTCCATTCGCGAAGGCTTGCTTGGGAATTCTCCGCTGGAAATGGTCTTCATCCGCGCTCCTAAAATCGAGCATGTCGGCGAGGGGGTTGAGGTCATTGCCACCGAAGGCTCCGACCCGGTTGCCGTGCGGCAGGGAAGAGCGATGGCGGCAACCTTTCATCCCGAGCTTTCCGAAGATACGCGCGTCCATCAGGTGTTCCTCGATCTGGTTTCGAACGGCAAGAAGCTGTAGCTGCCGGCTACGGATACCCGCAAGCGAGACCTGTTCTGGAGGTCAAAGTCCCCACCCTGTCGCACAAAACGCGACAAGGGTGGGGCACCCGGCGCACGCGGCCTCTCACGGTTTGAAAATTTCTTCGTCTCTCCGGATCGGTCGTGTAGAGCAAATCAGCCTCATTCGAAGCGAGTCTCAGTACACGTAGGCTTTGAGGAAGGCGAATACCACGACGCCTGTGATGGAGACGTAGAGCCAGATGGGAAAGGTGAAGCGTGCGATGCGGCGGTGCATGGCGAAGCGTCCGGTCAGCGAGAAAAAGAACGTGGTCAAGATCATCGGCAACGCGACGATCGAAAGGATCACGTGGCTCGCCAGAATCGAGAGATAGATCGTGCGCACCGGGCCGTGGCCAGGAAAGATTGTGTCCCCGTGCAGCGCGTGATTCGCAATGTAGCTGACCAAAAATAACGACGAGAAGGCGAATGCCAGCAGCATACTGTTGCGGTGCGCCTCCTGGTTGTGATGCTTGATGAAATACAATCCCACGCACAGGGTGATGGCGCACAGTCCGTTCAGCAAGGCGTTCAGCGCGGGCAGGAACATCCATCGCCCGGCGAAATCCCCGGAAGCGTGATGCACGTAAAGCAGCCAGAGCAGGAATGTAACTGCCAGACCGCTGACCACAAGGATCGCTCCAACGATTGGGCGGGGACTAACTCCTATGCGTTCCATGGGACAATTAAATCACACAAATTCGTCGATGAATCGAGTGCCGGCAGAAGTGGCGTGGGTAACACCAGGACATTTGCTCTAACTTGAGTCACGGCTAACAGTTAACTTTGGAATCGCGCGAGTCGTTCTTTTCGTCAAACTAGCCAGAGGTTCGGGTAAAATGGGCTTGACGAGCCAAGAAGAGGGTAAAAGATGCCGCAATGGGTTTGGTTGATCGCAGTTGTCGTGGGGTGGGTTGTTCTGACCCAGTGGCTTTTGCCCAAGCTTGGTGTTCCCACTTGACGGACATCTGGATGCGCCGAGTCTCGGCGCGATAAAGGGATGAACGGGAAAACATCCTTGAAGCCGGTTATCCCTGAGAAGAAGCCCTGAGGGTAACTGCCCTCGCTGAATCTGATTTTCATCACAGCTAAATTTGGATGCAAATGTTTTGCATCCAGGCTGCTTTCCATCCATTGTAAATCTCCGTAACGCGCAACTGGCGCGCGGTTTCGCGTTCCCCGGCCGCGCCTGTCGTCGGGCATCGTGCGCATGACTGCCAACATCTAATAGGTAGATGAATAAAAGGAGAAGATGTATGCGGCATCCGAAATTTGGCGCATTTATAGGATTGGTATTGGCCGCGATTCTGGCAGCGCCTGCATGGGCAGATAACACCAGCAGGAGGACGGCGGTTCCGGGAACGCTCAATTATGTGGAGGGACAAGCCGCGATCGGCGACCAAGCCCTCGATTCGAAATCCATCGGCGCAGCGCAATTGCAGCCCGGCGATTCGCTGAACATTGAAAAGGGCAAAGCAGAAGTCCTGCTCACCCCCGGCGTGTTTTTGCGAGTGGGCGACGAGAGTTCGGTGAAGATGATTTCGACGGGCCTGACCGACACCGAGGTTGAGATTGATCGCGGCCACGCGATGGTTGAAGTTGCGGAAATCCACCCTGAAAACAGCATTCGCATCGACCAGAACGGCGCGAGCACGCTACTGCTCAAAACAGGATTGTATGACTTCAATCAGAATCAGCGGCAGTTTCGCGTGTTCGACGGCGAGGCCTTGACGGAGAGCGGCCAGGAGCATGTGAAGGTAAAAAACGGCCGGGAAATTACGCTGGCCGGCAATGATCTATCGAAGGCGCGTAAGTTCGACAAGAAAAAGTATGAGGAAGGCGATCTGTTCCGCTGGAGCAGTTTGCGGTCCAGCTATGTGGCCGAAGCGAATGTCGACGCGGCGAGCAACTACGCTGCTACTGGATGGGCAGGACCTGGATGGTGGGGCGCGGGTTGGTATTGGGATCCCTGGTTTAGCGCTTTCACGTTCATTCCTGGGGATGGAATTTTCTACAGCCCCTTTGGCTGGGGATTCTATTCGCCGTGGTGGGTCTACCAGGCGCCGTTCCTTGGGTATGGATACGGACATGGCTATGGTGGACACTTCTACCATCACTTCAGTGAAAACGCCCGCAATTGGGGTCCGGGTACGCACTATGCGATGGGAGGGAGTTATGCGCATGGCATTTATCGCGGCGCGGGTTCGACCGGAAGCGGCTTCCATTCCGGACGCGTGACGGCAGGCGGCCGCGGTTTTGGAGGCGGCAGAATGGGCGGCGGCTTCCACGGAGGAGGTTTCCACGGCGGCAGCGGTTTCCATGGCGGTGGCGGAGGATTTCATGGCGGCGGAGGCGGAGGCCACGGCCGCTAAGTTGTGACGACGATCCTCCAGCACGTTAGCAAAGGTAGATTGGGGGAGGCTTACGAACAGCTAAAAGTTCGAAGGCTCCCCGCTTATCATTTGTATGGTCCGCGAGTGTATGGTTCGCGAGCCACGCCAGAGGTGGATCAGGCCGTCGCTTCCTTCCGGAAATAAGTTCCACCGGCCATCACGACATCAATGGCGTCCTTCAAGCGATTCATCTGCTCTTTGGCGCACACGCCACAGATTCCGGCATTCCGGGCCTCTTCCTCAAGTTGGTTTGAGGGATCGGTTGTGATCATCAAAATTCGGACTTGAGGATCCCGCTCGGTTAAGCGGCGAGCGGCCTCCAACCCATTCATTTCGGGCATCACGAAATCCATAACGGTCAACTGTGGGTTGTAGTCGTGGAACTTCTCGACGGCTTGGCGCCCGTTATCCGCTTCTCCAACGACTATCCGATCCGGATGTTGTTGCAAGGCGTCTTTGATAGCGGCTCGCGCCATCGCGTTGTCGTCCACTAGAAAGATTCGAAGCAAAATTGCCCCTCTCGGCGGACGGAGAACCCACGATTGATCCGGGTCGCGCCTTGGTCGGTCGCTGAAATCGAGATGTGAGCATCGCATCCATCATGGGGGTGCAGATGATCTGACAAAAAGGAAAGCTGTTCTGAACATACGCCCTGAGATGGCGAATGGAATACGGCGGATACTGTACGCTAGCGAACAGTGTGAGAAGAGCGCCCCGGAGCCGCAAAGGCAATTCGCGCGTCTACGATTTTGGGTTATTCACAGCGCGCGCTTACCGTTGTGACGGATATCACATTGCGCCGTGACGAGCATTGCTGACTGGGTCGGTGTTCCGGTTCTACTTTGGGAACGAGAGTCGACCAGTGCCCGCAGCAGTACAGCCCGTTCCCAGCCTCGATGTTTTTGTTACTCGCCTGCACGAAGCCCATGAAGTCTCCGTTTACGAAGCGATTGAAAGGCTGGTACAGGCCGGGGGAGCGGTAGGCCTGGATGAGGGCGCGCTACTCCGAATGCTCGACCGGGGCATGACCTTTGAAGCGTTGCTCGAGGTCATCGAGTCTCGGATGGAGTGTTCGCAGCGAGTGGCCTAGTTCGCGAAAGAAGCATGCGCAGCGTGAGGTAGTCATGAATTTTTTGGAATGGTCCAAATCCAACGTTGATTACGGACACAAACTCATTCATTCCGCACTCGAAGGAGTTCACGAAGCGGAGGGAGAATTTCTCCAGGACGAATCCCGGGCTTTATCACTCAGCGAGTCGGCCAGGCATGCGTTAGCGCCTGTGTTAGTGGGTGCCTTCCTTGGCGCGTTAAGCGGAGGCGCGGCAAGCCCGCGGCGCTCCTCTGCAAGAACCTTGGCTTTCGGTTTGCTTGGCGGGGCAATCGGTTTGGGTGCGGGCATCGCATGGAAGAACCGTCAGTTCACCGCGAGCGTCGCTTCTGGCGCCTGGAAAAAAATCAACCAGACCCGTGATGAACACTGGTTCGAGAAGAACCCCATTGATTACGCGTAAGAGAAGGTCGGCGATCCTCAGGATTCGAACCTGCGCCATAAACTGAACAGGGAAAACTCAGATTCAGATTGGCATAGGCAGTTGACAAAGTCAGGGTGTAGACCGTGGTAGGTATTTCACCCCAAGACGTCGTGAATTGGCTGGTTCCCGGCCGAGATTTCTTTCTGGCCCTCCAACTCCTCGGAATTGCCTGCTTTGCTTTCATCGTCGCGAAGCGACTGGTGCCGCTGCTTCGCGCTCAGAGCGATCCGCGTTTCGACCAGCCTTTCGTTCGACTGGGAAGAGTCTGCAAATTTTGGCTGGGACAGTGGAAGCATCCGCGGTACAAGTTCGCGGGAACTCTTCACATTCTTATCTTTGCGGGATTCATTCTGCTGGCGATGCGCGCGTTCACCGTGCTGATCGTCGGAGTGTCTCCGAATTTCGTGATGCCCGGACTGAAGGGAAGGACCGGGGAGATCTATGACCTGGTCACCGACTATGCGGCGACCGTCGTCTTCTTGTGCATGATCGTAGCGGCGGGACGCCGCCTGATTTTCAAACCTGCTCGATACGCGGTACCAGCGAAGTATGGGAAGAGCCACACTGTAGACGCAGTTTTTCTCCTGGGACTCATTGCAGTCCTGATGGCTGCTGACAGCCTGTTTGCGGCCAGCCGCTCTGCCGGATATTTGCAGCAGGGCCAACCGGCAGAAGCTCTGGCCGCGTTTTCTCTGCCATGGATGCTGCGGCTCGCAATTGTTTCGATGCCATTAGCGACACTGAGAGATCTGAACATCGCAGCCTATCTCGTCCACGCGATCGCATTTTATTTTTTGCTTTGCTACCGCCCGTTCGGAATTCAGTTCCATGTGGAGACATCGCTGTTCAGCATTTATTTCTCCAAACTACAGCGCGGAACGCTCAAACCGGTGCGCTGGGGAGTTTCCGACGAGCAACTGGATCAGGTGAAATCGTTCGGCGTGAAGACCTTCGAAGACTTTACCTGGAAGCACATGCTTGATTTTTATTCGTGCGCCGCTTGCGGGCGCTGCGCCGACAACTGCCCGGCGAATGCGGTCGGTCGGCCGCTGGCGCCGCGATTTCTCACCACGAAAGCCAGAGATTATGTGTTCCAGCATTATCCGGTGCTGGGCAAGGCGAACAATGGCAAGCCGCTGATCGGCAACATCTATTCCGAAGATGAGATCTGGTCCTGCACCACCTGCGGCGCGTGTGAAGAAGAATGCCCGCTGCTGGTCGAGTACATCGACAAGATCGTCGACCTGCGCCGCGGAATGATTGACGACGGGAATGTGCCGCAGTCGCTGCAAAAGCCGCTGAAGGCTCTGGAGAGTCGCGGCAATCCTTACGGCAAGATTGAGAAGAAGCGGGGCAACTGGGCAAAGTCGCCGGAACTCGGGCCGGATAGCAAAGTCAAAGTACTTGATGGCAAGAACGGCGCCGAGACTTTGTACTTCGTTGACAGCATCACTTCCTACGACGACCGCATGCAGTCGATCGGGCGATCCACCGCGCGCATTCTGACGCGCCTCGGAAACAACTTCGGCATCCTGGGCGCGGCAGAGCGAGACAGCGGACACGAGGTGCGCCGCTTCGGTGAAGAGATTCTGTTCACCGCTCTGCGCGATCACAACACTGAGGCAATCAAGGCAGCGGGAGTGCAGCGAATCGTTACTGCCGACCCACACGCTTTCAACGCGCTGAAGCACGACTATAAAGATGTCCCGCCAGTCGAGCACATCAGCCAGGTGCTGGCCCGCGAGGCAAGAGCGGGCAATCTCCATTTTAACTCAGTGGAAAAGTGGCTCGAAGACAGAGGCCATGTCTACACCTACCACGACCCGTGTTATCTGGGTCGCCACAACCAGGTCTACGACGACCCGCGCGATGTTCTCGACTCCATCCCAGGATTGCACAGAGTTGAAATGCAGCGCTCGCGCGATCGCTCGTTCTGCTGCGGCGGTGGCGGGCTGATGTTGTTTTACGAGCCCAAAGAAGAGCAGAGGATGGGCGTTGTCCGGGTGCGCATGGCCGCGGAAGCAGGGGCGAACGTAATCGTGACCGCCTGCCCCTTCTGCATGGTAAACATTGAAGACGCGATCAAGGTGTCCGGCATGGAAGGGAAGATGTCGGTGATCGACCTGGCCGAACTGGTCGATCAACACATGGTTTGCGAGAGCTGCCCGGGCCGGACAGAGAAATTAGAAACTGCAACCGTTGGAGGTTAAAGATGGAAATCCTGGTGTGTGCGCGAAGAGTGCCCGATACCTCGGAGAACGAGATTGAACTCAACGCCGCCGGAAATGACATCGAGCGCGAAGAATTCGTGTACTCGGTGAACGAGGCGGATAACTACGCGGTCGAAGAAGCCTTGCAGATTCGCGACCGCGTCGGCGGCAGCGTCACGGTGGTCACCGTCGACGGCGAAGAGGGCGAAGAGATCCTGCGCCGGGAACTGGCCATGGGCGCGAACCAGGCGGCGCTGATTTCCGATGAGCTCTTCAACGGATCCGACGGCAAGGGCATCGGAACCATTCTCAAAGCTTTTGTGAAGAAGGGGTGTTACGACCTGATCCTCACCGGGGTCCAGGCCGACGATGGCGCGGCGCAGGTCGGCGGAATGTTGGCAGCGATGCTCGACTATCCCTTTGCCTCCTTGGTGAATTCGATCACCGTGGAATACGGGAAGCTGAAAGTCAGCCGGGAAATCGAGGGCGGAAACCGCGAGATGAATGAAATCGATCTCCCTTGCGTGCTCTCCATTCAGACGGGCATTAACGAGCCGCGTTATGTGGGGATGCGCGGCATCCGGCAGGTAGCTTCTGTAGCGATTCCCACTTCGACAGCTTCAGACCTCGGCGTCGACCAGGGCATAGTCGGAGAAGCGGCCGCGAAGGTCAAGCGGGTGGACTACTTCGTTCCCGCGGCGAGCAAGGGGGCAGAGATGCTCCACGGCAGCAGGGAAGAGAACGCTGACAAAGTTCTTGAGTTGGTTGCAGCGAAGGGAGGGCTGAAATAATGCCTCGCATTTTTGCCTACATCGTGCATAGAGGTGGAGTGGTCGACGATTCCGCGGCCGAACTTGTAGCCGCCGCGAAAAAGATTGATGCCACAGCGGTACCCACTGCGATTCTCACCGGCTCGGGTTCGGAACTCGAGACCGCGTGCAGTGTGCTCGGTTCCGGCTTCGGCGAAATTTGGAAAGTCGCCAATGCAGCTCTGGCGTACCCCAACTCCGAGTTAGTAAGGCAGGCTCTGGTTCGCATTGTGCCGCCGGGAAGTATTGTGCTCGTGAATCACGATCACTTTGGAATCGATCTATCCCCAGGCCTTTCCATCAAACTAAATTCGGCGTTTGCTTCTGACGTGCTGGCGATCGATGGGGTCAAAGGAAACGCGCTCAAACTTGTTCGTCAGGAATTCGGCGGACAGGTGAATGCGCATATTCACTGCGACATTTCTTCCGGCGCGGTCATCAACATTCGTCCCGGCGCATTTAAGCCGCAGGCGAACCTTCCCGCAGCGGGCGTGATCGTTGATAAGTCGTCCGAGCTTGGCACGCTGGTGGCACGACGCCGCTATCTCGAAACCATCGTCGCCGAGGCAGGCGATGTAGACATCACCAAGCACAGCGTGCTGGTCTCTATCGGCCGCGGCATACAGGAAAAAGATAACGTCGCGCTGGCTGAGGAACTCGCGGAAGTGCTCGGAGCCGCCGTGAGTTGCTCGCGGCCAGTGGTGGACGCCAAGTGGATGGCGAAGTCCCGCCAGGTGGGTTCGTCGGGAAAAACCGTAAAGCCCAAGGTCTACGTGGCTTGCGGCATCAGCGGGGCATTCCAGCATCTGGCCGGCATTAAAGGAAGCCCGTTCCTGATCGCGATCAACAAAAATCCCAAGGCCCCGATCTTTCAGGTGGCCGACGTCGGAATCGTGGATGACCTCCTCGAATTCCTCCCCGAACTGACCAACAAAGCCCGTGAATTACGCGGCGTTGCCGCTAAGTGAGGAGATCATGCTTGCATCCAAGACGCTGAAACTGAGTTTGAAGTCTCTCAAAGAGTTTGCCAAGAAACGCCTGCCTGACGAGGTCCTGATCGATCTTGATGAGCGCGACGAGTGCCCGGTCGAGATTGTCCGCGACATGTGCAGTCCCGACAAACTGGGAATTCAACTGCTTTTTATTCCAGAAGAGTTTGGCGGCATGGGCGGCGGCACGTTCGATGTCTATTGCATTTGCGAGGAGATGGCTCGAATCGATCTCGGAATCGCAACTTCTGTGCTGGCGACATTTCTAGGCAGCGATCCCATCACGGTCGGCGCCACTCCCGAGCAAAAGAAAATCTGGCTAAGCCGCATCGCGGATGAGGGACTGCTTTTTGCGTACGGGGCCACGGAACCGGAGGCGGGCAGCGATCTGGGCGCGCTGCGCACCACCGCCGATCGAGTCATGAACGACGGCAAGATCGTTGGCTACAAAATCAATGGCAACAAGCAATGGATCAGCAACGGCGGAATCGCCGGCGCCTACACGGTATTGGCCAGCACGCCCGCTGGTCCAAGCTGGTTCGTGGTTGAGAAAGACGCCAAGGGATTCACCCACGACGAACCGGAAGACAAGCATGGTATTCGCCTCAGCAACACCGCCGCGCTCGCCTTCAATGACGTCTATGTCGACGCCGACCGGCTCATTGGTGGCGTCGAAGGCCAGGGTCTCAACCAGGCGCAAGCCGTTTTTGGCTATACGCGCTTGATGGTCGCGGCCTTTGGCTTGGGCGCGGGATGGGCCGCGCTTGATCGAGCGATTCCGTATTCGACGAAGCGCATTCAGGCCGGAGCGCCACTGTCGGAAAAGCAAGGCTACACCCACAAGCTGATCGTGCCGCACGTGGCGCGCCTGGAAGCTGCGCGCGCTTATATCGAGCAGACTGCGGAGCGCATCGATGCCGGCGAAGGCAGCCTTAACACCGAGGGCGCCATCGCCAAGTACATGGCGACCGAAGCAGGGAATTCGGCTGCCGAGGCCAGCATCCAGGCGTTGGGCGGCTACGGCTACACCCACGAATACATGGTGGAGAAGATCAGCCGCGA
>DATBEI010000082.1:0-4494 GCA_036269595.1 Candidatus Sulfotelmatobacter sp.
GGAATCGAATGCGCGTCGCGGCAAGCGTGTAACGTCGATGTCCGATCCCGGCACGTTCCAGTAAATCTCCTGCACCGAAACGTAATCGGCGATCCAGGTCTTGGTCCAGCGATTGAAGCCGTCCATGACCACGTCGTCGGAATCGGTAGCATAGCGCGGAGCGAGCGGTTCGAAGCGGTGCAGCGTGTGCAGATTGCGGAGAGTCCATGGAACGAGCGGGGCGAGTGCGCCGGCCGCGACCAACACGCCTGCCCAGAAAATGGTTCGTGATTGAAATCGCGTCTCGTTCCCACGCGTCCGCACGCTTTTCGCCAGCAGCCACAAGAGATATGCACCGAGAGCCGCAAGCAATATTCCGCCATCGGGTCGAAGCAAAATTGTTGCACCTACCGACAAGCCGCAGCTAAGCCAGAGTGCGGAGGAACACGCCGGCGGTCCGCTTTCCCCCACGCCGAGGCCGCGAATGGCCAGATCGAGCGCCAGCGCAGTAAAGAAAATTTCGAGCGTCTCGCTTAGAGCAGCTGCGGCATAGTTGGCGAGAAAAGGACAAAGCGCCGCCAATAAAAATGCAACCTGAGCGGCTCTCTCCGAAAACAGGCGCCGGGAAAGATCTGCAATCAGAAAGCATGTAGCCAAATCGATCAGTACCTGCACAACCAGGACGGCGCGAAAATTCCCAACTCCAGCGACGGCGAAGATTGCCGCCAGAAAGGCAGGATATCCGGGCAAGCGAGAGAGTGTCGGCGTAATTACGTTGGAATTAGTGATCCCGTAAATGCCGTGGCGAAGCCAATTCTCTGCGATGTCGGCGTAGAAGCGGGAGTCATCCACCACCGCGGGGAAGTAGGCCACCATCAGGCCGCGCACAGCCAGCGCCGCCACGCTGACGACGAAGAAGAACCGCGCTTTCTTTTGGACGAATTCGCGCACGCTTTCGAGCGCCAGGTGCGGCGTGTTGCGAATCATAGCGCGTTTAGGGCAATCGCGGAGACCCGAAAATGCATCTTACGAATCAGCGCGGCCAATCTCACCCTGTCTCGTCTAGAATTGACCGTGTGCCGCTCGCGGCATACGATGAGCATCGTCCCCCATGGCTGAACCAGTTTTTTATGATCCTCGACGCGCCCGATGGAAACGCCTGCGACGCACAGTTGACGTTACGGCAATTTTCGTGTCCGCACTAATCATCTTTTTCGTGTATACGGCGCTGCGCGATGAACCTTTGCCCGAGTTGCTCTTTTCTCCCCAGAAGCGCGCCTTCAAGGCTTTGAAAGAGAGCGAAAAGGAGAGAGCTCGGGACCGGCAAAAGAAATTGGCGGCACGCTCCCACCGCAAATCGAAACTGGCTGCCTCGCAGGTGACGCTCAATCAGGGCGAAGGAATCCGCGCGGCTTTCTACGTGCCTTGGGACGCGGCTAGCTTTTCCTCTCTGCGCTCCTATGCGCGGCAGATCGATCTCCTCTATCCAGACTGGCTGCACGTGCTCACGCCCGACGGACGGCTGCAGAGTATCGATGAGCAAACTGGTAAATATTTTGACGTCGTTCAGGGCGCGAATGTTCTACCCGTGGACGACCGCGTGATGCCGTTTCTAAGGACCGAAGACCCGGGGATGGAAGTCTTCCCCATGGTGAATAATTTCGATGGCAAGGATTGGCTGGGCGACGTTACTGGGTTTCTGAACAATCCCGAGGCCCGGGCGCTTTTCCGCCGCCAGATCGCACTGTTTCTTGGCTTCGGGCGGTATCGCGGGCTGATGGTCGACTTTGAGGCATTTCCAGCCAGTGGCCAGGCCGGTTATGTTGCGCTGTTAAAAGAATTGTCTGACGATCTGCATGGACGAGGAATGAAGCTTTATGTCGCGGTGCCGCCGCATAACGACGAGTTCAACTACCCTGCAATTGCGGCGGCGGCGGACGGCGTCGTGCTGATGAACTACGACGAACATTTTCCCGGCGCCGCTTCCGGCCCCGTGGCCTCTCAGGACTGGTTCGTCAAGAACCTCACTTTTGCAACGACGGTCATTCCCCGGGAAAAAATTATTTGCGCCATCGCGAATTATGGCTACGACTGGATACTGAAACCCAAGAAGGGATACCAGCATCCGGAACTGCACGACAGCTCAGTTAGCGTCCAAGAGGCATGGCTGGAGGCGCGTGATTCTGACGAGGACATCAATTTTGATGACGACGCCATGAATCCGCATTTCAGCTACCTCGACGAGAACAGCCTTCGCCACGATGTGTGGTTCGTCGACGGAGTAACCGCGCTCAATCATATGCGAGCGGCGCAGACGCTCGGCATTCAGACCTTCGCGTTATGGCGACTGGGCAGCGAAGACCGTTCGCTGTGGCGAGTGTGGGACATGCCCGGAGATGCTGGAGCGGCCGATAAACTCAAGGATGTTCCGCCGGGCGCTGACGTTGACATGGAAGGCCAAGGTGAAATCCTGCGCATCGAAGACAAGCCGGCGCACGGAACTCGCGATCTGACCATCGACCCCGATAGCCACCTCATCACCGACGAAGTTTTCCAAAATCTGCCCGAGCCTTACCGCGTCGGTCGTTATGGCTACAGTCCAAATAAAATAGCGCTGACTTTTGATGATGGACCTGATCCGGATTGGACTCCGAAAATTCTTGATGTGCTGAAGGAGAAAAATGCTACGGCAACCTTCTTCCTGATTGGAATTCAGACCGACAAGTTTTCCGGTTTGGCGAAACGCATTTACCGGGAAGGCAACACGATTGGGAATCACACCTTCACTCATCCCGACGTGAGCAACATTTCCGCGGCGTACATGAAAGTGGAGTTGAATCTTACGGAGCGACTTTTCGCCAGCCTGATGGGCGTACGCGCCACGCTAATGCGACCACCCTACGCGATTGACGAGGAACCCGACACTGCCGACCAGGTGCGACCACTGGAGATTCCGCAGGAAATGGGCTACATCACGGTCGGCAACCGCATTGATCCGGACGACTGGAGCGGAAATCCCTCGGCGGAAAAGATTTCGTCTTATGTGCTTTCGCATTTGCCGCCATGCCGCCAGGAGGATTTGCGTTGCGGCAACATCGTGCTGCTGCATGACGGGGGCGGAAACCGTAGTCAGACGGTGCGCGCTCTGCCCATGATCATCGACGGAATTCGGGCGCGCGGCTATGAGATTGCGCCAGTCTACGAGTTGCTGGGAAAAACACGCGCGGACGTCATGGCGCCATTACCGCGGGGCGAGCTTTGGGCGGCTCGACTGGACCGGCTGGGCTTCTGGCTATTCGATGCCAGCATAGTCGCCATTACCTGGATCTTCCTGATCGGCGATTTATTGATGACGGGGCGCCTCGTCTTCATTGGGACTGCAGCGGTCTACGATCGGGTGCGCGAAAAGATTTTTGGAAAACCCGCGGAAGTAGCCTCTTACAGGCCAAAAGTCGCGGTTTTGATTCCGGCCTACAACGAAGAGAAAGTGATTGAGCGAACCGTGCGGGCTGCGCTCAACTCGAACTATCCGAACCTGCGCGTCATCGTAATTGACGATGGTTCCAAAGACCGGACGCTCGAAGTCGCGCGCAGGGCCTTCGCTTCCGAAGCCGCGGAGGGACAGGTCTTGATCCTCGGCAAGCCGAACGCCGGCAAGGCGTCGGCGCTCAACTACGGGATCGAACACATCGGCGACGCGGAACTGTTTGTGGGAATCGATGCTGATACGATCATCGCTTCCGATGCCATTTCACGATTGGTCCCGCATTTCATCAATCCCAGAGTTGGTGCCATCGCGGGCAATGCCAAGGTTGGAAACCGCGTCAATCTCTGGACGCGTTGGCAGGCTTTGGAATATATCACCAGCCAAAATTTCGAACGGCGTGCGCTCGACGTGCTCGGCGCGGTAAGCGTTGTGCCGGGAGCGATTGGTGCGTGGAGAGTCTCCGCAGTGCGCGAGGCGGGGGGCTATCACATCGACACCGTGGCTGAAGATGCCGACCTCACCATGGCCTTACTGCGGCGAGGATATCGTGTCGAATATGAAGATATGGCTCTCGCCTATACTGAGGCTCCCACCAATGCAAATGGGCTGATGCGCCAGCGTTTCCGCTGGTCATTCGGCATTTTGCAGGCGGTTTACAAACATCGCGGGGTCTTTGCGCGCAAGGGTGCGTTGGGATGGGTGGCGCTGCCCAACATCGTAATTTTTCAGATTTTGCTGCCGCTGGTGTCGCCGCTCATCGACATCATGTTTGCAGTGGGCACGCTCTGGTATTTTATCCAGAAACATTTCCATCCCGACTCGACCGATCCGGCAAGCTTTCACAAGTTGGTCTTGTTTTTCTTTGCGTTCCTGGTGATCGACTTCATCGCATCGGCAATTGCCTTCGCGCTGGAACGACAACGCCCTGACGACAAAGAAGATGGATGGCTGCTCACCCAGGTATGGCTGCAGCGCTTCGCCTACCGACAGCTATTTTCGATTGTGCTGTTCAAGACCCTGAAGCGCGC
>DATBEI010000086.1:0-32427 GCA_036269595.1 Candidatus Sulfotelmatobacter sp.
AGAATGCCGATCCAGAGCAGCGTGGCCTTCCGTCCGAAGCGATCCGCGGGCCAGCCTCCCAGCAGGGAACCGACCACGGTACCGTAAAGGGCCGAAGCCATGGCAATCCCGTGCAGGCCGGGACTCAATCCCCAAAGTGCCTGAATGGTTTTTTCGGCGCCAGAGATTACGACCGTGTCGAAGCCGAAGAGAAATCCGGCAAGCGCCGAAGTGAGCGACCAGAAGAAGATGCGACCATTCATAAAGGAGTACGTCGTTACTTTCGCGAGCCTGACTCCAGCGGATACCCTTTCTCCCGCCAATCGCGAATCCCGCCGTCCATCGAAATAACGTTGCTGTATCCCATCTTCTGCAGGTTGTCAGCGGCCAGCGCCGAGCGAAAACCGCCGCCGCAATAAAGAATCATTTCCGTATTGAGTTCCGGCACGCGCGCCTCAACGTCGCGTTCAATAATGCCTTTGCCCAGATGAATGGCGCCGGGAAGATGATCTTTGGCGTATTCGCTTTCCTCGCGCACATCGACCAGCAAGAATTTGTCCCCACGATCCATCCTATTCTTCACCGTGTCGACGTTAGTTTCCCTCACCCTTGTCTTGGCGTCGTCGACAATCTTCAAAAAGCGCGGAGGATGCTTGTGGGCCATGGGGCCTCCTTTTCGCCGCTGACGGCGATGAACATCCTACCAAGTGCTGGGAAACTACGCACACCACAATCTTCACCTCCCGTCGGCTTAATTGCAGGCCGCCATTTCGCGACTACCGCCGCTCCTATAGCATTAGTTCCATGAAGCCAGATCTTTCCGTGCCCCGCATCGGTCTGGCCAGGGCGTTGTCGAAGTTGGGATATTGTTCGCGTCAGCAAGCAGCGCTGTTGATTCGCGCAGGCCGGGTGCGGATAAACAGCAATGTGCGGCGCGATCCGGAGACGCCTGTCCATTTGCCGCAGGACCGCATACTAGTCGATGGCCGCGCGGTCGAGCCGCAACGAAAAATCTATCTCATCATGAACAAGCCGCGCGGACTGGTAACAACTGCGTCCGACGAAAAAGGCCGAGCTACAATCTATGAGGTGTTAGAGAACGTCGGGGAATCCCTGCCTTGGCTTGCTCCCGTTGGCAGACTCGACAAAGCGAGCGAAGGACTGCTTCTGCTCACCAACGACTCGGAGTGGGGCGCGAGTATAGCCGCACCCGAATCCCACCTGCCAAAAACGTACCATGTACAAATCGGGATATTGGCTGATAACAAAGTCATGCAGGCTATTGTGAGCGGCGTGACCACAGAAGATGGCGAGGTCTTGCGCGCTACTCACGCGCGAATATTGCGCTGCGGAACCAAAAACTGCTGGCTGGAAATCATTCTCGACCAGGGTAAGAATCGGCACATACGGCGCATGCTGGCCGCAATTCACGTCGAGGTCCTCAGGCTCGTCAGGGTCGCCATCGGCCCGCTGCAACTGGGGCAACTGGCGAAGGGCGCTTATCGGGTCCTCACAATCGACGAAAAACTGGCGCTGGATCGTGCCATGAAAAAAATCAGACCTGGAGATCCCGCTATCGCTCGAAAGAAATTTGCAATCTGAGAGTAACAGCCTACAGTCTGCGTCCTTCGCACATGCTAGACTCCCCCTTCGTCTTTGGAGACCGATCGTCGCATGGGTGATCTCACTTTTCTTCCTGCCGTAACCATGGCACAGCAGATCCGCGAGAAAAAGATTTCTCCGGTCGAGTTAGCTGAGGCTCATTGGGCAAAGATCGAAAGATTAAATCCGCAGTTGAACGCGTTCGTGCACCTGGATGCCGAACGAGTTCGCAGAGAAGCGCTCGCCGCCGAGGTTGCGGTGACGAGCCGAAACATTCTGGGGCCGCTTCACGGCGTTCCTATCAGCATCAAGAGCTGCATGGACGTTGCTGGCCTGCGTTGCGAAGCAGGGAGTCGCCTTCGTGCTGGCTATGTGGCCACAAAAGACGCGCCGCTGGTATCGCGTTTACGCTGTTCGGGCGCGATTGTGCTCGGTGTGACCAATACGCCCGAATTCTTAATGGCGTGGGAAACAGACAATCTTTTATATGGCCGCACCAACAGCCCGTGGGACTTGGAACGCACGCCGGGTGGATCGAGTGGCGGCGAAGCCGCGGCTATTGCGGCGGGAATGTCGGCAGGCGGCGTGGGCAGCGACGGCGGCGGCTCAATTCGAGTGCCCGCACATTTCAGCGGCATCTGCGGACTGAAGCCCACTCCGGGCCGCATTCCTGCCACCGGCCACTTTCCGCCGTCTGGCGGACCGTTCGCGCTGATTGGCGTGGTCGGCCCCATGGCCCGAACCGTGGCCGATGTCAGAGCCCTGTTCGAAGTAATGCAAGGTCCGGACGACGGCGACACTTGCGCGGCACCGGTGCCTGCGCGGTGGCCGAGCGACGACGAGACACGTAAACTGCGCGTTGGCTATTTCGAGGACGACGGACGCACGCCGGTTGCTCGAGAAATCCGCCTGGCCGTGCAGGCCGCCACGAACGCGCTGCGTACCGCCGGCTTTCAAGTCGAGCCTTTTCGCCCCACTGGCCTGGATGAAGCGCGCGAACTCTGGAAAAAATTCTTTGTCACTGCCGGTGGGATGTTGATCCGCCCCATGTTCCGCGGACGTGCGCACGATCTTAGTCCCACCTTGAGTCAATTCCTCGACTGGTCGGCCGCCGAACCGCCGCTCACCGGAGAAACCCTGCTCCAGGCGTGGATCGCCCGTGACACCTTGCGGGCGCAATTCCTTGCCCAGATGCAGGAATATCCGATTCTTCTTTGTCCAGCGGCTGCGATCCCCGCTTTTCGACACGGTGAACGGAACTGGATGATCGATGGCAAGAGAGTGAATTATCTCGACGCGTGGAGCTACACGGAATGGTTCAATCTTCTGGGAAATCCCGCAGTCGTGGTTCCCGTTAGCCGCTCGGCGCAGGGCCTGCCGGTCGGAGTGCAACTCGTCGGGCGCCCGTGGGAAGAAGAACAAGTACTTGCCGTGGCTGCGGCGCTCGAGAAAGAATGCGCCGCCTGGGCCGTCCCTCCAATTCACTAGATTCAAAATGCGGCCTCTTTACTGACCTTTGTGCCGTCAAGAAGCTGTGCGGAGCATTTCAAACGCACTGCTACTGTCCTCTGTGTTTAAATCGTTAGCGGAATGAATCTGAGATTTTTCGTTTCTCTCACAGCCGTGCTTTTGACCGCCATTGGTCTCTTTGCCCCTGCATCGCAGCCGAGCCTGGTCGAAGCTGCGCGCCTGAACAACCTTGGTTGCGCCTATATGAACCAGCAGCTTTTTGAAAAGGGCCTGAAGTCGTTTCAGCAGGCCGCCGAGGCTGATCCCAAGCTGGCTATCGCACGCCTGAATGAGGGAGTCGCGTATTTGAATCTGCAGAAAGTCGACGAAGCCAAAGCTGCCTTTGAAGATGCGCTCAGGCAGGATCCGAAAAGTCCAACCGCATGGTATGGCCTCGGAATGCTGGCCAAGAACACAGGCGATGCAGCGACGGCGATTGATGCGTTCAAGCACGTAGTCGAGATCGACTCGCACGATGCAGACACATGGTATTTTCTCGGCACCGCATACGCGCAGGCGAAGCAGTTTGCGCCAGCCATCGAAAGCTTCGAGCACGCATTGAAACTGAATCCGCTGCACGCCTCCGCCGAATTTGGATTGTCGCGTGCCTACCAGCAATCCGGCGACGTCGAGCACGCCCGCGAGCATCTGAAGAAATTTCAGTACATCACGCAAAATAAAATTGGCGCCCCGATGAGCCTGGCTTACGGCGAGCAAGGCCAGTACTCCCGCGCCGTGGAATCGCCGCAAGCGGTGCTGAAAGCGCCTGCGCCGATCAAGGTGCGGTTCGTGGACGTGACGAAGGAAGCGGGCTTGCGGGTGACCTCTCCAACCGGCGACCCGCAATTTTTCCACGGACCGGGGGCCTGTTTCCTCGATTATGACAACGACGGACTGGTAGATCTGCTCCTTACGGATTATGGCGCTCAAGGCGGGCTGTCCCTCTACCACAATCTCGGGCATGGGAAGTTCGAAGACGTAACCTCTAAGGCTGGATTAGATCCAAAATCGCACGCGATTGCTTGCACCGCTGGCGATTACGACAACGACGGTTACACTGACTTGGCGCTGAGTTTCATGGGACGAGTTGCGCTGCTACACAATGAAAGGAACGGGACATTCAAAGATGCAAGCGAGCATTTGCCGGTAGCACCGAATAGATCGTTACGCACCGTGGCGTGGATTGATTATGACCATGATGGCGATATTGATCTTTTTCTGGGCAGCTCCGCAAAAGGACAATACAACGGCTCTTCAGGGAGTGATGAGTTGTGGCGTAACAACGGAGACGGCACCTTCACAGACGTCAGCGAGGAAAAAGGAGTTGCCGGACACGGGCGTCATTGGACCGCATTGGGTACCGATTACAACAATGATCGTGCGGTGGACATTTTTGTTCCGGGACTCGAGCCTCTCCTATTAGAAAACCCGCGCGAAGGAAAATTCATCGTCCGCCAACCTTGGGAAAGAAGTTTAATCCAGGGCAACACTGGCATAGCGATCGCGGATTTCGACCATGACGGATGGATGGATTTGGCGACCACCCATTTCGGCCGGGGCGTGGCGGCAGTCTCGCTTTGGCATAACGATCACGGAAAATGGTTTAGTTCGATCCAGCTACCAAAAACCGATCTTGACGTTGCCTACGGCGTCGCCGCCTTCGACTACGACAACGACGGCTGGGTCGATCTGGTCGCGGTCGGCGAAACCAAAGACGGCAAAGGCGAAGTGCGGCTGTTCCGCAATCTCGGCCCGGACGGATTCAAAGATGTTACCGCTGACGTTGGCCTCGACAAGATTCAACTGAAAAATCCGCGCGCCATCATCACTGGTGATTACGATGGCGACGGCGCCACCGATCTGCTGATCACGCAGAATCACGGTCCCGCCGTGCTTTTGCGCAATGAAGGCGGCAATCAGAATCACTGGCTGCGGCTGTCGCTAAAGGGATTAGCCGACAACAAATCCGCCATCGGCACTAAAGTTGAAGTTTTCTCCGGTGGCAATCGCCAGAAGTTTGAGATCGCAGGCTCAAACGGTTACCTCGGACAGAATTCCACTGACATCGTCGTCGGACTCGGCGATTCCAAAGATGCCGATATCGTGCGCATGCTTTGGCCCACCGGCGTGTTGGAAGACGAAATTCAAGTTGCGGGTGACAAGCAGCAGAATCTTCTTGAGATCGATCGGCGCGGCAGTTCGTGTCCGACGCTGTTTGCGTGGAACGGCGAACGCTACCAATTCGTGGCCGACATGCTCGGCGCGGGCGTAGTAGGCCACTGGGTGGGCCCCGGCCAGCGCGACGTTCCCCGCCCGGTCGAGTTTATAAAGCTCGACCGCCAAATGATTCGCGAAAAGGAAAGTCCTCGCACTCTCACGTCTTGTCATCCTGAGCAACTCACGTCTTGTCATCCTGAGCAAAGCGAAGGACCTATGCACCCTCCTACCAGTTGCATGCATCCCTCGTCCCTGAAAGCCGCGCCTCAGCGTGACAAAGAGATGGGAAAGCCCCGCAAGGTTCTCAGTTTTCGTTTCATGGAACCGCTCGAAGAAGCCGTCTACCTCGACCAAGTGCGATTGCTTGCCATCGATCATCCCGCGGATGTCGACGTTTATCCCAACGAATATTTCGCCTCGAACCCGCCATATCCGCCGTTCAAAGTTGTGCTGAGCCGCGCGTCGCATCCTCCTGCCGGAGCACGGGACGAACATGGCCACGATCTTCTGCCGAGCCTGCTGGCTCACCGCTATGTCGGCGATTTCGCCTTGACCCAATTTGCGGGATTCGCCAAGCCCCACACGCTGACCTTGGATTTGGGCGAACCCTACCGCGGCGGCCCACTTTGGTTGTTGATGCACGGGGAAATCGAATATTTCACCGCCAACAGCATGTACGCCTCTTCCCAAGCCGGACTCGAACCGATCTCTCCTTACGTGGAAGCGATGGACGCGCAGGGGCACTGGAAGCATGTGATCGACGATATGGGTTTTCCAGCGGGCGGTCCGCGCACCATGACCGCCGATCTCACTGGCAAATTGCCGCCCGGCACGCAGAAGATTCGAATCACCACCAATCTGCAGATCTATTGGGACAGCATTCTGGTAAATCGCACGGCTCAAGCCGCGCCGCCGTCTCGGCGCCTGTCCGGCGGGTGTCTCGCCCGCTGTGTCGAGAGCTTTGCGAAAAATTGCGACCACACCGAATACTGTCTGACGCCAATCCCGCTCGTGCGCGCCGATCTCGATTTTCACGGTTATCCCTATAAAATCGAGGGCACGCCCCCGGGAAATGTGCAGTACATCTACGAAAAGGCAAGCGCAACCGGCCCCTACACACGCCCGTCGGGAACATACACGCGCTACGGCGACGTGCTGCCGCTTCTAGCCGCGACCGACGATAAGTTGGCAGTCTTTGGCTCGGGTGACGAAGTGCAACTGGACTTCGATCCCGCGAGTTTGCCCGCGCTTCCCAAAGGCTGGGTGCGCGATTACTTCTTCGCGGCGAATGGCTACGAGAAGGACATGGATTTTTATGCCGCCGAAGGCAACCACGTGGCGCCCCTGCCGTTTCTCAGCATGGGCGAGTATCCCTACCCAACGCGCGAATCGTTTCCGCTCGACGATGCGCACGTCAATTATCTGCTCGAATACAACACGCGCCAGATGTCAGGAAACGAGCAGCGTGGGTACTGGTTTGATTACGGCAACCAATAAAAATGCTCTGTAGAGAAACGTTTTACCATTGACAATTTCAACTGCGCCATAATCCAATAGCCGGACCCATGGAAACTGCCTCCGTGTCTTCCTCTGCCGCGCCCCGGCTGCGCCGTACGCTGACTCTTTGGGATTTGATTTTCTACGGCATCGTTCTGATCCAACCGATCGCGCCGGTTCCCCTTTATGGAGTGGCGCAGAAACTTTCCGACGGCCACTTCGTCACCATCATTCTGATCGCACTGTTTGCCATGCTCATCACCGCGGTCAGCTACGGACGCATGGGCGCGCTCTATCCCACGGCGGGCTCGGCCTACACTTACGTCGGAAAGGGTCTCAACCCTCATCTGGGATTTCTCGCAGGCTGGGCCATGATTTTGGACTACCTGCTGCAACCGCTAATCAATACAGTTTGGATTGCAACCGCGCTGCACGAGCGCTACGTGCATCAGGTCCCGTTCGTGGTGTGGGCCGCGATCATCGCCGCGATCATGACCGTGCTGAATCTCGCCGGAGTGAAATCCTCTTCGAACGCCAATAAGGTTTTGTTGGCAGTCATGTCGGTCGTGGTGGCGTTCTTCATCGTGCTGGCAATCAAATTTCTATACGGCGGCCAGGGCTGGGCGGGACTGTTTTCCTTGCAGCCGATTTACGATCCGAAAACATTTGACTGGACCAAAATCAGGACCGCTACTTCGTTCGCAGCTCTGACTTACATAGGTTTCGACGGCGTGACTACGCTCGCCGAAGACGTGGAAAATCCCAAGCGCAACGTCCTTCTGGCGGTGGTGTTGACGTGCATCTTTGCCGGTGTTTGCAGCGGGATTGAAGCGTATCTGGGAGCACGCGTATGGCCTGACTGGCGGTCGTTTCCCAACCTTGAGACCGCGTTTATGGACATCTGCAGCCGCGTCGGCGGCGTGCTTCTGTTCAACGCCATGGGCGTCATTCTGATCGTGGCTGCATTTGGCAGCGGCCTGACTGGCACTCTCGGCGCGGCGCGCTTACTGTTCGGCATGGGCCGCGACGGCGTCTTGCCGCGCAAGTTTTTTGGATATCTGAAGCCCGGTAGCAGCACTCCCACTTACAACATCCTTCTTATCGGCCTTCTAGCCTTCGCCGGCGCGGAGTTGCTTTATCACATCGGCAACGCTTACGAGCACGCGGGCGAATTGCTCAACTTCGGCGCCTTCCTCGCGTTTACCGGAGTCAATCTCGCGTGTTTTTGGCAATTCACCGTGCTCGCCCAGAGGAAGGGAATCAAGTGGCGACTCCTTCAGGATGCAGTGCTGCCGCTTCTCGGTTTCTTTGTCTGCGGATATATCTGGTGGAATCTCAACCACCTCGCGAAGACTGTCGGGGGCATTTGGTTTGCCATCGGAATTCTTTACGTTGGCTATAAAACGAACTGGTTCCGTTCCGCGCCCGTCATGATCGACTTCAGCGATTCGTAACAAGTTGTAATCGCCGCAATCGGGCCGTCGGAGACGCCACGTCAGACGGAGGATTTCATGCTCGGTTCTTCCAATATTGTCGCTTTTGTTCCCACGCGAGACGGCGAGAAGGCCCGCGCCTTCTACGAAGGTGTGCTCGGACTTCGCTTCGTGAAGGATGACGGCTTTGCGATGGTGCTAGACGCGAATGGAATCATGATCCGGGTCGCGAAGATGAAGGATTTCACGCCGGCGCCTTTTACAGTTCTGGGCTGGCAGGTTTCTGAGATTGAAGAGGTCGTAAGGGCCCTTCAGAAACGAGGCCTGCTCTTCGAAGTCTTTGGATTCTTCAAACAGGACGAACTCGGAATCTGGACCGCGCCGACTGGAGACAAAGTCGCCTGGTTTAAAGACCCCGACGGAAACATTCTCTCCGTATCGCAGCACGTGTGAAGAAAGATTGAGCAATTTGGTAATTGTGTAATTGGGTAATTTGAAAATCGAATATTCCACCGGTTGAGCTTTTCAATCACTCAATCACCCAATCGCCCAATCGCCCAATTCCTCATTCGACGTTCCAGCCGGTCACCTCAACTGCAGGCTTTGCCGATCCCAACTCGCTGGCGCGGTATGTCGCGGTTACTTCGCGCTTCTCGCCGGGCAGCAGCGAAATGTAGTTGTCCTCCCATACCACCGGAAGAATTTCTTCCCCTTTCACACCCTTGTCCACTTTCAATCGCACAAAGAAGGCGAGACTCTTGCTCGGATTTTTCAAAATCACCCGGGTGACCTCCTCGTCGCCTTTACGTTCGCTGCTGTCTGTGACTTTCAAATTTACTTTCGGCAGTTGCGCAAGCGCAGTATAGTCGGCATAGGACGCCGTCGGCGTCATCCACCACGTTGACTTTGCCCAGTCGAGCGTTTCGGGCTTCGTCGACAGCCAGTAGAAGTTCGAGCCCACAAGCTTGCCGGTTGAATCCTCCAACCGCAACATCACAAAGTAGGTCGGACTCAAGCCGCTGATATCCGGCAACGTGAAAATCTTCGCCGTGCTGTCCGCCGCCGCGTCGACTGAATTCGATTGCGTGAACTTCTCGGTCATGTCGAGGTTGTAAACCTTCGTCGTGACCTTCAGCCCTTTTGCGTCGTCGTACTGGCTGCTCACGACCCAGATCGAATGATCGTCGTAGCCGTAGATGGGATGCAGCGCTTCCATGGCGCGCTTCGCCCCAAAGTATCCTCCGCCCGGCCGCAGGTAATAGTCGTACAGATGCCAGATCATCGACGGCCACGCATTGTTCAGCATCCACTGAATCACGCCCGTAGCCTCGTACTTGTTACGGCTGTACGCCTCGTACATCGCGCGCACGCCTTCATAGGTTTGCATCTGCGACTTGGTGGCAAAATCCTGCACGTTGTCAGATTTTCCGTAGCGATTGCCGAGCGCCTCGCTGAACACGCCGATGGTTTTGAACTCACCGCCACCCGCGTGATAGTTCCAGACATCGTCGATGGGCCACAGGTGATCTTTCCCCACCATGGCTCGGATGCTTTCGATCGGCGGAACGGCTGGACCCATGCTGGTTTCCATGTTGAAGCCATAAGCGCCTCCGCAGCCGCCGGGATTGCACTGCTTGCGGTCCGGTTGTCCCTGCGGCGTGTCGACCTCCCAATAGCTCGGCGCAATATATTCATACGGCCCGGTCATCTTCACGCCGCTGTCGCCAGTGACGCTCGTATTCTTTCCCGTGGCTGACGAAACCACCGGATTCGGCCACAGCAATTCTTTCTCCACGTCGAGATACATCTGCTCTACGTCCGGTGGCGGCGGGTTGTCGCTGCCATTCAGCCACATCACCAGGCTGGGATGGCTTCGCAGCCGGTAAATCTGATCGCGGAGCGACTGTTTGGCAATTTCAAAATCCTGCGGCTGCCAGCGCGGCCAGCGCTCCCAGAAATCGCAGCAACACCATCCCGCCATCACCAGAATTCCCCGGCGATCCGCCAGATCGAAGAATTCCTGCGTCTCGAGTTTGCCCTCGAGGCGGACAGTGTTCAGCCCCATATCCTGCACGTAGCGGAATTCGTCGTGCAGGCGTTGCGAGTTTTCCCGCATCATCAGGTCCGGCGTCCATCCACCGCCGCGAATCAGAATGTTCTTGCCGTTAATGTGAAAGGCGCGCCCGCCCACGGAGTTGAGGTCCGACGTAATCTGGCGAATCCCAAATTCGGTCATCGAGCGGTCGCTGACCACGCCATTCGCTTCTAGTTCCAGCTTTAGCGGATAAAGATTTGATTTGCCCATTTGCCGTGGCCACCACAGCCGGGGATTCGAGAGCACGAGTTGCTGAAACTTATCGGGAGTAAACGTGACGTCTTTCGTCTCGTTCGGTGCCAATTCCACATCCTGTTCGAATTTGACTTCTTCGATCTGCCCTTTGAGCTTGCCTGAGACAGGCCTATTCGTGCCGTTCTTCACTTGCGCAGTCACGGTCAGCTGCGCGCTGTCGTTACTCGGCGAATTCAGTTTCGACACGACCGTCGGATAACGCAGAGCCACAGGTCCACTCGTGGTGAGATAAACTTCGCGCCACAGCCCCATATTTTTGTCTGGAGGCGCGGGATTCCAATCCACGAATGTAATGGCCAGGTCATGCTCGGTGGGTGAAAAAATCTGAATCGCGAGGACATTCTCCGCCCCGGCCTTGACCGCTTCGGTCACGTTGAATTCGTAGGTGCGCCATGCTCCGGCGACATCGTCGGACTTCGCGATCTCTTTTCCATTCAGAAAAATGTTGGCACGATAATTAATGCCGTTGAATTTCAGCCAAACCGTCTTGCCCCGGTACGATGTCGGAACTTCAAACTGCTTGCGATACCACCACGAGACCGCATACGGACTGTCGGGCGCCATCGCGATGTTGGAAAAATTAGCGCCAATAGGATAAGTAACTCCCGCAAGATCGCGCAGTTTCATGCCCGACAGCGGATCGGGCAGTGTCTTGTCCTTGACCAGCGCGGCCACCACGGTCGTGGGCACGGTTACTTCATGCCACCCCTTCGGGGAAAATCGCGAAGTGGAAATGACTTCACCCTGGGCTTCGACCTTCGCTGAAGTTTGCAGAGACCAGCCCTCGTGCAACGAGAGTTTGGCCTCGTCCGCCGGTTTCGCTGGCGTTGCATTTTGCGCGAAAACACACGAAAGCAGTAGGAACGGAGTTAGAAGGAAGAGAGGAACCGCACGCCGCTTGCCTGAAGTCATGGTGCTCCTGTGAACCTCAACTCGAAATGACGAGCCAGAAGGCTCTCTCGAAAATGTCTCGGAAAATGGATAACACTTATATTAATACGTTTCAATAGCCGAGATTGGGCGTTGCCTCCCGCGCCCGTACGCATCCCGCACGTGCCGCTCTCGAGCGGAGCCTGTATTCGGGGCCACGACCGTTCTCGTAGTTTATAATTGAAAATTCCGCTTTCCACTCTGGAGTGACTAAGACATGATTCGATTTTTGCAGACTCAGGGACCCACCAAGAAACTTATTCTTAGTGGAATCCTCCTCGTAATTTGCGCCGCGATGGTCATCGCCTTTATTCCCGGCGGCCTCACTTCGGAATTGACGGGGACGCCCGGCAAAGGTGTCGTCGCCAAGGTCGATGGCGGCGATATCAGCGCCGAGGAAGTGCGCCAGACCGCGCGCCAGATGGCGCAGCAGGACGCCCAGCGCTACGGCGAAATGGCGTCGAAACTCATGCCGTTTCTCATTCAGCAAGAAACCATGCGCGCCGTCGATCAAATGATTAACCGCCAGGCATTGCTCAGCGAAGCCGGCCGCATGGGATTGCGCGTTACCCCGGAGGAAGTGAAAGATGAGTTGCAGCATGGCCGCTATGCCGCCACTTTTTTCCCGGGCGGCAACTTCATCGGCCAGGCGGAATACGAAGACATGTTGCAGCGCGCGAACCTCACACCCACCAAGTTTGAACAGGAGGTAGGAGACGACATTCTACTCACCAAGTTGCAGGCGCTCATTTCCGGTAGCGCCACCGTGAGTGAATCCGAAATTCATGCGCAGTTCCTCAAGCAGAACTCCAAAGTTAAGTTCGAGTACGCCGTATTAAAGCAGGATGATTTGCGCAAAGGCCTGCACCCGGCCGACGACGAACTCAAAGCTTTTTACGAAAGCCACAAGGCCAGCTATGCCAATTCAATTCCAGAAAAGCGCAAGGTGAAGTATGCGCTCATCGACAACGGCAAGGCTGCGGCCGATGTCCAGGTAACCGCCGAGGATCTTCGAAACTATTACGATCAGCATCGCGATCAATACCGCGTTCCCGAACAGGTCAAGGTCAGCCACATTCTCATCAAAACGCCTCTGCCCGGCCCTGACGGTAAGGTCGATGAGAAGGGCGTTGCCGAGGCGCAACGTCGGGCTGAAGATCTCCTGAAGCAGGTGAAGAATGGCGCCAAGCTGGAAGACCTTGCCAGGAAATACTCTGAAGATCCAGGCAGCGCCAAGCAAGGCGGATCTCTCGGTTGGATCGGCAAGGGCCAGACTGTTCCTGAGTTTGAGAAGACCGCGTTCTCGCTTCCCAAGGGCCAGATTAGCGATCTGGTTAAGAGCAGCTACGGCTTCCACATCATTCGCGTCGACGACAAGCAGGAAGCCCACATGAAGACGCTTGACGAAGTGAAGGCCGAGATCGAGCCGGTGCTCAAGCATCAGAAGGCGCAACAAATCTCGCAACAGAAAGCTGACGCACTCCTGAAGCAGGCTCGCGCTCAGGGCCTGGACGCTGCCGCCGCGGCGCAGGGCGTACCTGTAATTACCTCCGATTATTTTTCCCGCAAAGACATGCTGCCGGGGCTCGGCCCGGCGCAACAGTTTATGGATGCGGTCTTCAGCGAGCCGGAAAATTCGCCCCCGGATGTGGCTCCCGCGTCGCAGGGCATCGTCGTATTTCAACTCATGGGGGTGAAACCGCCTGCGACTCCGACGTTCGAAGAGATTCGCAGCCGCGTGGAAGACGAATTCAAGAACGAGCGCTCCTCGACCCTCCTGAATCAGAAGGTTCAGGAACTCTCTGACCGCGCCAAGGCCGAGCACGATCTGAAGCGTGCCGCCAAAGAACTCGGCGCCACTTTGAAGACCAGCGACTTTGTTCTTCCGGACGGCCAAGTACCCGACGTAGGCTCCATGTCAGGGCCGGGTTCCGTCGCCTTCACGTTGAAGCCGGGAGAGATCAGCGGTCCCATCAACAATGGCGCCAATGCGGTCGTACTCAAGGTTTTGGAGGACCAGCAACCTTCCGAAGCCGAATATGCCGCCAAACGCGATCAGATCCGCGATCAACTCAGATTAGGCAAGCAGCAGGAGCGCTTCGGGCTTTTCGTTTCCAGCCTGGTCGATGACATGACCAGATCGGGCAAGATCAAGCGAAACGAAGAAGAGATCAAGGAACTGTCGCGCAGCGGCAATGAGCAAGGGATGTAGCGGCGTACCATGACTTTTCCCCGTGCCGCAGGCATTTTGTTGCATCCGTCGTCCTTGCCTTCGATCGGCGGCATTGGTGACTTTGGGCCGGCCGCATATCGTTTCGTAGATTTCCTTGCGTCCGCACGTCAAGGTTTGTGGCAGGTCTTGCCGCTCGGACCTCTCGGGTATGGCAACTCGCCTTACTCTTCGACCTCAGCCTTCGCGGGGAATCCGCTCCTTATTAACCTGGAGCGCCTTGCCGATCATGGCTGGATCGATCGCGGCAAACTCGATTCAGCGAACCCTTCATCCCTGCCCGGCGCTGACCCGGTCGACTACGACCGTGTGTTCACACAAAAAATGCCGCTGCTTTTCGAGGCTGGCCGCAATTTCCTGCGCTCCGCTTCAGTTGACGCCTTACGAGAGTTCCAACGTTTCCAGAAGGAAAATTCCTGGTGGCTCGACGACTTCGTTTTGTTTGACGCGCTTCGCGCCCGACAGAAGCTCAAGAGTTGGAATCAGTGGCCTCGCGATCTCGCCCATCGCGAGCCCGCCACGTTAGAAAAAGCGGGCACGGAATTGGCCGACGACATCCAGATTCGCAGCGCCTTGCAGTTCGCCTTTTACCAGCAATGGCGGGCGTTGCGGCGCTACTGTTCCGAGCGTGCCATCCGGGTCGTAGGTGATGTCGCCATCTTTATGAACCACGACAGCGCCGATGTCTGGGCCCACCGTGAATTATTCCGCCTCAACGAAAATCTCGAACCGGAAGTTGTCGCCGGAGTTCCTCCAGATTTTTTTAGCAAGACAGGGCAGCGCTGGGGAAATCCCCTCTATCGCTGGGATGTGATGAAGCAGCGTGGATATCAATGGTGGATTCAACGCCTGCGTTGGGCCACGGAAAATTGCGACTACATCCGACTGGACCACTTCCGCGGCTTCGACCAGTTCTGGGAGATTCCAGCAGGGGATGAAACTGCGGTGAATGGCCGCTGGGTCGATGGACCGCGCGATGATCTGTTTCTGAAACTTCGCGAGGCGCTGGGCGGCCTGCCCTTTTTTGCAGAAGATCTCGGTTACATCACGCCAGAAGTGCACGCCCTCCGCGACCGGTTGCAAATTCCAGGGATGGCTGTCTTGCAGTTTGGTTTCGGCGATGAAGGCGCGCATATGTATCTGCCCCATCGCGCCGCCGGCAAAGTCATTTACACTGGCACTCACGACAACGACACGGTCGCCGGTTGGTGGAATTCTGGCGCAGCCGAGCACGAACGCCGCAATGCCGAAGCCTACGTTGGACGCTGCGAGGACGGCATTCACTGGGCATTTATCCGCGCCGCCCAATGCTCCGCAGCCAGTCTGTGCATCGTTCCCCTCCAAGACGTGCTCGGCCTGGGCAGCGAGGCCCGCATGAACACTCCCAGCCAGAACGGCGGCAACTGGCGCTGGCGCTTTCAGAAGCCACAACTCAAACCAGAATTGGCGACCAAGTTAGCGCACCTCGCCGAATTGAGCGACCGTCTTCCCCAGCCCTTCGCTCTTCCGTTTGCTGAAGGCTTCGCTGCATGACTGACGCCGGCATACTTCCACTTCAAAGGCCACATCTAATACAACAGTCGGATTGGGCGCCACTATCTCTCAAGCCACCGACGCCGGTAACTTCGATCTGTTGCTGGCCGCAACCATCATGACGGCGGCGACCGTCGTCGCCATCAATCGATTAGTGTGGCGCAAAATGTATGCCCTCGCGGAGACGCGATTCCGCCTGGAAACCTAATCAATCGCACTGCCCCACGGGCACTCGAGAGCCGGGGAGGCTCATTTTAACGGCCGCAGCCGTGTTGCTTCAGAGGGTAGAATGCAGCTCTGCGCGGCGTCTTTCAACGCCAGTTCCAGGCTTTGACCTAGCGCCGACAATTCCTTCTCATCCATTAATTCCTGCAACCGCTCAAACAGTTGGCGTTCTTCCTTGCGAATGTGACCGGACATGCATCCGGCGAACGCGGACAAATCCGCATTCGTCATGGCATGCGCTTCCGCTTTGGCGAAACTTTCGCGCAGCATGAAATGATCGAGCAGCAGTTCCTCCACCAGCGGAACCAATGCCGGAAACCTCCGCGCTACCGGGAACAGCACGTTCTCTTCGGCCGCGAAATGAATTCTAATTTCAGTTTGAAACTGCTGCGCGATTTCCGACTGCCATGCCAGCAAGTCGTCCTCCCCGACCGGCGATGCTCGTTCAATGCGAACGCACAGCGCTAAAGCATGCTGGTGTTGGTGCGACAGCGGAATGAGATTTCGATCGCGCAGCATCAGCGCCCCTTCTCAGGAGTTCGTGCTTGCCAGTCTGGGCAACGGCGTTTCTCGCTCAATCTCGACTCGTTCGGCCGCGGGACGCACCGTCAGCCAATCGGTGCGCACCCGTTGCCACTCCTGGATCAGCATTCCATTGGCCTCGAAGAATCCACGAATGCGATATCGCTCCCAGCCCAGCACTTCTTCGAGAATCGGCGCCAGCACCGCCATGGCGCTGGTGCTCAGCACCGTCCGCTTCGCGACTTGCGAGACGTCGGGCGACTCGGAGACCGCGATGGTCAATCCGTCGCGTGAGTTGATGTGCAGCATGACATGAATGTCAGAACTGCCATCGCCGGTATAAATTACATGATCCGGTCCAATAACCTGTTGCAGCAGCAGTTGATTGAGCACCGCGACTTTGCCGTAGCCCGCAGTCGCGCGCACAATCGTATCGATCTCGCCAGACGGCTTATATCGAAACTCCGTGCCGAAGATGTGATCGGCCGGAACAATATCCTCCAGCGCCGACTGAATTACCTCCACCGGTGCCGCCGACAGTACATAGAAATCGAACTGGTGCCCGTCGATCCCCGCATCCAAGAGTTGGTACAACAGCTTGATGTCGCCCTTGAGCCGAATTCGTTTGCCCACTTCGCGCAGGTGCTCTTGGCGAACTTTGGCCTTGAACTCTGGATCGTGCAGCAACAAGTACGCCAGTTCCGCCCCTTGCTGCACCAGGTTAATCTTGGCCATACCCTTGGCTTTGCGCTCGAATTCCTCCGTCGGTATGCCCACCAGTTCCGCCAGCACGTAGCCGGAATCGTTGAAGGTAAGCGTCTGGTCAAAATCGCTCGCGAAGATGTAGCGTTTCAAAGGATTGTCTGCCATATACCTATTCGATTCGCGCCGGGGTTGAACGCCCCATAAAAAGAATTGATCCGGATTATATGCCCGCCCGGCGAACTTATTGTGAATAAAGACCCGGTTCACAGCATCGCATTTAAAGCGCACTCGCTCGCGCTCCTTTACTAAATCCGTGCGCGCGTCCAGAATAGAAGGTCCGGCAAGCCGATCCAAACTTGAAAGAGGAGCCCTCATGGCAGTTGTAACAGGTGAACTGATCCGAGCGATGAATTACGTGGAAGACATCACCGCGACCCTGCGTCGCATTTGCATTTATATTCCCGGCATGAGCGCCGATGAGCGCAAGCGTCTGGCCGAAAGTCTCCGCACCACCCTCACCGCGGTCAACGCCGCCATCTCCGATCTGGAAAAGGCGGAGAAGTAGGTGAGCACGGCTCAAATAATCAAGGATCCGACAAACAAGGTTCAGACGATTGCTGTCATCGGCGCCGGCATCATGGGCCGTGGCATCGCCCACGCCGCGGCGCTTGGCGGATACCGCACCATCCTGGAAGATCTCCTCCCCGGGGCCCTTCGCAAGGCCGAGACCGAAATTCGCGCCAACCTCGACAAGGCCGTGGAACTCGGCAAAGTCACCGCTCCCGATGCCGACTCCGCTTTTCGTCGACTGCAGTTCGCCGGCTCCGTCGAAGAATCCGCCCGCGAAGCCGACCTCGTCATCGAAGCCGTTCCCGAAGAGATGGAGTCGAAGATCGAGATCTTCACTCTGCTCGACAAAATCTGCCGTCCAACGACTATGCTGGCGTCAAACACTTCGTCGCTCAGCGTCACCGAAATTGCCAGCGTCACCTACCGCGCTAAAAAATGCGTCGGCATGCATTTCTTCAATCCCGTTCACAAAATGAAGTTGCTGGAAGTGGTGCGGGCGTTAGAGACCGACGACGAAACCCTCGCCACCGCGGTCGAAGTCGGCAAGCGCATGCGCAAGGAAGTCGTTGTGATCAAGGAGTCCCCCGGCTTCATCACCAGCCGCATCAATGCCATGATCGGCAACGAAGCGTTCTTTATGTTGCAGGAGGGAATCGCGTCCGCCGCGGATATCGACAAAGCCTTGAAACTGGGCTTGAACCATCCCATGGGACCATTTGAACTAGTTGACCTGGTCGGCCTCGATACACGCTTGAACATCCTCGAGTATCTTCACAAATCCCTAGGCGACAAATACCGCCCCGCCCCTCTGCTTGTGCAGTACGTGAAAGCCGGCCGCCTCGGCAAAAAATCAGGCCGCGGCGTCTACGACTATCCGCAATCCCAGGCCAACTCCTAACCCGGCCATCAGGACTATGAACACACTGCGAACAGAGGAGCGAAAGCGCTCGTGTTCATTTGCTCGCCGAGACCGATTCCTGCCAGCTTTTACTAATGGCCAAGCAAGCGTCCCTCACCGAGTTCCCCAACAAGATTGAGTCCCCCGACGCGATGACGCTCCCGTTTCGATCGGAGAGCGCCCAGCGATTGCCCTTGCCGCCTCCGTGCTGAAGCAGCAGGAAATAATCTGCTTTTTCTTTGATCATGTTCTCGGAGAACAACCGGCATTCCTTGCGGCGCTGCAGTTCCTGGTAGATTTTCGCCACCTGCGGCTCTTTCCCGTTGTGCGAAGAGTCCACGACCACCTGCGAATTATCGCCGGGCCCCGGGTTCGTAACCGCGTTAGGCATCACGTAGATAATTGGACGATGAGCAGTCGGGGATGAGTTGCTGTCTTCGGGTCGAGCCTGACCGCCTGCCATACTTCCAAGTTCGAGACTGACAGCGATCACAGCGGGAAAAACGCGAATACTAATTCGCTTCATGACTACCTCCTTGGCCAAAAGATCGGCAGCCGAGATGTTCCCTATTCACATAAGGAATCCTCGCCACCACGCAAGGTTGTCTTCACCTTTGTATACTTTTGCAAATCGCAGAGACGTTGCTTGCAACGTCTTCTGCTCGCAAACGTTCCGGAGTTATGGTTGCGATGCCGCGCCCGAGTCGCAACTGCAGGATGTCCACGAACATCACCGACTCTTCCCTCTGCCAAAGTTCAAACCAGCCAACCCCGCCACCTTCTCCTCTTCGACTCCCTTGCTAGCGGCCAGCACATGAAAACTCTCGCCCATTCCCGCGGGAGTAACCAGGTGTTTGAGTTGCAGAGCGACTTTCGCTCGTTCCTGCGGCAGTCGGCATTCTTCAAACGCATCGGCAAACTCGTTGGCTTCTCCAATGCCCAATAAAAACTGCG
Organism: Candidatus Sulfotelmatobacter sp.; assembly: GCA_036269595.1. Lineage (GTDB taxonomy): Bacteria > Acidobacteriota > Terriglobia > Terriglobales > Acidobacteriaceae > Sulfotelmatobacter. The sequence continues at coordinate 19,155 of DATBEI010000086.1, forward strand.
ACTGCGTGACCAGTTTCCGTGCCAGCATCCCGCCTTTTTCCGCCGCGGCCGCAAGAGCCGTAAAGTTCACGTCGGCCGTAATATCCTGCTCCCCGGGCGCCTCATACGGATTAGCGCTCACCGAGTGCTGCCGAATCGCCTTCACCGTTCCACGATGGCGTCCCGCCAGTTGCTCCTCCCGGGTATAACCGTAATCGATCACGACCAAGAACCCACGTTGCATGGATGCGGCTGCACTGCTCATGCGCGCCAGCGCCTGCAGTGGGACTTCTACGCGTTCGTCATTCTCTGGATGAACCGAATAACGGTCGAGGAATTCGAACTCCTCGCCCGAAGTTGCAGCCCAAGTCTCCACGAACCTTCCCCCGTGCATGTCGATGCGCAGCGAGCCCTGTGCGCTAACGATCTCGACCGGCAGGGCATCAAAAAATTCGTTGGCGAAAACGATTTGCGGCACACTCGTATCGTTGCCCGGCTCCAATGTCGCTTTGCCCGATTCGAGATGCCTACTCAGAGTTGATTTGATCCGCTCCCGCAAGGCGGGAGACTGTTCATCCAATCGATAATTCAACGCCCTAAAAAACTCCGGGAATTTCTTCTCCGCCCAGTCCAACACGTCCTGCGCGAAAAGTCCGCGCCCCGGTCCGAGTTCGAGTACCGCGATCTCTTCCGGCGATCCCAGCGCCCTCCACATCTCTTCAAACTGTCGCGCCAGCAGCCGCCCAAAGACCGCGTGTATGTCGCTCGAGGTATAAAAGTCCCCAGCCTTGCCAAACTGCGCCGCTCCACGCGAATAGTAGCCGAGCGCAGGATCGTACAGGCACAACTCCATGTACCGAGAGAAGGGAATTGGCCCCCGCGCCCTGATCTCCTGTTCGATCTTTTCCCGCAGCGCGCTCACAGCCCCTTCCGGCGCCGGTCTGCGCGGTCTTGCGGCGTGCGGATAAACATTTCCACAAAGTAGTCGTGCAGCGCGTCGAAAAGCTGCCGCTGGAAACTCCATTCGAACTGCGGATCGTCGAGATCCCGCGGATGCAGATCGAAATAATAAGTGTGTACCGGAACCGATTCGTCTTTGAACGTGATGACGACCTCGACCCCGTCGCCCTTGCCCCGCGCCGAGAAGTTCAGCAGCGGATGTTCGTAGAGGCTTAGCTGCGCAAGCACGCGCTCCAGGCGGATTTCGGGCTCACTCGGCATCGAAGGATTCTAATTCATAGTCGCTTCGACATTGCCCATTGGAAAAATGCGGGAAGCACGTTACAATTCCTTGCTTTTCGATCCTCAACCGAGCCTGCTTCTCGGCTGAGGTCCTTCCGCGATAGGGGAGCGGGGGCTCCCCGTAAAAAACTTGGGAGAGAATCATGGCCACTGCCGTCGCGCCGGTCAGGCGTTCGCGTTCTCAATCCAAACTTGCGTTCTTCGTGATATTTGGACTGCTCACCGTTTTTGTCACCTACATGAAGAACGCCCGCATCCTTGATCCCACATCCGAGATCGCCCAACATTTCGCCCCGGTGCGATGGTACTTGCTCCCCCACGCCTTTTTCGGCGCCCTCGCCTTGCTATTGGGCGCATTTCAATTTTCTAATCGCTTGCGGGCGCGTTATCTCGCCACGCATCGTACGTTGGGTTACGTCTATGTAGTGAGCGTCTTCATCGCCGCTCCCCTCGCCGTTCCCATGACCGCAAGATTTGGTCCATCCCTGGTGGCGGCGTCGAGCATGCAGTCGTTCGGATGGATGCTGACGACGGCCATTGCACTCTACTGCGTGCGCCACGGCAACATCACCCAGCATCGTCGCTGGATGATTCGCAGCTACCCCTTTGCCATGGTTTTTACAGTGTCCAGGATGATCATCCCGATCCCAGCAATTTTGCGCCTCGGTGTGGTGGGAATTGAAACCGTCGTCTGGACCGTGATCGTCCTGGCCGCTATCCTGCCCAATATTGTTTTGGATTGGCGTGCGATCGCCGCGCGTCCCGTTCCCAGGCCCGTCGCCGCCGACTGACCTATTCGTATCGCAGAGCTTCGATCGGATTCAGCCTCGCCGCCTTAATTGCGGGCAGCATTCCGCTGATGATCCCCACGAAACTTAGAATCGCGGTCGACCAGATCAGCGTCGCGAAATCGATGTACAGGTGGATGTCCCCTTCGCTGGCATTGTCTTCAAACGCGCTCCACAGCGTAAGCGATCCCACCGACCACGAAACGAGATAAGCCAGAACCACCCCCAACATCCCACCAAGAGCGGTAATGACCAGCGCCTCCGCCAGGAACTGAAACAGGATATGCCACCGGTGCGCCCCCAACGCTTTTTCCACGCCGATTTCGCGCGTGCGCTGAGTCACCGACACCAGCATGATGTTCATCAGGCCAACGCCGCCAATGCCCAGCGTGAGCAGGCCGATAAAACCCAGCAGAATCTTGATCCCGGTCGAGATCACCTGCAAATCCATCAGATCGGCAAACACGTCAAACACAAAAATGGCGCGCTGATCTTTGGGATTGAAGCTGTGATGAAACGCCATCGAATCGCGCACCGCCTTCACAACCTTGGCATGATCGCCTTCGTACTCCATCACAATCGAGCTTAGGTAGTACGTGTTGATTAAGTCGCTCATCGCGCTGAACGGAACATACACATGCTCGTTGATGTTGTCGTCCCCGTTCTGCACCTGATGTTTGAGTACGCCCACGATCTGGTAGGAAATGCCGTCCAGTCGCACGTTCTCGCCCAGCGCATTCTGGCCGGAAAAGAGTTTTTTCTTCGCATCGGAACCAATCACGGCGACGCGCGTGTGCGTGAAGTCGTCGGCCTCACTGAAGAAAGTTCCTTCCGTGACATCCATCTTCCGCATGCGCCCGTACCCGGCATATACACCGCTCACGCCGTAGTTCGCGCTGCGTGTGCCATAGGCCACCACGCAGTTCTTGAATGCCTCCGGCGAAACCCGCTTCAGCAACGGGACTTCCGCGCGGATGTAGTCGAGATCGTTGACCGTGAGCCGAACCTGCGTCCCCGCCTTGGTGCCTCCCGCCTGCAACTCGGTGCGCCCAGGAAAAATGAAGACGAGGTTAGTTCCAAAAGAGCGGAACGCCGACCACAATCCCCGCTCGAAACCGGTGCCGTAAGCCAGCAGCAGCACGACCGTCGCTATTCCCCATGCCATTCCGAGCATGGTGAGCACGCTGCGCCTCCGGTTATGACGAAGCGCGTTGTAAGCCTGGGTTGCGAGATCTACGATCATGTGAACAGCTCCTAGCTTCTAGCTGCTAGCTATTAGCTTCTTTGCATAGAAATTGTTGATTTTTGATTGATGATTGCTGACTGAAAATCTAGCCCCCGGCCAGTTTTTCAATCATCAATCAAAAATCATCAATCAACAATGCCTTTAATTTTCCTGCCGCAGCGCTTCCACCGGCGGCAGCAATGCCGCTTTCCGTGCCGGATACAGCCCCGCCGCTATCCCCGCAATCGCCAGCGATCCGATTGCCGCCAGCGCTGACGCCGGAATAATCCGCGGTGTATCAAAGCCCTCCGGCGCCGGCAACATCGCCAGCAGCGTTACGAAGCCAGTCGCAATCGCCAGCCCAATCCCTCCACTGAAAGCAGTCAGAAACGCGCCCTCAATAAAAAACTGCGTCAGAATCGCGCGATACGTAGCCCCCAGCGCCTTGCGCAGCCCGATCTCCTTCGTGCGTTCTGTTACGGAAACCAGCATGATGTTGATGATGCCAATCGCGCCCAGTCCCAGCGTCACCACGCCAACCACGCCGAGAAACCAATCCATGGCATCAAAAATCCTGCCTACGCGCTTCATGTTTTCGATCGTGTCCCAATCTTCAAACGCATCCTGCAGCCTGGGATTGAACCCATGCCGCCGCGCCAGAATGCGATGAATCTCATCCTTCGCCTCGGCGTGCAAATCCTTGGAGATCGGCTGATAGTTCAGGAACGAGATCGCGTCCTCAGAATTCGCTTTGGTCAGCGGAAACAGATCGCGCATGGTCTCGATCGGAATAAAGATCCGCGAATTCGTTCCATTATTCCCATCTCGCCCCACCTTCGCGACCACTCCGACCACATCGAAATTAATCCCGTTCAACAGGATCGTCGATCCCACAGCAGGCCGCCCAGGAAACATGTTCTTCAGCAGTTCCCATCCCACCACTGCCACGCGCCGCCGTTCCAGGTTGTCTTGCGTATTGAACCAGCGCCCCGGTTCCACCGGAACATTCCGAATCTGGTTGTAATCGGACGCCACGCCGAACACCTGCCCATTGGTTGACCCATAATCGCTGACCGCCCGAATGTCCTCGCGATTTAGCACAGGCGATATCGCGCCTACAAACTGCGCCTCGCTGCGCACCGCAAGATAATCCTTGTAAGTGAAGTAATAGGTCTTTCCCGATTGTGTGCTGCCTTCCACCGCGGGAATCCGCCCGGGAAACATGAACATGATGTTTTGTCCGAGCGTTGCGAGTTGCTTTTCCTGCCCGCTGCGGAAGCCTTCCCCCAACCCCACCAGCAGCAGTAGCGAGCCCACGCCCCACGCGATTCCAAACATGGTTAGAAACGAACGCAGTTTATGCGCCCACAGCGTCGACAGCGACTGCCGGATGATATCGAGAAGCATTCGCATATGGACCTCAAGGCAAGTTCATGCCCCCACGCCTCCGGGGAGGGGCGCGGGGGCACCCGGGTAACGTTCAGGCGAGGGGTCTCAATCCCGCCCAACATCTGATCAGAGATACGCAGCCGGGCTCATCAAAGTTCCCTGCTGGCATGTGGTTATTAGACCCGTGACCGAGGCAAAAGGTTAGCCGGGCGAGGGAAACGGCTGTAAAGTTCCGGAGTGCATCGCCGATATCTAATCAAGATCAATCGCGACAATTTGGGCGGAGGTGTGGCCGTGTCTCGCGAGCAAGCTACAAACCAAAGTAAGGTCTCCATTCCTCAGGTATCTCAGCCTTTGAGCGGATCATTCCACTACGCCATCGACCCTGAAGAGAAGCTGGTTCTCGTAAGCTTCGGCAAGAAGTTGACGGTGCAGCAGATCAAGCGGTATTCGGACCTGCTCCAGATAAATCCGTCATTCCAGCCAACCTACTCTGAGATCGTGGATTTAACGCAAGTGGAGGAACTGGATCTGCAAGCGGACGAATTCCTAACATTAGCCGACAAAATCGATCCCTTCTCCACCGATGCCAAGCGAGCCTTCGTCGTGAGAACTTCGGTCCAGAACCATGCCGCCCGCATGCACAAGGTTTTGCGCACGCAGAGAAACATCGAGATCTTCCGCTCCATGGAAGAAGCGGAACGCTGGATCGCAACCAGTTCTTAACCCAGGCGCTGCCGGCAGTATTGTTTACTGCTTTTCCTTGGGCCGCTCGTAAGCTTTCTGCAGATATCTCCGCGCTTCTTCCAACGCGCCGAATGTGTTGTCATTGGTTTGCAGCGCCTGCCGGTATTCATTGACCGCGCGTTCGCGTTGTCCCGTGATGTCAAAAATTTTCCCTAGCTGGATGCGGCTCCAGACCTCAGTCCAGCGCGGATCGCCGTCGCCATTGATCGACTCGCGGTAGGCGTTCGCCGACGACTGATAGTTCCGCTGCAAAAAGAAGACTTCCGCGATCCGATAATGCGCCAGTGAACTATTTTTGTTCAGGTCGAGCGCCTTATTAAACTCCAGCAGCGCCCCCGTCAAATCTCCCTGCTGCTGCATAGCCTGTCCGCGCAGAATCGACGCTCGCAATTTCACATCGCTGGAATTGGTGAGCACGTGGTGGTCGGGATCAACCGCAATCCGCCGCGGCCGGCCGAAAGTCTCAATCGAGAACGGGGACGTCGTGCCCACCACTTCCACCTTCTGGTTTTCCGTTTTTCCGTCGGTGTCGATCCGAAGGTCGACGGGCATGCGAAAAAGATCCAGGTCCTGGGAGATTTCTCCCGTCACCCGGAATCCCGGCGATCTCTCCTGCTGGGTTTTCGATTCCTTAGCGAAATTGCCGCCCAGCCTGTAAGTCGTGTACTTCACCTTGAATTCAGGAGCGCCCGTCGAATCCAGCCACTGCGAGAAGAACCAGGTGAGCTGGCTGCCATAGTTTTTCTCGGCGACATCGCGGAAGTCATCCGTGGTCGCCGATTTTCCCGCATACTGCGCCGCAAACTCCCGCATCGTCTTGTTGTACTTATCCTCGCCCAGCACCCAGCGCAGCATATGCAAAATCATCGCGCCTTTGTCCGTGGTCAGCGATTGAAATTCAGTGGAGAAAAATTCGAGCTTGCTCGCGCTCGAAAGCGGCACGGTGTCATACGCCAGCGCGCCGACTGACATATCTTTCACCGCTTCTTCCAAGCCGGCCGCTCCCGCCGCGTTCTCCACATACATCGCCTCCGAATAGCGCGCGAAACCGTCGTTCAGCCACCAGTCGTCTTTGCTTGCCGGGCTCACCGATACGCCCCACCACTGATGCGCAATCGCGTCGGCCAGCAGTCGGTAGTTGGTCTTCTCCGTGATCGAAGGTCCGGCCAAGCCGGCAATCTCCGGCGCCCACAGATACGGCAGCGTGTCCGCCGGCAACTCCACCACATTGAGTTTCTGCGATGGAGGCAGCCCGTACAACGTTATGAAGTAGCTGAGCTCCTGCACTGCGGTCGTCGTATAAGCCGGCGCCAGGCTCTGATGCGTGGGCTTAAAAAATACATGCATGTCCAGCCCCGCATCGTCGCTCTTATATTCCGGCGAAAAAACTCCCGCAATAACTGTTCCGGGAAAACTTGGTTTCGTCGAGACGAACGTATAAGTCTTGGTCGGCAATACGCTGGCATTTGGCTTCTTCGACGCGGGAGCATCCGCCACGCTTGACGTGCCGCTGCCGATCGCCACCATGTGCGCCGGCACCGTTATGTGGATCGTCGACGTGAACCGGTTAACGCCGTACCCGCTCACCGGAAACCACCGTCCCGCATAGAAAAGATAGCTGGTATCGTCCCCGATATACGCCAGTTTCAGTCCCGGTACAGGGCTGTTATCGGCGTTCTCCAGCGTTCCATCGTACTCGAACGTCAAAGTAGTCGACGCGTCTTTAGACAAGCCCGACGGTAACGGCACCCGCACTGTCGAATCCTGCGTCACCCGCTCCGCGGACAACGGCTGATTTTTTTCGTCGACCACCTTTGTGACCCGCAGGTCATTGTGCAGTTCAAACACGGCAACGCTCAGATCCTGCAAAGCCGTGAACTTTACCTTGGCCTTCGCCGTAATCTGGTGGAGATGGGGATCGAGCTCCGCATCGATCTGGTAGTCATCGACGCGCAAACGCGCTTTTTCCGCCGCCCACGACGGGGCCGCCAGCAGAAGTGCCAACGTGAGAGTCAGGGAACTGGTAAAGACGCTAAGAGCGCGCCGAGGGTGAGTCGACATTCAGGAGAGTCTCCAGGCAATGATAACCCATTTTCTAGGATGAAGATTCTCCCGCAAAAGATGGATGCAGCACAACAAGATAGCCTTGCCGCGCCATCGGGCGGTGGAAAAGCGGCGCTTCAGCGCCGCGTAAGTCGCCTTCATTTCACTCGCCAACCGCAAGCCTCAAGATGATCTCCGCCGCCCGGTCAGCGGGATTCCCTCCCGACCCGCTCGCGGGACTCCTTAGCCCCTCCTTCACCCGTTCCAGCCCTCGCAGCATCCGCTCTCGAGCCGCCCCATCCCCCAAAATCTCCCGCAGGCGAGCCACAACATTCTCCGCCGTAAAGTCATGCTGCACCAGTTCCGGCACAATTTCCTCTCCAGCAATCAAGTTGACCATGGCAAAGTGCGGCACCTTTACCCTCGGCTTACCCAGCACATACGTGAGTCCCGAAACGCAGTAAACCATGACGAACGGCGTATTCATCATTGCCGCCTCCACCGTGGCCGTACCACTCGCCACGATTCCCGCCCGTGAATGCCACAACGCCGGAAGAGCATCCGGAACGACCGCAATTTTTCTTGCGCTCGTTGTACCCGCCCCGATCAGAGTCTGCAGAAAACTGCGATCAAGCGTAGGCGCAACCGGAAGCAGAAACTCATACTCCCGCCCAAGCAGCGCCGCCGATTCCAGAATCATCGGCAAGTTCATCCGCACTTCTTTCACGCGGCTGCCCGGCATCAGTGTGATCCACTGCTTCGCCGCATCCAGCCCAAAGCTCTCCGCGTATTCGCTTCTCGGAATTGTCGGCGCCGGCAACTCCGCTAGCGGATGCCCCACGAAAGTCGCATCCACCCCTCGCTCCCGGTAAAACTTCTCCTCAAAGGGAAAAATCACGAGAGCTTTGTCGATGTATTTGCGCAGCAGCCGCACCCGTCCTTGGCGCCACGCCCAAAATTGCGGTGCCACGTAATAAATCGTCGGAATCCCGCGCCTCTTCATCTGCCGCGCCACCCTCCAGTTGAACGCCGGAGAGTCGATCACAATGGCGAGGTCGGGTTTGCGCCTGTCGGACTCTTCAATCAAATGCCGGTACAACCGAAGTATTTTCGGCAGCCGACTGAAAATCTCCGTAATCCCGACAACCGCAAGCTCTTTGGAGTCAACCACAGTCTCGCATCCCGCGGCCCGCATCCGCTCCCCCCCCACCCCAAAGAACTCCAGCGCCGAAGTGGACGTTTTTGTGGACAACGATTGTGCTGGCACGGGAGGGGTTTGTGTGGGGACGGGCGCCCCGCCCGTCCAGGCGGAGCGAAGCTCCGCTGTCTTTTGCTGTGGAGTGCCCCGCTGAAAAGCAGCCCGCAGCGCCTCAATCAGCTGCGCCCCATACATTTCCCCCGAAGCTTCCCCCGCTGAGATCAGAATTCGCAAGCAAGCATTGTAAAGCTAGACGGTCGAGGAACTGATCCAACGCGGCGTGCGATTTGAGATTTATAACGAACCCGTCTTTGAGACGGATACGCGCGGTATTTCTCGCGGGAATGGGCCGACCATCGCGTGGTTCAAGGATCCGGCGGGAAATATTTTGTCGGTGCTGGAAGCGGCGTAAAGGAAATTGCCGCGCTCGGAAAACGACGAATGCCAACCCAAGCGGCCCGATCCTTCCGGAGAGCCGAGGCGGCTGTCGCTACAGGAGCGTCGGAGCGTCCTGAAAGTCAAAGTCCCCACCCGTCTCGAAAAGCGCGAGATGGGCGATGTGGCCCCGCTATAGTCTTGTTCTTCTCGCGAAGTTCGCTGGGTTCGGATACTTCGCTTCCGGACCTTGGGTGGGTCTTGATTTGTTTCTGGCGTGCAACGTCAAGCAACTCTTGCCATCGTTTCGGCAGCTGGGCACCAGTTTTCTCCAGGTTCTGCTGGGCCGATCGGCGCCGTCGGATTGCGATCGATGCAAATAAGTTCTGCAGGAACATGGCACACCCCTTTCTCTATTCTGATGTTCGGTTAGCATCTTGAAGTGACCTGGCTGCAGCCAAAGCTGCGGCAGATTGGGTCCGAACCGCCTCGGATGTCGACCCCCCGGCGCATGCCAAAGCGGTCGGACCCCTACCGTGCACTTCGGCGCCGCGAAACGAAATTCCTGGCGCCAAATGCAAACTTGACTGTCTAATCGCCCAGAACCGGTGCCGGAGGGATCCAGCGAGCCTCGAGAACCAGGTCTCGCATTTCGACCTCTTTTAAGATAAAGACACTTAGAACGCGCACTTCCACGGGATCCATAAAGCCGGACAATTGGATGGCGCTGGCGAGGATCTCACTGAGTTCGCGCGTTGGTACCACGCTCAGTCCGCCGACGGATCGGTCGAGTCGTTGGAGTAACACTACAAGGCGGGCCAGCCTGTGATCTTCGAGATGCAAATCAAGCCCGTACGAATCCGAGTACGAATTCGAATCGGAAGCGGAACAGGCGAACGCCGCATCTGATCGCCTGGGTTCAAAAAAGGAATGCCGAAACTCTTCATCTACCCACTTCATGGTTGGCCTCCGGTATCGCGCTCTTGCTGAGCGGTTGGGTGAGGAGCAAGCACTCGCACGCACAGTGCGCGCCCGGCGCAGTTCCCGGCGCCAGCGGGCGCGGCGACTGATTCAATCGGAGTAACAGAGGATTCAGATCAAAAACGTGCAGAGAAGAACTTGACGGGATAGTGGCTGGTGCGGGACCGAAACGACTGCAGGTTCGAACGCACGACTGGCAGCGAAGCAATGTGCGCAGTAAAGAGGAAGCGTCGGCAAAAGAACGACCGGCACTACAACGGGTCGGAGATCCTGAATCCGGGTTTGTGCAGGTAGACCCAGATTAATCGGTAAATCAGCTTCATTGAAATTGGTTTCAGGCCGGTCCACCACGGTAACAGCGCCTGCCGATACGGCGGCTCCGAGCAGGAAGAGAACCAACATCCAACGAAAAGACTTCACGCTACCTCACCCAAGTTTCAACACGGTACTCTCACGGTTATCGTCCTGTCAACGCGTTTTCTAGTCAATTCATTAAGCGTGAAGGTCCGTGACTTGGGGACGGAGACCGGGCGATATTTTTTTTGCGGCCTACACCTAAAATCTTCATTTCATTGAAGTTAGGAGATGGATACCCGGCCCAAACCGCGCAAAATCTTGAAAACGCAGGGCTTATAGACAAAATATTGCGAATGAAGGACTTAACGCGCTTTACTTGTGCGAAATGGGCTCGAATTTCACCGGTTGAACGGATTTGCCGTCGGCTGACTGCTTTGGTCTGGGCCACCGGACTGGAAGAGCGTTTGCGCATATCCCAATTTGGCTCCTTTTGAAATTCTGAGTAAAGGTTATCTGTCACAGGAAATGAAAAAAGCTGTGCGAAGCTGTGGAAAAAGGGTTGAGGTTAGGAATTCAATAATGCGATGCCGTCATGTGTCGCGGAGGATTTCGATAACGAGATTTTGATTTCCCTATCCCTCACCTTAAGGTATTGACCTGATGCCACAAATGGCTCCATTGGGCGATGCTCTGCATCGGCGAAGTTATCCGCCCGGCGTTGCGGTCGAGATAGGAATCGAGCGATATCGCCCCAGGCGGCGCCCTTGGCTGCACCTTCTGACTTAACTTAGGACTAACTCACCGAGAAAGTACCTGCTGGCCGGAGGTTTACTTTGATAAAAACCATGCTTCAAGCCAAACTCCACCGCGCGCGCGTCACTCAGGCTTGCCTTGATTACGAGGGATCGTGCGGCATCGATGAAGAGCTGCTCGAACTTTCGGGGATTCTGCCGAACCAATACATCGAACTCTACAACGTCACGAATGGAGAGCGATTCTGTACCTACGCGATCCGGGGCAAACGCGGTTCGGGAGAGATTTCGTTGAACGGCGCCGCGGCGCGAAAGGCGGCCATCGGCGACATCCTGATTATCTGCGCGTATTCCGGCTATAGCGAGGCGGAGTTGGCGACACACGAACCAATCGTGGTCCTGTTGAATGAGCAGAATCAGGCGCGCGAAGTGATTCGGGCAACGGCAGCAGTGCACTAGAGGAATCTGGAACAAATTCCAGCTGAGAATTCGCAGCTCTAAACGCTGGGACGGCGCCGTTAATGGTTGCGACCCCCATGTACCACTTGGGGCTGGTATATAAGTCGGCTGCGCTTCTCTGATTCTTGCGGATGGCGGATCAGGCTTCTGGTTTTTTTCGGGATGTAAGACGGGCGGAGAGTTCTGCGAGCACGGGAATTGAAAACGTGACCTAGTATCGTGTCCCGCAAATTCGCAAATAAATTTGAATTGTCATCTTGAGCGAAGCGAAAGACCCATGCAACGCAGATTCAATTACATAGGTCCTTCGCTTTGCTCAGGATGACAGCGCTTATTTGTGCCACGAATTTCCAGGACACAACACTAGCGGCCAAATATAACAGCTAAGACTTACTCAGGCTCACGCGGCATTGGCGCCATCGCGTTGGCGATATATCGCTCTGCTCCCTTTGATCTCGCATCGACGAAAACCGCACCACCTGATTCCGCATCGAAACGAGAAATATAAATCTCAAGGGGTTCATGATGCTCAACACTAGCAAAGCGTTCAGCAGTTTTTCGGTGAACGATATTCAGAAGGCAAAAGACTTTTATGGCAAGACTCTTGGCCTACAACTTTCCGGCGGTCCGGAAGGCACCCTGGTCGTGCCGCTTTCCGGCGGCACCAAAGCCTTGATGTACCCTAAACCGAATCACCAGCCGGCTGCCTTCACGGTCCTGAATTTTCCCGTAGAAAACGTAGAGAAGACGGTCGAGGAACTGAGCCAACGCGGCGTGCGATTTGAGGTTTATAACGAACCCGGGTTGAAGACGGATGCGCGCGGGATTTCTCGCGGGAATGGGCCGACCATTGCGTGGTTCAAGGATCCGGCGGGGAATATTTTGTCGGTGCTGGAAGCGGCTTAAGGAATCGCTCGCGCTGAAATACGAAGGTCATTGGCCGTAAATCCAACCTTCGTTTCTTGAAATTGGGGTACCACGGTGTCTCGTGTTTGGGATTCAATCCAGCAACATTGACACCTACCAACCGGCTGCTAGACTAGCGACATGGAAGTCCATTTCACGCCAGAACAGCAAGCCCAGCTTTCAGAGATTGCCAGTCAGGCCGGTACCGACCCTGAGCACCTGGTAAAGAATGCTGCATTGCGCCTGTTAGAGCGAGACGCCCGCTATCGAGACGCCGTAAGCAGAGGCCTGAAGCAGGCGGACCGGGGAGAGTTTGTAGACGAGGCCGAAATGGAAGCCCGTATTGACCGGATGCTTCAGTCCTGATGCGTATCCGCTGGACGCCAGCTGCGGCCGACGATCTGCAACATATTTAGGACTATCTCAGCAAACATGAGCCGCATCTAGCGCGCTCCACGGTGATCGCAGTGCGCGATGCGATCATTTCCCTCCGAAAGCTTCCCAATCGCGGCACGCCGGGCGCAATCGAAGGTACCCGCGAGTTGCTACATGGTCGTCTGCCATACATCGTTGCTTATCGCGGGAAGGAAGATATCGTCGAAATCCTGCACATTTGCCATCCCTCTCAAGAACGCAGGTGAGGCGCCCAAAAACTTTGCAGCAAAACAAAATGGGGCGGCTTCGCCGCCCCGTTTCCGGTTAGAAAGACGCCTGCATCTCACGCTGACTACGTTCCTTCGGACCAGCCGGCCAGGTATTCTTCCTGCTCCGGCGTGAGCCGGTCGATCTTGATTCCCATCGACTCCAGCTTCAGCTTGGCGACGCGCTTGTCGAGTTCGTCGGGAACTTTATAGACCGTCTTCTCCAGCTTCTTGCTGTTCTTCACCATGTA
>DATBEI010000089.1:0-9768 GCA_036269595.1 Candidatus Sulfotelmatobacter sp.
ACGCGAGGAATTGGTTTGGCGACGATCTTGGCTAACTTATTCAGCATTGCCATAAGGAACTCCTATCGCTTTCTATCAACCGTATAAATCAAGACACTTCAATTGCGAGTAAACAATCCGGCGAAACCGTAGCCAGCCAGAAATCCGATGGACGACAGCACCAGCGACGCGGCTAAAAGATGTTCACGGGCATTGGCGTTAGGATCGAGTTTGGCGCGGACGGCTACGACTTTGTCCTTCAATTCGCCAAACGATTCGTGAACTTGAGTGCGCTGCTGCGCCGCGCGGATTTCTAAACCATCGATCGGGTTGGCAGGATTGGCGCTCATAATTGTTCCTTAGCTTCGTGCTGCAGCCAGATTTTGTCGTGCTTGAGCACTTCAAAGGTTCTGCGCGGAACGATTCCCTTGAGGGCGAATTCGCGTTTGGCGAAGTATGCGGCGATACCGCCGATCAGACCCCAGAGGATGGCGACTCCGAAGAATCCGAAAACCCAGTGATAAGGATTATTCGCAAAAACCGCCGCGATCACGGCGACCAGTCCTACGGTGAGCAGCAAGTATGCTGTGGCCAGCATTACCAGCGCAACGCCAGCGAGGATGGCTGCAACCTTCAACAACTCCAGTTTTTGCTGGGTCTCAGTTTTAAAGAGCTTGATTCGCGTCTGGACAAATTCTATGAATTCTTCCTTGATGTCGGCCACGACCTGCGCCAGGCTGCGGCCATTAGGAATGCTATGCATTGTGGGAAGACCTCCATACTCGCGTGGCGAAGCCAGCTGCCATGGCGATGCCAGCGAATATTCCCAGCAACTGCAGTGGCTTTTCCTGTTTGAAAGATTCGGCACGTGCGCGCAGTTGCCGGCCGAGCTCGCGCGTGCCGGTAACGGATGTCCCAATGGCCAGTCCCAGGGACTCAGCCGCGTCCTGCAGCTTTCGATTGGCTGCAGCAGCGGCGCTGAATTCCTCCGTCGTGTTCAATCGCTCAACCATCTGAGCCATAAAAAAATCCTTTGCCAAGAGCGTGCAAATTTCCGCGATTCGACTGTTATCGAGCGGCGGAAGGTTTGTTCATCGATTCGGTAGATCCCGTGTAGTTGGCGAGCGTGCTCAAGAAGGGCTGGCTGAGGCGCGTGCGTCGAACCTTGCCTTCCAGAATCTCGTCGAAGGGCACGAACTTACCGTACAGGACGCGAGTCTCGTCCTTATCCTGAGTAACGGCGGCGCCGTTCAAGTCAATTCCGGCAAAAAGGCCGCGGCTGCGGGAGTAGGTGAGGACTTCGGATTTCATCTTCCAGTCGGTATCGGCTCCAGCGTGACGACCGACGGGACCGGCCGCGGCTGAAGCGTCAGCGCCGATCTTGAACTTGCTTGAAAGCATATGCTTCATGCCTTCGTCGTTCATGACGATCATAACCAGGTCAACGGCTTGGCCTCCAAGCTGCAGCCCCCAGCTTCCGCCGGTGATGGTGATGGGCGCGATGGCGCTCCAGCGGCCGTTTTCAGTGCGGCAGGTGGCCACGCCTTTGCCATGATTGCCACCGAAACCAATGGCAATCTTCACCATCGAAGGCACCACCGCAATGCACTTGGCATCGCTCATGATCTTGTCGGGAATGCCTTTATCGGGAGTGGACATGATTTCGTCCAGGACTTTGGCTGAGTTGTCGATGCGTTTTGCGATATCGGATTGATCTTTTCCTTGGTCGGCATCTTTGTCGGCGCTCCAGCCAGCGCCGGCGAGGAGCAGGACGCTGCATAGGGCGAGCATAATTCGGGATGGGAAAATAGTACGAAGGGTCATAGAACACTCCCGCAAACTCTTGACGGAGTAGGTGTAAGAAGACCCTAAACCGATGCACCGGGCGTACCTATCCGGTGCATGCTGTAACTGCAGATAGAAGTTGCCTGAGGCCGCGGGTTAAATCTGCGATGGGCCCGCCATCTGGTGACAGGGAAGCGAATTTACCGTGAGATTTAAACGATATCACCGCGGATCTGAAACGTTGGGGCGGGAAATTCTTTATAGATCGAGCGGTCGTTTCGGGTCGAAGAGCTGGAGTTCTAGTTCGTGCAAGCGCGTCTGCCTGATATCGTAAGCGGCGCTTTCTTCAGATGTTAAGCCGCCAAAGACTTCATGCTGACGAACTTCTGATTGTTCGTGGCGGAGGCGCCGCATCTCGGCTTCTGGCGATTCGTGAGGCATAGGGGCCTGGGCGATCCAAGACTTGCGTCGGCGGGTCAAGAAAAACGCGGCGCGACCTTGGACGGGAAGGAACCTCCAAGAAATGTACTGCATCGGACATTGATTTGTCCAACCGCGTAGGGAGCTTCAGGGAAAAGCAAAAGGAGTCGCGCTCGTCGACAGCTGAGGCGGCTGTCTCTACAAACCCGCTAGTCGCCGCTAGCGTGGTTTTGGGTGGGAACTAGCACCAGGCGCGGGCGGGCCGGCTGGGGCTGAGGTTGCGAAGTAGGGCGGAAGCTGTAAAGGATGCCGAGAACCGCGGCGTAGGCGGCGAAAACGCCGAGCCCGACTGAAGCGATGACGGTAGCGAAGAGAACCAGCGGCATAATCAACGAGATCACGGCAACCAACCTTTGAAGAAGGGCTGTTATCAGATGCACGGCCCGAATATCCGTATACTCAGTTTCTTTGCCCTTCCTGCAGCGCGAACCACCAATTTAACCGCGTTGACGCTCCGCGCTGTTGACGACTAAGATACGGAGTAGAGCTGTGTATTCCTACTCTGGAACATTTCTGCGCACCTGTCGACATTACGGAAGGGACATAACCCCCCGGCCATGACGGCGATTACCAAGATTTCTGTCCGGGGTGCCCGGCAGCATAATCTTAAAAACATTGACGTTGAGATCCCTCGCAATACGCTGACGGTGGTTACCGGGCTGAGCGGGTCGGGGAAATCTTCGCTGGCTTTCGATACGATTTATGCCGAGGGGCAGCGGCGGTACGTGGAAACGCTGTCGGCCTACGCGCGGCAGTTTCTGGACCAGATGGAACGGCCCGATGTCGATTCGATTGATGGACTTAGTCCATCCATCTCGATCGAGCAGAAGACCACCAGCCGCAGCCCGCGATCGACGGTGGGGACGATCACCGAAATTTACGATTATCTTCGCCTGCTGTTCGCTTCAATTGGAGTGCCGCATTGTCCTAAATGCGGCCGCTCGATCAGCCGGCAGAGCGCCGATCAGATTGTGCAGCGCGTGATGGCGCTGAGCCCCGAAGACCGGGTGATGGTGATGGCGCCGATTGTCCGCGGACGCAAGGGCGAATTCAAAAAAGAGATGGAGACGCTGGTCAAGCACGGCTACACGCGGGCGCGCATTGACGGCGAGTTGGTAAGCCTGGACGACGACGTAGCCGGCGTCCTGAATCTCGACAAGCGCAAGAATCACACGATTGAAGTAGTGATTGATCGTCTGCTGGTGAAGCCGGGGATTGAGCATCGGCTCGAAATGTCGGTAGGGCTGGCGATGAAGTTGGCGGGCGGGCTGGTGCAGGTCGCTGTAGTGGGCGGCGAGGAACAGCTTTATTCGGAGAAGCTGGCGTGCCCGGATTGCGGGATCAGCGTGCCGCAACTGGAGCCGCGGTCATTTTCTTTTAATAGCATGTATGGAGCGTGCCCGGAGTGTCATGGGCTGGGCAGCAAGTACGATTTCGATCCGGCGAAGGTGATCACCGACTGGTCGAAGCCGCTGCTGGAAGGCGGGTTGGGGCCGGGATCAGCGTCGCAGAATCTGATTCACATGTTGCAGATTTCGTCGGCAGCTTATGGGATTAATTTGTCGACGCCGTTTGAGAAGCTGCCGGAAAAAACGCAGGATTTTCTGCTGAATGGCGAACCGGGGCGCGGGGGGAAGACCGGCTTTCACGGAATTTTTGGATATTTGAAACAGAATCTGGAGGAGTCAACTTCGGAAGGCTATCGCGACTGGTTGATGGATCACATGTCGGCGACGGAGTGTCCGGCGTGCCACGGAAAGCGGCTGCGGCCGGAGAGCCTGGCGGTAAAAGTAAATGGAATGTCGATCGCCGATTTCACCGCGATGCCGGTGGAACGGTCGCTCGCGGTGGCGAAGGAAATCAAGCTGGCGGGGCGCGAGGCGACGATTGCAGGACGCGTCATGCACGAGATTGTCGAGCGGTTGCAGTTTTTGAATGCCGTGGGATTGGGATATATCTCGCTCGACCGGTCGGCGGCGACACTGTCGGGCGGCGAGGGACAACGCATTCGACTGGCAACACAAATTGGATCGAAGCTGCGGGGGGTGTTGTATGTGCTGGATGAACCGTCGATCGGGCTGCATCATCGCGACAACGGGCGGCTGTTGAGTGCGCTCGAAAATTTGCGCGACCTGGGCAACACGGTGCTGGTGGTGGAGCACGATGAGGAGACGATCCGGCGCGCGGATTATGTGGTGGACCTGGGGCCGGGCGCGGGACGGCATGGCGGAAGCCTGGTGGCGCATGGCACGCCGGAACAGATTATGGCCGATCCGAACTCGTTGACCGGGGCGTACATTTCTGGGCGCACGTCGATTGCGATGCGGCCGGAACGGCGGCAGGCGAATGGGGCAGCGCTGACGGTGCTGGGCGCGAAAGAAAATAATCTGAAGAATCTCGATGTGACGTTTCCGCTGGGTGTGATGACGGTGGTGACGGGCGTGTCGGGATCGGGGAAGTCGACGCTGGTGAATGACATTTTGTACCGGGCGCTGGCGCGGCAACTTTACCGCTCGCGCGAGAAGGCGGGCGAGCACAAGGCGATTTCGGGCGCGGAAAATATTGACAAGGTCATCCGCATCGACCAGTCGCCAATTGGGCGAACGCCGCGGTCGAATCCGGCGACGTATACCGGAGTGTTCACGCAGATCCGTGATTTTTACTCGATGCTGCCGGAGTCGCGCGAGCGGGGATACAAGGCAGGACGATTTTCGTTCAACGTTTCCGGTGGACGTTGCGAGGCGTGTCAGGGCGAGGGGCAGCGGCGCATTGAAATGAATTTTCTGCCGGATGTTTATGTGCTGTGCGAAGTTTGCGGTGGGCGACGCTATAACCACGAAACGCTGGCGGTGAAGTACAACGGGTATTCGATTGCCGATTTGCTGGAGATGCCGGTGTCGGACGCGTTGCCGATTCTGGAGAACATTCCTCAGGTGAGGCAGAAGCTGCAAACGCTGGTCGATGTGGGTCTGGGATACATTCACTTGGGGCAGTCGGCGGTGACACTGTCGGGCGGCGAGGCGCAGCGCATCAAGCTGGCGCGCGAGTTGAGCAAGCGACAGACGGGTAAGACGCTATATCTGCTCGACGAGCCGACGACGGGGCTGCACTTCGATGACGTGAAGAAGTTGCTCGACGTGCTGCACCGGTTGACCGACCTGGGGAACTCAATCATCATCATCGAACACAATCTGGACGTGATTCGGAATGCGGACTGGATTATTGATCTGGGGCCCGAGGGCGGAGAAGAAGGCGGACGTGTCGTGGCGCAAGGTACACCGGAAGCGGTGGCGCGGGTGAAGAAGTCGTATACGGGGCAGGCGCTGGCGGGGTATTTTTCGGGGAATGGGAGACGCAGCGCGTATTCCCGAGTGGATCGCAGTCAGGAAAATCAAAAAGCGCTGTCATCCTGAGTGGCGTTCTTTGCCGCGAAGGATCTGTGCAAGTGGTTAGGGTTGCATGGGTCGCGGTTAGGATTGCATAGGTCCTTCGCTTCGCTCAGGATGACAAGACGAGAGTCGGGAGACTGGTCTTCGAAAAAAGCTGATGAAATGGGCGGTAGGTGAAAGGACATTTTTGTCGTCTTCTGACAATCCGCAGTTTGAACCGCCGGTTGGGGCGGAGGCGCCAACGCCGACTCCCACTTTGAGTTCGGCCGATTTGTTTGGGACGGCGGGCATTCCGCCAGTTCCGACGGCGCCGCCGCCAATAGAGAATCCCGTGTGGAATGGGTGGGACGTGTTGCTCATCGCGGGGCTGACTGTGGTGACGATGGTGGTGTTTCAGTTGGCGGTGCTGCTGGCGGCGCACTTCATTTGGTATCCACACGAGAGCCTGGCGGAGGTCTCGAAGAAGCCGATCTTGCTGATTGTTTCGCAAGTCCTGATCTACATTCCGGTGGCGTTGTGCATGGTGATGCTGGTCGAAGGTAAGTATCACGTGCGCTTCTGGGAGGCGATCCAGTGGAAGTGGCCGCGGGCGGAGTGGAGGCTCATGGCGCTGGGGGCAGCGATGTTCTTCCTACTCAGCGTGCTGCAGAACATGTTGCCCATGCCTCCGGACACGCCGTTTGAACATTTGTTCGACCGGCCGCGCGACGCTTATTTGTTGTCGCTGATCGCGGTTACGCTGGGGCCGCTGATGGAGGAGTTGTTTTTTCGCGGGTTCCTGTATCCGGTGCTGGCGCGGCGGATGGGCGCGCTTTGGGGCATAGCGCTGACCGCGCTGCCGTTCGGGCTGATTCATCTTCCGCAGTATGGATGGGCGTGGGGCGCGGCGCTGGTCATCTTTCTGGTAGGAGTGGTGTGCGGCGTGGTGCGTGCGGTGACGCGCTCGGTTGGAGCGAGTTTCCTGGTGCATGCGGGGTTTAACGGAACGCAGATGCTGATTGCGGTGGTCATGACTCACGGATTCAAGCACATGCCAAAAGCTCTGCTACATCTTTCCCATCTTTAGATGTTTCGATTTTGTAAATTTGTCTGTCACCGTACAGAGTCGGTACGATTGCCGTATAGTATCCAGACTGTCCCAGTGGGTTAGAAGTAATGAGTCAGCCGGTAGTGCCCAACGAGAATCGAGAGCCTGTACCGCCGAGAACGCTAGCGGAGACGCTGTTGTCTGCCAGCGTGGTGGAAGCCTTTCCCGACGCGGTGGCGGCCGTGAACCAGCAGGGCGTCATCATTCAGGTCAATTCCCAGACAGAAAAATTATTTGGCTACACGCGCGGCGAATTGATTGGGCAGAGGATTGAGATGCTGGTGCCGGAGCGGCAGCGTCCGCAGCACGACCAACATCGGGATGAGTTTCATCGACAGCCCAAGATTCGCCGCATGGGATCGGGATTGGATTTGACTGGCCGGCGGCGGGACGGATCCGAGGTTCCGGTGGAGATCAGCCTGAGCCCGGTGACGACGGCGGACGGAATCGTCGTGTTGAGCGTGATCCGCGACATCAGCGACCGCATGCGCATCGAGGACGAACTGCGCCGAGCGAATGAAGAACTGGATCGCAGGAAGAGCCGGGAACTCCGGGATTCGCAGAACCGGCTGGCTCTGATTGTTGATTCCTCGCAGGATGCGATTATCGGCAAGACTCTTGACGGGATTGTCACCCACTGGAATAAGGGGGCGGAGCATATCTACGGCTACACGGCGGCGGAGATGATTGGGCGTACGATCTCGGTACTGGCGCCCCAAGATCGGCAGGACGAGATTCCGGTGATTCTGGAAAAAATTCGGCGCGGGGAGTTGGTCGAGTACTTCGAATCGGTGCGGGTGACCAAGGATAAGCGGGTTCTGAACGTTTCGATTTCCGTCTCTCCGATCCTTGACTCCGAGGGGAAAGTAGTAGGAGCGTCGACGATTGCGCGGAACATTACGGCGCAGAAGAAGTTTGAAGATCAGCTGCGGCAATCGCAAAAGATGGAGGCTGTGGGACGGCTGGCGGGCGGAGTGGCGCACGACTTCAACAACCTGTTGGGCATTGTGACGGCGTGTTCGGAACTGCTGCGACATCGAGTGGATGAAGCGAGCGTGGAATATCTCGACAACATTCGGGAGGCGGCGAAGCGAGGCTCATCCCTTACGCGGCAACTGCTTTCGTTCAGCCGGAGACAGCCGGTGCAGACGCAGATTCTGGATTTGAACGAGCGTCTGCGAGAAGTGAGCAAACTATTGCGCCCGCTGATGGGTGATGATGTCGAGATTGTATTGTCGACGCGATCGGAGACTGCGATTATTGAGGCCGACCCCGGTCAGTTGGACCAGATCGTAATGAACCTGGCAGTCAACGCGCGCGACGCCATGGCGCGAGGTGGAAAGCTAATCCTGCAGACCGGAGAGTTTGATTGCGACGAGTCTTTTTCGCGAGAGCATCCGGCGCTGGCGCCGGGACGCTACGTGATGCTGGCGGTTAGCGATAGCGGAATCGGAATGGACGAGGCCACGCGTTCCCGCGTGTTCGAGCCTTTCTTTACAACAAAAGAAACCGGGAAGGGAACAGGGCTCGGGCTGGCGACCGTGTATGGCATCGTCAGACAGAATGCGGGACATATCCTGGTGTATAGCGAGGTTGGGCATGGAACGACGTTCAAAATCTATTTGCCGAGCGCGGCGCACAAGCTGGGAACGGAGCCGGAGAGTCACGCGGAACAACTGCCGCCCCGGCGCGAGAATGTGGAAATCCTACTGGTGGAAGACGACGCGATCATGCGGCAGATGACGAAGAGGATGTTGGAGGAGCATGGCTATCGCGTGCTGGAGGCTCAGGATGGCAAGTCCGCGCTCGAAGTGATAGGAACGAACCACGCCACGATTGATCTCGTGCTCACCGATGTCGTGATGAAGGGAATGAATGGCCCGGAGCTGGTTCTGCGGCTGATCGAGTCGCATCCCGCGATAAAAGTCGTATATACCTCCGGTTACACGGGAGAGTTGGTGGTCAATCAGGGGAGTGATAGCGGGATCCGGCTGCTGGAAAAGCCCTTTACCAGGGCCGAGTTGCTGAAGACGCTGGACGAGGCGCTGGGCTAGTAGTGTGGCGCGGGCACTCCTGCCCGCGACTGCCGGAAGCGTTGGAAACGTCGAAGTTTTATTGTCGGCTTGACTCTCTTTGTTTTGAAAGTATGTGCATGTGGTTAGAGTCGCGGGCAGGAGTGCCCGCGCCACACATTTCAAACGACGCCAGTCAAAGGCTGCTTGGCTCGAACCATAGCCACAGATAATCCTCTGCTCTCTCTACCAAGCCTCTTCTCACGGGATTCTGCCGTATGTATTCGATGGCCTCCCTCAGGCTCTCGTTTCCTCTCAGGACGTGGTCGAAGGATTCGTCTTGCCACGCCGATCCCAATCTTCCGTTGAGCTTATTGATGCTGCGGGCGGAGGCGCCTTTGATGGCTTGCAGAATCTCGGGAAGGGCGAAGGTCCAGCCATCCGAGTCTCGCAGGGCGGAAAAGCAAGTGTGCGTGATCCGGCATGATTACAGCGGCATGGAGGTGGATTGTTTTGCCCTGGTCGTGGAGGCAATGCTGCAAGGCTAGCGATCGCGATTCAGGCGTGAGCTTCACCCCGGGAAGAGTTCGGAAAGTGACGAATAGCGGCCGGTTGTCTTTTTGATAATGAGGGAGGCGGCGTCGGTATTCGTAGCGGCGGATGGTTGCGGTTGGCATCGGCTTCTTTTTTATCTTAGAGCTAGAGGGCGGGCTTTTCGGCGGGGGGAAGGATGTTTCTGGTGATCGGGTCCCAAAATGGAAATGGGATGTGCTTGTGGTTAGAGTCGCGCCACACACACAACCGCTCCACATGAAACAGTGATTACTTTACCGTGACGGTCAGCAACTGGGCGCCGCTGACTACGTAGTCGAGAGGGGGAGTGGCGGTTTCGTCCACGCTGGATTCGCCGCTGACGATCATTTCCTGGTTGCCGCGCATGCCGTCCATGACATTCATGATTGAGATGGGCAGGGTGGGCATGACTTTGTCGGCGACGCGAGCTTCGGGATCGGCCTCGAGAAGCGAAACGTAGAGG
>DATBEI010000143.1:0-15368 GCA_036269595.1 Candidatus Sulfotelmatobacter sp.
CCTTACGCTCCCTTACCCACCAACAACGCTTTCAATCTCGATCCCCACCGATCTTCTTGCAACCCGCGCGCGATGCGGGCGCGCTGGCCGTAGTTCACCATGCCCAGCACCGTGGCGAATTCAGGCTCCGACAAGGTCGAAGGCATTTTGGCCAGCGGTGCGGGCCACGATAGGCGAACCTCGCGACGCAGGACCGATTCCGCCACATCGAAAATTCCCGGCAGCCGCGATGCCCCGCCAGTGAGCACAATGCCCGCCAGGCAAACATCGAACATGCCGCTCTGCCGCAGCGTCTCGCGCATCATTTCAAAAAGCTCGCGCGCCCGCGGTTCCAGAATTTCCGCAACCAGCCGCTGCGGCAAAAGCCGTGACGGACGGTCGCCCACGGATGGAACTTCGACTTCATTGCCTTCGGGAATCAGCGTGACGATCGCGTTCCCGTAAATCTTCTTGATCTTCTCCGCTTCCGCGAGCGGCGTGCACAGGCCTACCGACAGATCGCTGGTGAAATGATCGCCGCCCACGGGAATCACTCCGGTATGAATCACTGCCCCCTGTTGAAAGACGATAAGTTCGGTGGAACCCGCCCCAACATCAGCCAGGCAAACGCCCATGTCGCGCTCATCGCCGCGCAGCACCGAATCCGCTGCCGCGAGAGGCTCAAAGACCGTGTCGTCGACGTGCACTCCCGCTTTGTTCACCGCGGTAATCACATTCTGCGTGGCGCTGGTCGCCGCCGTCACCATATGGACGCGCACTTCCAATCGAGCCGCCATCATGCCCAGCGGATCGTGAACTCCGGCCTGATCGTCGAGAATAAATTCCTGCGGAAGCAGATGGAGGATCTCACGATCGCTGGGCAGCGGAATCGCGCGCGCTCGGTCGACTGCCTGCTTGATTTCGTCGCGGCCAATTTCCCGCGGCCGCGTGCCCAAGCTGATGCCCCCGTGGCTGTTGATGCCGCGCACGTGAACACCGCCAATGCCGACTATAGCCTGCTCGATCGCGGCTCCCCCAATGTCTTCCGCAGCCTCGACCGCTTTCTGAATGGCCGCAACGGCCTTGTCGAGTTCGACGATCACGCCCTTGCGCGAGCCGCGCGAGTCGGCGACGCCATGCCCGCGATAGCGCAGTCCGCTGTCGGTGAACTCCGCCATCAGCGCGCACGTCTTGGCGCTGCCCACGTCAATCGCTGTCAGAAAACTTTGTTGCTGGTTCCCCATCGCTTATGCATCCCTCGACATTAATCTGAACTCGCATTCGCCGGCTGCTTGGCAATCGCCGCACTCGGTTTCGCAATATACGGACGCGCGGCCGCCGTCCCCGCCGTCGGCGCAGCCTTCTTCGCCTCCGCTTTGTGAGCGGCAGCGTGCGCTGGCGCTGCTTTCGCGCCCGGCGATTTCGGCGGCACTCTTTTCCATGCCGTCGCTTTGACCTTCGTTCTCCTGAAGTTCGCTTTCGGGGGAGCTTTCTTTGCCGTGGTTGACTCGGGCTTCTTCTCGGTCAACTCAAAAGCGGGCTTGGGAAGGGTGCGATTGTGCGGACTCATGCGCGTGATCAACGCCGCCGGTTTCACGCCCGCAGCCGCCGCCGCCCGCGCCGCCGCGGCCGTAAGCCCTGGCTGTCGCGGCCTGCCTTCCATTTCCGGATTGACAATGACCTGATTGTCATAGCGCAGGTTCACCGACTCAAGCTTCTGAAACTGCTGCCGCCACTCTTGCACATGGCTCACATACGTCTTGTAGCGCTTCAGAAAATCCGTGGACCCGAGTTCAACCAGCACGTCGCCGGCGGGATCGTTCACCCGCACTTTCAAATTCTCCAGATCGGAGAGATCCACTTCGCTCAAATCCTGCGAGTAGCGCGCTCCTCCCGAGTCGAGGTCCTGCACCAGTTCGTTGTAGGCCTTCATGCGCGGAGCCCGCGTCGAAAGCGGTTCGCCGGGATTCATCCCCAGAATGACGGGGAAGGAATATTTGTGTTTTTGCGGAAGTTCCATCAACGTTCCGCCGGCATCGATCAGGAAAATCCGCGGGCCCACGCGGGCAAATGCGATCGGAGTGCGCTCGTGCACTTCAACCGTAATCCGGTTGGGGACGAAGCGCATCACGCTGGCCGATTCGACCCATGGAATCTGTTCCAGTTGCGCCTTCTGCTGCGCCAGCGGGATAAAGAAAATATTGCGCCCGATATCCGCGCCCATCACTTCCATGATTTGCGCCTTGGTCACATTCTGCATGCCCGTGACTTCAATGTTGTCGCTGGATTCCACACGGAATCGCCACGAGCGCTCGCCGTATTGGTAAACCGCCGTGGCGCTGATCGCACCAATGCAAAGAACAGCGACCACGATGCACGCTCGCAGCAGGCGGCTTGCGGTTTTCTTAGGGATCGAACTGCGCCGGGCCGAGACCCGCTTTTGCCCGCGCAGGAAGGGAGATTCCTCGTCTACGTCCAAGTCCACGAGACGCGCGTCATCGAGTTCCTCGCGCGCTGAAGCTGCGCTGGACGAATACAACTCTTCCTGCAAGATGGTGCCGCTTGACTTCCGGGCCATCAGTTCAGGTAGTTGTCGCCAAGGAATCGCTGAGCTTTTTCAATATAACTTCATTTCTCGAATTGAGATAGACAAAAAAATAAATCTTTTGCACAGGCAGGAACCGCGTTGTGTACGGCACGTTCGTGTAGCGACAGCCCTCGGCTGTCGGACGTTGAAAGCGCGGACAGCTGAAACGAATGACTCGCTAGAGTCACGAATGCAAATCAAACCCCGCCGGAAACGCCGCGGGGCTTGATTAAGATTCGAAGTTCGCAAACAGTTTTAAGCCTACGGAAAACTGACCACCGTAACCGGAGTATCCGGATTCGCAATGGTCGACGACCCTCCCGTGTTGTCGATGACATTCAGAATTCCACCCGATCCTGCAGTAGAAAGGAAAATGGTCAGCAGATCGTTCATGCTGGCAGCGGGCAGGGTTGTGGGAACCTCAAAAGCGTTTGCAGCATAGATGGGCACGCCCTGATTGAAGAAGCTGTAGCTGCCCATTCCGTACCCGTTAAAGCTGGTTACGGAGTCGGCGACTTTGAAGGCAGCCCAGCCATCGACGCCAGGCGATTCCATCCAAGCCGCCTGGCTTGGCGGATCGTACGGCATCTCATTCTGGAGGAAAACGTCGGTCCCGCCATTTCCGTTCCAGATCACCTCATATTTCTGGTAGTGCTCCACGAAAAGTCCGTACGCGGTCGCATTGTTGCCGTTAACAATCAGGCCAGTGTCGGCCGTGTTGGAAGTCCAGCCCACGCCAGCGCCGTGGTCCGCGCGCCATGCCCAGATGTCGTCCAGGATGACATTGTTGCTGTTGACTACCAGGCTCGTCGTCGCCTTCCCAAGCTGCGCTCCGCCAATGCGGAAGAACACGTCGTGAAGCGCGGAAGGATCGGAAGCTTCGTTGTCACTGCGAGCGTGGCCGTTGCCGACTTGCAGCAGCATCGGAGAATTCGTCGCACCCGCGTCGATAATAATGCCCGAGATCGACATCCCTTCGGCACTCGCCACGGTCATGGGCACGATTCCGTTATTCGGGATTAGCGTCGGCAGGCCTAGCCCAAGCACGATCGTGTCAGGACGCGTGACTTGGATGTTCTGGTTCAAATTGTAGACGCCGGGAGTGAGGATCAGGTTCTTGCCGTTGTGCAAAGCGCTATTGATGGTGGCTGCTGTGTCGCTTGGCTGGGCAACGTAGAAGTTCCCGATGGGAATGGAATACCCGGAACTTGGACCCGACGCCCAGGTCGTGCCAGAAGAGTTGGTTTGCACCGCGGGGACGAACACGTTGTAGTTTCCATTGGCGTCAAGATAGAGGTAGGGCGCCTCCCGGGTTACCGGGCTGGTTGCCAGCGTGGTGTAGGGCCCGCCACACGATGATGCGGGGAAGCATTGCGCCGGCGCTCCAATTACTCCCGAGAACACCTGGTTCCAGACGCCGTTCGTCCAGCCATCGAGTTGGCTGTTGCGCACGAAAAATTGCTGCTGCGATCCATTGATAACCGTGCTGCCATTGAACTGGGAATCGGCGATGAAGCCACCGCTGGCGTACGACGGTCCCGTGCAATAGTCCATCAGAGTAACCAATCCGTTGACCTGCACTCGACGCATGGGCGCAGCCTGCGACACCGCCCAGAATTCGCCGCTGTAGCAGCCGAAGTTGGGCGTGGTTACGTTGATCGTGAGGTTCGACAGCGATCGCCAGAAGTTGTCGAGTGCAATGCAGTTGTTGGAACCAAAGCACTGGTTGCGCACGTAAACCGATCCGTTGATGACGACATCCGTCGGTGATTGCCCTAATCCCGCGACGGTTGTGTAATAGCCAACTTGAAAGTTGAGCGGATTGGTGCTGGTCCCATAGGTTCCGGGCTGGAAAAGTAAGGCGTAGCGTTGCGTTCCGAACTGGTTGGAGACCTGTTGAGCCGCGATCGCGTCAACCGTTGTCTGAATATCACTAACAGCCATGTCGGGAGTGAAGATATAAACGTTGCTTCCGAAGTTGGGCGAGGATGGCGCAGTGGCCGCGGTGGCGCTGGTTGGTAGAGGTACGGGAGATCCGGCGCATAGAGGAGAAGCCACAGCGAGGAGGGCCGCAACCACGGCAAGACTACTCGCAGCATACAGGCGTATTCGTCGTGGAGAACACCTCAGTATCTGCATAAACACAAACTCCTTCAAACAGATTTGGGATGGAAAATTTGAAGCGGCGGAAGTTTACACCTATCGCACTGGGGGCGAAAAGCGGGAAAACCCTGTAGAACAGATACCCGGGGGAACAAATACGCGGGTAACAAATAGGGGAAATACGGGGACTCCCATGATAAGTAAAAGTCAAGAGGAGACGGAAAAACAAATACGGGGACTGTCCCGGTTTTCCGGTTTTCCGGTTTTCCGGTTTTCATGGTTTTCATGACAATTCAAGCTACCTTGTTTATCACTTCGGCATCTTAGGACTGCAAATTCTGGGATTGAGGTTTTAGCCGTGAACCAAGACCCCGATCCCGTACATCCGCTCGCCCCGCGCCGGCGCCACCCGTCCTCACGGCTGTGCTTTTGCACAAATTGTAAGCCTATAGGCGCGACCAGCCAATATTACCTATGGAGATTTCTATGCCTTGCAGCCCCTCTCTTTTCGGAAGAGTTCGCTCTCTCATCGACTTCACAATCAAATCCATGGACACAAGAAATTCTCAAAAGCTACGCAAAACAAAGTGGATCACAAACCGAGCTGATCAGTTCATCTATACCTTTGCCACAGTCGTGGTGCTTCTAGTGTATGGATTCGAGGCGACAGCCGGGGCGCAAGTCACGATCCACGGCAATCTTCCCGTCAACTCTGGAAAATACACGCTTCCGGCTACGGTGTCCGCGTCAGCGTCTTCTCCGCGAGGTATTTCAGGATGGCAAGTATACTTCGGGAACACTTCCTACTTCTCAAGCAGCACCGGTTTGAATGGGATTCTGGACGAGAACCTCAGCAATGTTCCTCCGGGCACTTATCAGGTGACGATTACAGCGTGGGACAATGGAGGAAACCACAGCTCGTATGTGGTCAGCAACGTGACGGTAATTAGTTCTCCGCTCCCTACACCGCCCCAAAACGCCACAGCGTATCCAAACCTTCAGAATAAAAACGAAGGCTATAACAACACCACCTGGCAACCGTGCATTGGCTCGTGCTCCGGGTCGAACGGACCCGGAAGCAGCAGCTTGTCATACCCTGTCTCCTCGCCATCGCTCTCCGGCGCGTCGTTGGGGGAGAACTCGGATTCAAGCGGAGACTATTACAACACCATGTACTATTGGCATTTGGGGTGTCCGAACAACAACTGCAGCGCCGTGGGCAATATGCTGGATGATGTGTGGTTCCAGGTTAAAAGCGGCGACAGCATACAGCAACTGGAGTTCGATCCGGACCTCTTCGACGATTCAGGAAGATGGGAGTACTTCGGATCGGTGGCTTGCCAAATGAATGGCGGGACCTCCGGCACCTGGTATGTATGGGATATGGCCTCACAGCAGAAATCTGGAAAAGGTTGGACGTCGACGTCGATCCCGTGCACAATCACGCAGGGAGCATGGCACCATCTCCAGCTTTATGTGACCGTCAATACGAGCGGCAGCGGCTGCCCCAACTCCGCTCCCTGCTATACCTATAAAACGCTGGTCTTTGATGGCTCGACCGTTTTCGAGAACTTGAATTGGAGTTATAACGCAGGCACGGGCAGCTATGGCCACACCGTGAATGTCCAGCAGCAGATCGATAACTTCAAGGCAAGCCCTGCCAACAATACAGTGTACTACGACAACTACGAGCTTTGGGTGTGGTAGAAGCATTCGCGGACGAAAACTTCGCATTAAAACGAAAGCCCCGCTCTTGCGAACGGGGCTTCACTTTTGTGTGCCGAACATGTTCGACAGCTTGGGGGTGAAAGTCCCCCGCCCAGCCTGGCGGAGCTGAATGGAGAATTCAGGACGGAGAAATACGGGAGAAATACGCGGAAGACGGGACATTCACGATGTGCCGACCTGGGACTGTCAAGGCTCTAATGCAGGCGGGGAAAAATGGGCGCGGTTTAATTTCCCGCACCCATCTTCATTCAGGAGGAAAAATAATTTCAAAGCTGACCTACACTGGGCCTGTGCTCGACAGATCAACGTGAACTTCGGGAATGGCCGGCATTTCGCCCATCGGCAACTCAGGAATGTTCACGCGCACCCGCGGACAAACCACTGGGACAGTCATCGCTTTGAAGGCAGCGGGCGTAAACCCGGCCGTTGCGATGCGGAACCGAGCCGCGTGGGCCGCGATCTGAGCTTCCATCCGGGCACGATTCGCTTCCAGCCTCTCGAGTTGATCCTGCTTACGCTCCGACACCGCTTCGAACCGATCAAATTGCGATTGCGAGCGGGCAATCCGGCTCTGGATTCGCGCTGCGGCCCTCGACCATGGGCAAGACTCTGATTTGTCGTGCGCCCCGATCATCCGAGCTTCGGCAAGAAGCAGGCTCGCCCCTCCCGAAGCCATGGCTAGCGTCGTGGCCGACCGATCACTGACTCGATCGGCAAAGCGGTGCGCCCACTGCAGGCCGCCATCGTGATAACTTGCGTTCAATCCTGCTGCCAGCACCCCGGCCGCCAGCCATCCCCATGCTTGATTTGTTTTCATCGCCTTAACCCCTTATGGCTGAATAGACGAAGGGCTTTTCAATCCGTTAGCAAAGGAGGATACGAATTGGTCGCGAGCCAGGTTCCCTGGAAAAATCGCCGGGGCTTCTGACGTTTATCTGAGTGACTTGATGTCAATGTTGGGAACTTTGCAACAATTCCTTCAGATACTGTTGCCAGACCGCCGCCCATGTGTGCGTGCCGTGTCCATGAGTCTGATCCGAAACCGGGATCAGCACAAAGCGGCCCTTGGGAACGAGCTTGATCTCGCCCTCGGCAATCCCCAACTCCGGCGGGTTGATGAAATCGTCGGCGGAGTTCACGAACATCACCGGCACTCTGATCGTTTCCAGTTGCACCGACGGGTCGTAGTTCCGTGAGGCACTCACGGCGTAGAGAAAATCATTGGCATCCAGAGTCGAGGTGATGCGCTTCGTGGAATCATCCAGGAACTTGTCGACTGCGTCCCGCGTCGGAAAGTTTTTCTGCATCTGCAGCGGCGCGCTTCCGGCAATCAGCAGGAAGTCGGCGCCGATCTGTAATGCCGCGCGCGGTTCGGTCGTGTAGTCCCCATTCTTCCATTCCGGATCCTGCCGGATGCCCTCAATCACCATCTTGCGCCACAGCCGGTTGCGTCCGGCGATGGGCACGGGCAGGCAAGCCAGCGGCATCAGCGCATCCATGAAGTCAGGATAAGTCTCGCCCCACACCCAGGAATGCATGCATCCCATCGACGTGCCCAGAATGAGGCGCAGATGGTTCACGCCTAGGCCTTTCTCCAGCAACTCGTGCTGCGCCGCAACCATGTCGTCGTAATCGTACTGCGGAAAGTGGGCGTGCATGCCATCACTTGGTTTGCTGGATTTCCCGTGGCCGACGTTGTCGGGAAGGATAATGAAGTACCGGCTGGCATCGAGCAGTTGGCCCGGACCAAACAAAACCTCCGCAAACTGAGGAGAGAGGAACTGTCGCCCAGTACCCCCAGTACCGTGCAAAAGGAGAACGGCGTTGGTGACTTTGCCGCTGGAGTCGCGCTCCGCCTTGCCCAGCGTCATGTAGTGCAGCCGGAGTTCCGGTAGGGTCTCGCCCGTCTTGAAATGGAAATCGCGGCTCACGTAATCGCCTTCCGTCGGTGCCAGCAAGACCGAAAGCCCGGACGGCGATTGCTGCGCCACGCACGTTGCTGGCGTGAATGCCGAAGCAACGATCAAAACGAACGTTGAAATTGAAAAACGAATCATCCCTGCATCTCCGCGTCAAAGATTTCGTTCGTATCCCACTCCCGCGAACTCCTTCGTGTACCTTCGTGTCCTTCGTGGTGAATGCTCTTAGGAACTCACTCAGCTGTCGCAAGTTCTCATGCCCGATGTGTATCCCTGAGCTTTTCTAAAATCATCGGCCCGAATTGTGAGACGCTGCCTGCCCCCAGCGTCAAAATCATGTCGCCATCTTGCGCGACGGCTGCTGCGGCCTCCACCGCCTCCGCCGGAGAACTCACATAGCGGCCGTTCTTCAAATTTTTCTCCCGGATGCGCTGCGCCAGAATTTCGCCGCTGATGCCCTCGATAGGCTTCTCGCTCGCCGCGTAGATGTCGAGTACGAAGAGCGAATCGGCGTCATCGAAGGCGCGGGTGAATTCTTCAATCAGGTCACGCGTCCGCGTATAGCGATGTGGCTGGAAGATCACATGTACCTTGCCGTAGCCGCACTGCTTGGCGGCAGCCAGCGTGGCTTTAATCTCCGTAGGATGGTGGCCGTAATCGTCGATGACGCTGATGCCTGCCACTTGCCCGCGCAACTGAAAACGGCGATCCACGCCGCGGAACCGATCGAGCGCGCTACGAATGGAATCGATGGGGATATCAAGGCCAACGCCCACAGCAATCGCGGCCGTCGCGTTCAAAATGTTGTGCACACCCGGCACGTGCAGTGTGAATTCGCCCAGATCCTGCTCTCGATAGAGCACGCGAAATCGACTCATAGGGTGCCCCATCCTTGTCGCGCCTTGTGCGACAGGGTGGGGGTCTTGACTTTCACTAGCCAGTTCTTCCATCGCAGTCGGGTGCCCCACCCTTGTCGCGCTTTGTGCGACAGGGTGGGGGTCTTGACTTTCACTAGCCAGTTCTTCCATCACAGCCGGGTGCCCCACCCTTGTCGCGCCTTGTGCGACAGGGTGGGGGTCTTGACTTTCACTAGCCAGTTCCTCCATCACAGCCGGGTGCCCCATCCTTGTCGCGCCTTGTGCGACAGGGTGGGGGTCTTGACTTTCACTAGCCAGTTCTTCCATCGCAGCCGGGTGCCCCATCCTAGCCGCGTCTTTTGCGGCTAGGGTGGGAATTTTGACTTGAAAATCCGAGCCCCGCTTCGTGCCGTAAGTCACCGTGCGACGTTGCACGTCCGGCAGCAACCGCCGTAGCTGCGGATCGTCATTGCAGGCCACGATCATTCCATAGAAGGGCACGCGATCCATGAACTCGAGAAAAGTTTTCTTCACATCGCGCATGTTGCGGTAACAGTCCATATGCTCGCGATCAATGTTGGTCACCACCGATAAGATCGGCGACAGCTTCAGAAATGAGCGATCGCTCTCATCGGCTTCAGCCACCAGATATTGGGATTTTCCCAAGCGAGCATTCGAACCCATGGCATCGACTCGGCCGCCGACCACCACCGTGGGATCAAGCCCGCCAGCTGCCAGTACCGCAGCCACCATCGAGGTCGTCGTGGTCTTGCCGTGCATGCCGGCGATAGCTATCCCATATTTCAGCCGCATCAACTCGGCCAGCATCTCTGCGCGCTGAATCACAGGGATGTGCAAATTGTGCGCTTCGGCAACTTCAAGATTCTCGGCAGAAATGGCGGAACTGGTGACGATCACTTCGGCGCCCGCGATATTTTCCGCGCGATGCCCTTCAAAGATGGTTGCGCCAAGGCTCGCCAGCCGCTGGGTTACCGGCGAGCTCTTCAGGTCGGACCCCGAAACCTTGTAGCCCAGATTGAGCAGCACTTCGGCAATTCCGCTCATGCCGATGCCGCCGATGCCTACGAAATGAATGCGCTGAATTTTGGCAAACATAAAATCAAATTCCTGGCCACGGATTCACGCGGATTCTCACGGATAAATCGAAGCATAGAAACAGATCGATAAATAAAGATTTATCCGTGAAAATCCGTGCGATCCGTGGCTAACCCTCTTCGATTCCCGCCACCCGCGCCGCCATCGTGGCGATATCCCGTGCGGCATTCGGATGCGCCAACTCCCGCGCGGCCTGGCTCATGCGCTGCAGGCGCTGCGGATCCTGCAGCAGCGCAGCGATCGTCTCCGCCAGCCAGACGCCTTCCAGTTTCGACTCCTCCACTACGACCGCAGCCCCGTGCCGCGCCAACGCTTCGGCATTCACCCGCTGATGATCGTCGGCCGCCCGCGGAAACGGTACGAACACCGCCGGCTTCCCTGCCGCCGCAATTTCCGCGACCGTACTCGCTCCCGAGCGGCACACCACCAGATCCGCACGAGCAAATGCGGCAGGCATGTCTTCAATAAACTTGAAAACTTCCGCCGACTCGCCCATCCCGCGGTAAGCCGCCAGCGCTTCATTATAGTCACGCTCGCCGGTCTGGTGAATGATGTGAATCCCCGGCGCCTCACGCTGTAACACCGGCAGGCAGCGGATCATCGCTTCATTAATAGCGTGAGCGCCCTGGCTTCCGCCGAACACCAGAAGGGTGCCCCATTTCTCGCGCGCATTTTGCGCGAGAAGTGGGGATTTCGTTGCGATCTCGAAAAAGGCCTGCCGCACCGGCACGCCGGTAACCTCGGCGTGGCGAAAATATTTTGCCGTCTCCTCGAAATGCACGGCGGCTCCTGAAACGAATCGCGCGACCATGCGATTGGCAAATCCCGGCACCACGTTCGGCTCAAAGGCCAGGGTCGGAATGTGCTTGACCACCGCTGCCAGCATCGCCGGGCCCGATGCATATCCGCCCACGCCAATTACCACATCGGGAGCAAACTGGTTGAGCATGCGGCCTGCATCCCAAACCGCGCGCGGCAAATCGAAAGCCGTCTTCAGCCGCGTAGTGAGGCTGACATTTTTCAACGCGCCCACGCGTACCAGTTGCAGCGGGAATCCCGCTGCCGGAACCAGGCGATTCTCAATGCCTCGCGCGGTACCAATGAACAATACCTCCGCACCGTAACTTTTCTTGAGTTGATTGGCGATGGCCAGCGCAGGAATTACGTGTCCGCCGGTCCCGCCGCCCGCCAGGATTGCGCGCATGCACAGAATATAAATGATTACTGATTTTTGATTGATGATTGCTGATTAAAGAGGATCGAAACGCGGTAGTCTGCTGGCTTTCTAGTCCTTTCAATCAACAATCAAAAATCATCAATCAACAATTTCTTTGTTCATTCCGCCTGCTTCGTAATGTTCAGCAGCACGCCCACGCACAACAGCGTCACAAACAGGGACGACCCGCCGTACGACACCAGAGGCAGCGGAATCCCTTTGGTGGGCATCATTCCCAGCACTACGCTGATGTTTATAAAGGCCTGCAGCACAACCATGCTGGTGATGCCTACCGCGAGATAACGGCCGAAGACGTCTTCAGTCCGCCACGAGGCGCGCATCCCGCGCCACAGAAAAATAGCGAACAGTGCGACCACAAACAGGGCGCCCACCAAGCCAAGTTCTTCCGCGGTCACCGCAAAAATAAAATCGGTGTGCGGCTCAGGAAGATAAAAAAGTTTCTGCTTGCCCTCCATCAGGCCGGTCCCGGTCACGCCGCCGGTGCCCACCGCAATTAGCGACTGGATAATGTGGAAGCCGGTCTTCTGGCTGTCAGCATAAGGATTGAGGAACGCCAGAATGCGTGCGCGCCGGAAGGCCACGTGAAAGATCAGGAAATACAGCGGCAGCAGCGAGGCCGCAAACGCATACCCGAAATAACGCATGCGCATCCCAGCCACATAAAGGATGCAGGCCGCGATGGCCGCGCACGCAATCGCCGTCCCCAAATCAGGCTGCAGCACAATCAGCCCTAGAAACACCACGACCGGCACGGCGGCCGGCAGTAGCGTGTTGCGCACGTCGTCAATGGTCTTCGCCCGGCTCTCTAGGAAATAGGCGAGAAATAAAATCAGAACCGGCTTAGCTAGTTCGGAAGGCTGAAAAGAAAATCCCCCGGCATGAATCCAGCGATGCGTGTTATGCGAGCGGTCGAGAAAGAACACCGAGATTAGCAGGAGAGTCGTGAATCCCATCAGCGAAAAGACCAGTGCCGGATTTTTATAGCGCCGGTAGTCCACGCGCATGGCGACCACCATGCCAAGCAGACCCGCCACCGCCCAGACGAGTTGCTTCGAAAGAAACGCGTAAGGAGAACCGAACCGCTCCCGGGCCATGACTGCCGACGCCGAGAACACCATCACCAGCCCCACGAAAACCAGCAGCATGGTGACGGTAAACAACCAGCGGTCGACACTCACGCGCTTTGCCATGGAAATTCATTTCACCACGGGAGCCGTGAGGAAATTTTTGATTGTTGCGTTTTACTTGTTGATTGTCTTGGTTCAGGCCGCCACAAGAACCGATGTTGCAGAAAAAACGTTGTCATCCTGAGCGAAGCGAAGGACCTATGCACGCCTCGGTCAGTTGCACAGGTCCTTCGCGGCAAAGTACGCCGCTCAGGATGACAAAGTTACGGCTTAATGCCGCCCGCCAGCGAACGCACAATCTCTTTGAACCTCTGTCCCCGCTGCTCGTAGTTCTTGAATTGATCGAAGCTGGCGCAGGCAGGCGCGAGCAGCACCACGTCGCCCGGTAGCGCCGCGGAATTCGCTTTACGAATCGCGTTCTCCAGCGTTTCGGCGTGCACGACTTCGGCGCCTTTAATCTGCGATTCAATCTTTGCCGCCGCGGCGCCAACGGTGTAGACGCGCTTCACACGCTGGCGCAGCAGGTCGTTGAGCACCGCGTAGTCACTGCCTTTGTCTTTACCGCCGAGAATCAGGTGGATGTTCGCCGGAAACGATTCGAGCGCCTTGATGGTCGCATCCACGTTGGTGGCCTTCGAATCATTGTAGTAATCCACGCCGCGGATGGTCGCCACAAACTCCAACCGGTGCTCTACTGCCTTAAAGTTGCAAACGGCTTGACGGACCTTATCTGGAGCGCATCCCATCAGCACGCCCGCGCTCACCGCGGCCAGCACGTTCTCCAGATTGTGCGCACCTTTCAGCGGGATCTCCGAGACTTGCATGACCTCTCGCTGTTTCGCTTCGCCGTCGCGGAACACGATGTTGCCATCCCGCACCCACGCCCCCTGCTCTACTTCTTTCTGCCGGCTGAACCAGAAAACTTGTGCCCGCGTTCGCGCAGCCATCGCCACGCAGGTGGGATCGTCGGCATTGAGAACCGCGCAGTCGCTGCTCTGCTGGTTCTCGAAGATGCGCGCCTTGGCGTCCACGTAAATTTCGAATGTCCGATGCCGGTCAAGATGATCGGGCGTGACGTTTAACACAACCGCAATTTTCGGCCGAAAGGTTCGAATCGTTTCCAGTTGAAAGCTGGAAATTTCCAGCACGATCACAGTCTCGGCCTGGGCGCGCTCAGCCAGTGAAATGGCGGGAGTTCCGATGTTGCCGCCAACAAGCGCCGGGAAGCCCCCGGCCGCCATGATCTCGCCCACAAGCGTCGTAGTCGTGGTCTTGCCATTCGATCCCGTAATCGCGACGATAGGCCCGTGCAGAAACTGCGCCGCCAGTTCGACTTCGCCGATCACCGCTTCGCCCAAAGCACGCGCCTGCACCAGCGGCGGCGCGTCCACCGGCACACCGGGACTGACCACGATTAAATCCTGCCCGCGAAAGGTGCGGTCACCGTGTCCTCCGCTCTCGACCGTGATGCCGTGATCGAGCAGCACCGGAATCTCATTGCGCAGTTCGTCGCCGCTCTTGGTGTCGGAAACCGTAACCTGCGCGCCTTGGCCCTTCAAAAATAATGCCGACGCCACGCCCGACTTTCCCAGGCCGACCACCAGCACGCGTTTACCCTTGAGATCCATAGAAAACCAGAAAATCAATTGTCGATTGATGATTGTCGATTGCTGATTACAGAAACTAAATCGCGGCCGGTCACCAGATGTTTTTCAATCAAAAATCAAAAATCATCAATCAACAATATCCCTACCTCAGCTTCAATGTGGTCAGTGCGAACAGCGCGAAAATCAGCGACGCGATCCAGAAGCGCACGATGATTTTCGACTCCGACCATCCCAATAATTCAAAGTGATGATGCAGCGGCGCCATCTTGAAGATACGCTTCTTGCGCAGTTTGTAGGAACCGACCTGCAGGATCACCGATACCGCCTCAATCACGAAGACTCCGCCAATAAACGGCAGCAGCAGTTCCTGCTTGATGATGACGGCAACCGTGCCGATCGCTCCCCCGAGCGCCAGCGATCCCACATCGCCCATAAACACTTCCGCGGGATGCGCGTTGTACCACAAAAATCCAATCGACGATCCCACCATCGCCCCGCAGAAGACGGTCAATTCCGCGACTTGCGGCATGCGCTGCAATTCCAGGTACGTCGCGAACGTTGCGTGGCCGCTAACATACGTCAACACCGTGAGCGCGCCCGCGGCAATTACCGTACAGCCGATCGCCAGTCCATCCAACCCGTCCGTAAGATTTACCGCGTTGCTTGAACCTACAATCACAAAAGCGACGAACACAATAAACGGCAAAAAAGCGAGCGGCCAGATGTGCGGATAACGCTCCAACACGCTCACCACCAGATCCGGATGAAACTGCTTGAAAAATGGCACGATCAGTTTGGTGGAATACATGCCGTAGGCCTGCATGGCGATCAGCATGGACGCAATCACGACGCTGGCGGCGATTTGCAACCCTAGTTTGGCGCGACCGGTCAGACCCAGATTGCGCCGGCGAGTCACCTTCGTGTAGTCGTCCGTGAATCCGATGGCGGCGAAAGCGCAGGTAGAAAATACCGCAATCCAGACGAAGCGATTGCTTAAGTCCGCCCAGAGCAGCGTGGGAACGATAATCGCAATGACGATCAGCAGTCCGCCCATGGTAGGCGTACCCGCTTTTTTCTGGTGAGCCTTGGGGCCCTCTTCGCGAATGTA
>DATBEI010000175.1:0-17669 GCA_036269595.1 Candidatus Sulfotelmatobacter sp.
TTTTCCATCTGCTCGCGCACCAGCGGCTGCATAATTTCAACCTCATTCTCCGGCACTTCAAAAACCAGCTCATCGTGAACCTGCAGCGTCATTCTCGATTTCAGCCCCTGCTCGCCTAGCGCCGCATCGATGCGAATCATCGCGATCTTGATGAGATCAGCCGCCGTACCTTGCAGCGGAGTGTTCACCGCGGTGCGCTCCGCAAACCCGCGCTGGTTGGCGTTTTTACTGTTAATGTCCGGAATCGGCCGCGTGCGCCCAAATAGCGTTTTCACCTTCATGTCGCGCCGCGCTTCTTCCAGTGTCTTGTCGATGAACGCCCGCACGCCGCTGTATTTTTCGAAATAGGCCGTAATGAATTGTTTGGCTTCGCTGGGCTCAATACCAAGGTTCTGCGACAGTCCAAACGCCGACAGTCCATACACAATGCCGAAGTTCACTACCTTCGCCTGCCGACGATGATCGGGCGTAACCATCAGCGGCGGTACGCCGAACACCTGCGAGGCCGTCAGCGTGTGCACATCGTCTCCGCGGCGGTAGGCTTCCACCAGCAGCGCATCGTGTGAAAAGTGCGCCAGCAGCCGCAGTTCGATCTGTGAATAATCTGCCGTCAACAGTACATGTCCCGGCTCGGCAATGAACGCAGCCCGGATTCCGCGTCCGAGTTCCGTGCGAATCGGAATGTTCTGCAGGTTCGGATTCGCGGAAGACAGGCGTCCCGTGGCCGTTCCCGTCTGCCCGAAGGTGGTGTGCAATCGCCCGCTCTGCGGATTGATCAGCGCCGGAAGCGCGTCCACATACGTAGATTTCAGCTTGGTTAGCTGCCGGTAATCGAGCACCATCCGCGCGATCGGATAATTCTCCGCCAGCTCTTCCAGCACATCGACCGCCGTCGAAATGGTGCGCCCCTTGCCGTATTTCACCGGCTTGGGCAAATTCATGCGGTTGAACAGAACATCGCCGAGTTGCTTCGGAGAGCCAACGTTGAACTCCATCCCTGCGACTTCGTAAATCTCCTTTGCCTTGACCGCAATTTCGCCCTCCAGTTCGCTCGACATCTGCGACAACGCCGCCGTATCAATCTTCACTCCGGCCTGCTCCATCCGAGCCAGCACAGGGACCAGTGGCAGATCCATTTCCTCGTACAGCTTGGTCAGCCCAGACTGTTCCACCTCGCTGCGAAGCGAGCTCGCCAGACGTCCTGTGATGTCCGCGGACTCGGCTAGCTGCCCGGCCAGCTTCAGATTGAAACGCCGTAGCGCAACCTCCGCCAGCCGGTGCGAAGAGTAGGTCGGATCCAGCAGGTATGAATACAGCATCGGATCGTGTCGTACGCCCGCCAGAGCAATGCCCAGCGGATTCAGAGCGTGAATCGCCGCCTTATAATCGTGAACTGCTTTCGGCGCATCGCCATTGGTCAGGATGGATCGCAGCGTTTTCGCAGCATCGCTCGAATCCAAATTCACCGTCATGGCCGTTCCGGCAGCAGCCGAAATCGCGACGCAGCAGGTTGGCGACTCAGGAACCGCCGGGCCAAGCGCATCCCCCATCGCGCCTCCCATGGACCCGTCCATGAAAGACATCTGCGCTTCTGCTTGCGGCTCTTCCTTTTCTTCCTCCTGGGGCTCTAGAACCGCCTGCTCTCTTTGCTCGACAGAGATTGCGAGCGTGCCTGCTGCATCCACCACACGCACTACGCTCTGGACATCGGTGGCCGACTTTGCCTCCGTGTAGTGGGTCTCGCTCACCTCGACCACCGGCAGCAGTTCTTTCAGCAGCGAAGTAAATTCCAGCTCGCTGAAAAGCGCGCGCAGCGCGTCCACGTCCGGCTCTCCCGCGCGCATCGCCCCCACATTCAGCTCGATCGGAACATCCGTGTCGATGGTCGCCATGCTCTTGCTGAACAGAATCGTGTCGCGATTGTTTTGTAGCGACTCGCGGTAAGTCTTTCTCTCGACCTCCGCAGCGCGCTCCAGCGCCTGCTCGACCGATCCAAATCGCTTGATGATCTCCACCGACCCTTTGTCGCCAATCCCCGGAGCTCCGGGAATGTTGTCGATGCTGTCGCCGCGCAGCGCCATCACGTCCACAACCCGCTCCGGCGGCACGCCCAGAATTTCTTCCACCTTCGCCGCGTCGCAAATCAAGTTGTCCTTCGGCGGATTGAGGATATGCACTTTGTCGTTCACCAGCTGCATCATGTCTTTATCGCTGGAAACCACGTACACAGGATGCGACGCCTCGGCAGCCTTGCGCGCCAGCGTGCCAATCACGTCATCGGCCTCGAACCGCACCACCTCTAGAATTGGAATCCGGTATGCCTCCAGCGCCCGCCGAATGTAAGGCACCTGTTGCGCCAAGTCTTCCGGCATCGCTACGCGATTCGCTTTATACCCCTTGTACTCCACTTCGGTAAAAGTCTGCGTCTTGATATCAAATTTCCGAATGCTGGTCACCGCATCCGCCTGCTCATCGCGAAAAGTTGGCCCGGCCACATCGAACACTGCAGCCAGATATTCGGGAGAAAAATCGTCGCGCAGTTTGCGCAGCATGTTTACAAAGACGTAGATCGCCGCCGTCGGCAGCCCGGTCTTCGTCGACATGGGCCGCTGCCGTACCATGGCGTGATACGCACGGAAAATGAACGACATGGTGTCGATCAGGTAGATTCGTCCGTGGACGGACACAGCCCCAGACTGCCCGCCGGTCGCGGTTTTGCCATTCGAAGATGCCGCTGGCGGGGTTTGATTCGGTGATTTCTTGCGCGCGGGCAACTCGTTTAGTGTAGCAGCAGTTCTTGCCTTAAAAATCGACGCGGAAGCTTGCGTCCACGAACTTGCTGGCCTTGCTGCTCTCGGAGTTGCGGAAGACAAGATAATAAGTGACCGGCTGATTGTAAGACGGAGGCAGATCGAAGT
Organism: Candidatus Sulfotelmatobacter sp.; assembly: GCA_036269595.1. Taxonomy (GTDB): domain Bacteria; phylum Acidobacteriota; class Terriglobia; order Terriglobales; family Acidobacteriaceae; genus Sulfotelmatobacter. Next base: position 2,919 of record DATBEI010000175.1, read on the forward strand.
TGACCGCCTGATTGTGCGACGCTTCCACGGAGAAGAGAGCATCGCTCCCTGCGCTGCCAGCAGAATCCGCCTGCTCCGAGTTCAGGATCAGGAAATCGATGTTCGCCGTATTGTCGGACGTTCCGTGCAACTGCCCGACGAATGATTGGAAAATCCCGTGAAGGTGAGGTTGGATCGCGTGTGCGGGAATCTCAAATGGAAAGCTGGCGGAGGTCTTTAGGGTGAACGTTTTCTGCAAAACTGTCTGCGTTGTGCCCTCCAACGACTGCACGCGTTCCGATCGAGCTACGGTTTTGGCCGGTGCAGGCTGCTCTTTATTGCAGCCGCTGCTCAAGATCAGGATTGCCGCGAACGCCGGAAGAGAAACTCGTGGAAGCATGCAGAGATCAGCGCACCACAGACTTTCCGTACTCAGTGTTGAAGTGCAGTTCGATTTCCCCGCACGTACCCTGCTCGGGCGAGTAGACCACGCAAGTGTCAAATGGCCGCGAGTATACGTGCAGGCTGATCGCGCGTTGGTTAAATGACCGAGGATTCACCACGCGATGCACGGGATCGGCGGGATCCACGGCACACGGATGCGAGATATTCATCTCGACAGTATTGCTGGGTTCCAGCTGGCAGCGCCCCTTTTGCAAGTCCTGGTGAACCAGATGGAAGTTCTCCACCTGCAAGCGCCCCACAGGCACGGCCATCCAGCAATTCTGGTCACGATGATTGTGCACCGAACTCGCCTGCCCGACTTCCCAGCAGATCGCCATCAATTCATACAGTTCCGTTCGGTCGATCAGATTCCGTGTGTAGTGCTGCCGGTCCCAATTCAAATAAGGCGCCAGCGATTCCGCGCTTACCTGCATCTCTTCAAGAAATCTGCGCACCGTCTCAGTCTCATCGAACGCACTCGCAGGAAGCTGGCGTAGCCCCTGAACAAATGTTTGAATGGAAACAGCCTTAACCGCGGTGCTCATGATGCTCTCCAAAAACTGAGTATAGCGCCGATCCTGGGTCAGAACTGCCTAATAGCGTCGCCTTTCATCGATGAATTCTCGGATCGTAGATCCTCCCAAGCTTGCTCCCTGCCGGATTTCGCGGATTTCACGAACCAGTCTTTTCAGTTCTTTGGATACTGTGGTTCTGCTTGGAATCAAATAGGCGACCGGAATCCCGCGGCGGGTAATTCGAACAGTTTTTCCATTCGAGACCATGGTCACGAGTCGCCCCAACTGAGCCTTCGCTTGGACAACGCCCATCGTTTTCATAGGACCATTTTACTGTCAGGCGGCTCACACCGAGCCTACCCGTTACTTCCCCGCGCCCAAAATTTCCTTGGCCTCGACCTGTGCCACTTCCGGATACGCTGTCCCCTTGCGTCGACGCAAATCTCCCGGAAGTTCCGAGCGCAGCAGCCACAAACCGACCGCCACCGCCGCCGCCCATGTAACCGACACCAGCGCCAATCGTGTGAGATCGGCGATTCTGCTTCCGAAACCGGCGGTGGCAAAGGGCACGACTTTCGCTACCTCGAAACTGATCCCTCCCGCAATGATCGCCGTCACCGCGGCCTTCCCTAACTCTAGCCACCGCATCTCAGCCAGCGAAACCAGTTGTCGATAATGCAATAACCACGCCAACGCCAGCAGGTTCATCCCAATCCCTATATCCGACGCCCACGCCAGCCCCACCACTCCGAAAGTATGAAACAGGAACGAATACACCGGCATCGACGCCAAGGTAATCACGCTGACCGCCACCATGGGCGTCAGTGTGTCGCCGGCCGCATAAAACGCCCTCGCATACAGGCCTTGGGCCGACCACAAAACCAGTGAAAGTGAAAACCAGAAGAAATAAATCGCGCTGGTCTGGGAATCGGCAAAAAGAAATTTGCCCCGCCGGTACACCAGATCGATCAATGGAAGCGCTGCCACCATCATCCACGCGCTGGCGAGCACGGAAGCCGCCGCCACGCGATACACGGAATCGTTCACTGTCGCAGCAAATTCCTGGAGCCTCTTTTCGTTGAACAGCCGCGCAAAAAACGGCAGCGACGCCTGCCCAGTTGCCTGTCCCAACACCGCGATCGGCACCGCGAACAATCGCTTGGCAAACGTGAGCCGCGTAATATCGCCCACTCCGCTCGACGCATAGTGCCGCAGAATCCAGTCATCCGCCGTCACCAGAGATACGCCCAGCATTAACGGGATCGACAATCTCACCCACTCCCGAAACGCAGGATTCGTTACATCGAACGAAGGCCGGTACCCCGTCCCAATCCGCGCTGCGCCAATCACGCTCGCCAGAAACGGCCCCGCAACGCTACCAACCAAAGCTCCATAGGCCAACGACGCAATCCCGAAATGCCGCCCGCCAATCACGCCGCCCACAATGATGAACAGGTTATAGATAATTGGCCCGAATGCCGGAAACAGAAACAGCCGGTGCGAAAGGAGCACTGCGGAAACCACCCCGCCCACGTAGAAGAAAATCTGCGCCGGCAATAGAATTCGCGTCAGGTGAACGCACAGCTCAATCTCGTCCGGCGAGAATCCTTTAACGAACCAGCGCACAAATTGCGGAGCAAAAATCTCCGTCGCAATCGTCCCCACAATCATCACCGCGGTCATCACCGTAATGATGATGGAAAACGTTTTCTGCGCATCCTGGTCGCGCTTCTCCGCCAGAAAACGCGTGTAAATCGAGATGAAGGTGATCGAGGCAGCGCCCCCGGCCACAATGTAGTTCAGAAAGTCGGGCAGCGTGAAGGCCGCCACATACGCGTCGGTCGCGCCTCCCGCCCCATACGCCCAGGCGATATACGCATCGCGCGCGTATCCAATCACACGCGACAGCATCACCGCAGAAATCAGCAGTAGTGTCGCCGAGAATGCGGTGTGCTGGTGCGAAGGCTGGAAAAAACGCAGCAGTTTTCTCATTGAGACCCGATTGAATGTCCAATCTTATCGGAATCTCAACGCATGCGGCGGCCAGAGTGTGGGATCAATAAAAGTGTGGGGCGGGCACTCCTGCCCGCCCTTGATTTTGATTCCTGTTATTGCGCCGGCGTCCCAACCCACACTTTGTCTGCCGACACTAAATCCACATTCGAAGTTTCCGTCCGCAGCCGTACCGGTTGCAACCCTGGCTTCTTCGGTGGCTTGGCCAAGAATCCCAGGAAATACTGATGGTTCAGCCGGTTCGCCAAGTCTTCCAAATAAGGAGCAAACGCAACCGGAGGCCCATTGAACCCAATGTAATACGATTCCCCTCCAGTTTTTTCCGCTAACTGCGCAAGATAGAGTTGTCCCCAATAAGTCTGCCAGTAGCTGTGCCCGAAGTGACCGACGCCGGGGGTATAAATGGCCGACACGAGAATGCCCGCGCGCTGCGCCTGATCAATTGCCTGCTGCAGATATGGATCGAGCATGTCCCCGGTGCCATAATATCGGTCGATCCCATCCGAAGCCATCATCACTTCGCGGCGTGCCGTGCTCTCCGGCCAACGCTTAAACAGGTCGACCAGAGAAAAATACGGGCTGCCATTCGCCCCCTGGATTCCCATCGGCAATCGCAATGCTTTCGCCGCTTGCTCGTGATCGCTGGTCGGATTCTGTTCAACCTTGGCGATGCCATTCTGCATGTAGGCAATTCCAATCTTCGTGGTCGCAGGCTGCTCGCTGATGAACTTCCGCAGATCCTGCAACTGCGTTCCCAGGCTCGAGTTCGATCCGTCGTCGAGCACAATGAACAGTTCGAGCGCGGCGTGCTCCCCTTGAGCTGGAATCCAGTCAGTCACGGTGTCCCGATCCTTTCCCTCATACACCATCACATCCTCGCGCTGAATCGCCGGTACATCCTTTCCATGATGTGGTTCCACCGTGACCACCATGTGCGCCGGAACTCTGCCCGAAGTCTGCTGGGCTGAGAGTTTCGGTACTCCGTAACCACAAACCGCAAAACATAATCCTGTAATAGTCAGAAATCTGAATCTGTTCATAAATTTCCTTTCAAACTACCTCGCATCCTAAATTTCGCGACGAAGGACGTCTTCCTCGGATACTCCCAGGGCTCGGGCTCGTCCGATCCTGCCCGATAGTTTGGGCGGGAGACATTCCGTCAGCGAAGCTCGAGACCCGTATTTGCTTTAGATGATTCGAACCCGCAAAAGGTAGGCACATTCGGGTCAATCCACGGTCCCGCGCCGGTCGTTCCGCAAAGACTTTCCTGCCGTCGCTGGCGATCACCTTCTGCTCGCTCCTCCCGCCATCATCACCGGTGAGCAAATCACGCGGGCAGTGGAGCAACTTCGGGCCGCTGTGAGCGAGGCGCTCACTGATTTCAGGGGATGTTCGCCGCTTCAGTGCCAGCGCCGCCGCAGCGCGTAATACTCGTTGATCGGCAAGTCGTCGCGCATCGGCGGTGTAGCTGGAGACCGCGCGATCACGGAGTCGATTGGGACTTCGTTTTGAAGCACCGTATCGAAGGCCTCCTCGGCGGCCTCGTTACCGCCGGGGCTGTCCCACTCGGTGAGGTCGGCAATGGCGGCCGGCGGCAATCTACGCTGTAAGTCTTCGGCGGTGAGAGCAGGCAGCGGCCTTTCACTCGCCAGGAAATGCAATCCCCACCCATCGACGCTGCCAAATGCGCGCACGTAAGGAAACGAAGTTCGCAACGCTCGCGCCACCGCAGCAAAATCCTCCGCATCGCCCTCCGGAAACCACTGCGCCAGAATGCCACCCGGGCGCAGGCGTTTTCGGGCCACTGCATAGAACTCCTCCGAATAGAGCAAGCTCGAACCCGCAGCCTCCACGGGCGGCGGAGGATCGACAGTGATCAAGTCGTACGTCTGCGTCGTCCGCTCCAGGTAACGTCGCCCATCGTCGATCACGACATGCGCCAGCGGCGATTGCATGACTTCATCACCATCTCTGTGAAAGTAGCTGAACATGCGCGGCACGCTCGGCACCAACTCGACTGCCGTCGTCGGGATTTTCCAGCTTAGCAGCGAGCGAAATGTCGTTCCCATCCCAAAGCAAATATCGAGCGCATTCTGCGGCGGCCGGTCGAGAAACGCCAGCGGAAGATGCGCCATCATTTTGGTGATGGGCGTCAGCGTCGTCATTCCATATCCGTTGACGAGAAGCTGCTTGTCCATCCCGGTTCCGGCGGCGATGACCGTGGCCGTCGAATCGCGACGCACCTGTCGCTGCGGATAGCTCTCATCGTAGCCCTCACCCTTGAAAATCATCAGGCCGGCCAGGGGCAGAAGGGCGTATGCGGCCACTCGCGCCATTACGCCGAAACCGGGACGCACGGCCCGCAAGCCAAAAATCAGCCAGGGCAACGACAAAACAATCAGCGACCAGCGCTCGCTCAAAAACGGCAATAACAGGAATCCTGCCAGCAGCGGCCCCAGAATGCACCCCAGCACATTCACCGCATACGCGCGACCCGCTTTGCCAGGATCTCCCCCAGACCGGCGATCGATCAGCATGGGCGTAAGAAAGCCTAACAAGCCGGTAAAAGGCGCAATCGCCGGAATCATCCTGGCAGCCTTGGACAAGTCTATGTCTGAATTTGTCAGAACCAGCGGAAGCAGCGAAGCCAGCCCCAATAGCGTCCACAGCACAGGGCTCTCCCCCGGAAGCTTACCTGGGTGCCGCGCGCTCCATCGCCGGTAAATGCTTGAACCCGCAAAAGTTCCCGCGAGATAAACAGACAAGATCCCCGCAAACGCGTAGACCACGGTACCGAGATAGGGAGTGAACTGCCTTACCCACACGACCTCCATACCCATGCTAGTCAGGCCGGTCAGGAATAGGAGAACGGTAATTCCTCGACCGCTTTCCGCGGCATGCGTAATCGGAACTGTGGGCGGCTCGGCGCTTTCCGTCGGGGGCTCGGGGGAGGCACTGCGCGAAAGAGCGAACGCCGCGAGCGCAATGCAGCCGTTGCATGCGGCGCCGAACCATAGCGTTTTGTGAAAGCCAAGAATCTCGATCAGCAGCAGAGGCACCGCCGTTCCCACCACCGCGCCCGCCACATTTGCCGTGTAGAGATAGCTGAAGGAACGCTCCGCTTCGTGGGGAATCGTCTCGCGGATTGCGCGCATCCCGATTGGAATCGTTGCGCCCATGAGCGCGCACCACGGAAGCAATGCGAACGTTACCCAAAGGCCGGAGGTGAAATAGTAGGCGGCCGACGATGAAAGATCGAGCCGCTCCAGCAGGCTGCGGCCCAGGCTGAGTTCGTAGGAAACCAGAATGCCCGACAGTCCGATCAACAGTTCGGTCAGGGCATAGAGACGAAGCGCTGGAATCTTAAGGGCGTCGCCATATTTCCGGATCCACGCGCCGCTCGCCCACGAACCGGCTCCCAGGCCGGCCATGAATACTGACAACACGATGGAGACCATGGCGGTCGTCACGCCGAACTGGGCCATCGACAGGCGCAGCCATACCAATTCGTAGAGCACGCTGCAAAAGCCGGAGATGAAAAACAGAAAACGGAATGCTTCCCGGAACACTTTTTGAGAGGGCTGTCTTCGCACGTAAAGTCGATTCGTTGGCATGGAGATGAAAACACATCGGTGGGAAGTCGAGCAAGTGATGTCACGAAGACGGTTGATCATCCCCTCTAAAGTTTTGTGCCAGAAGCACTTTTCGGTTGATCTCGAATTGAGGTGGGAATGAGCGCCGGTGTATTGCAGCCAAGCGGCGTTCGCGGCACAGTGCCTCCAGCAGGCGCCGTAAGAGCGGGGAGGCAAACATGGAAAATATAGGTTCTCAACCGACATTCGTGGGCGGCGCGCCCACGAGCGGAGTCCGTCCTGGTCTTCGGGTCGCGAAGAAGCGACAGCCGCGCCCTTTTCCTCACATGCTCCGAGTACAGGAAAGCTGGGTAGCCTCGGCGGAAAAGCGCGCTCTGATGTCGCTGGCAGTTCGCGTTCCGGATGGCATCGGCCCCGACCACCTTACCGCGCTCGGCTTTGCTGCACAGCTTGGCGCTGGAGTTTGCTATGCGCTCGCAGCTCGCAACCGCTACGCTCTTCTCGGAGTGATCGCCTGCCTCGCGCTCAACTGGCTCGGCGATTCGCTCGACGGCACGCTCGCCCGGGTCAGGCAGCGGCAGCGGCAGCGCTACGGCTTCTACGTCGACCACATGGTCGACAGCTTCGGTGCACTCGCTCTGATGGGTGGCTTGGCGTTTTCGGGATACATGCAGCCGCGGATCGCCATCGGCCTGCTCATCGCTTTTCTCATGCTCTCGGTCCAGTCCTATCTGGCGACGCATACCTTGGACGAATTCCGTCTATCCTTCTGGCGCTTCGGCCCTACCGAACTGCGCATCCTGCTCGCGGTCGGGAACGTGGCTCTTTTTTGGAGGCCGATGGTGCATCTTTTTGGCGGACGCTACCGCCTGTTCGACGTCGGCGGAGCCATCGGCCTTGCCGGGATGTCCTTGATGCTCGTCGTCTTCACTCTGCAGAACACCATCCGCCTCTATCGCCAGGAAACGCTCCCGCAATGAGCCGCGCTATGCCTTCCTGCGTCAACAATGTGGTGCCCTCGCTTCTGGTCCGCTGGTGCAAATTCAACTTTGTCGGTGGCATCGGAATCGGCGTGCAGTTCGCCGCGCTCTTCCTGCTGAAAGGCGTGCTGCAGGTCAACTATCTCGCAGCTACCGCGATAGCAGTTGAAGCCGCCGTGCTGCACAACTTCGTTTGGCACGAACGCTTCACCTGGGCCGATCGCGCAAAGTTTCCTGTCGCCGGGCAGCCAGCGAAGTCGCGCCAGTCTGCAAGACTTCTGCGCTTTCATCTGAGCAACGGAGCCGTGTCTATCGTTGGGAATGTGGCCTTGATGAAAGTATTGGTCGGTCAGGCGCACATGAACTATCTCGGCGCCAATGCAATCGCGATCACCGCCTGCTCGCTGGCAAATTTCCTGGTCAGTGAAACCTGGGTCTTCGAGCGAAGCTGAACGTTGCGCGGGATTCCTTTTTGTGAATTCCCAGGTTTTCTCTGCGCCCTCTGCGGCTTTTCTCCGCGAACTCAGCGGTTAAAGTCTCGCAGGAAGTTACCCAATCTTCAGCACAACCTTCCCGAAATTCTTCCCATCCTGCAACAGCTTGAAACCCTCCACCGCCCGCTCGCTGGCCAATTTCCTGTTGAGCGAAACCTGGGTCTTCGAACGCAGCTGAACGTTGCGCGGGATTCCTCTTTGTGAATTCCCAGGTTTTCTCTGCGCCCTCTGCGGCTTTTCTCCGCGAACTCAGCGGTTAAAGTCTCGCAGGAAGTTACCCAATCTTCAGCACAACCTTCCCAAAATTCTTCCCATCCTGCAGCAGCTTGAAACCCTCCACCGCCCGTTCCAGCGGAAAGACATGCCCAATTTGCGGGATCAGCTTGCCTTGCTCAATCCACGCCAAAAGCTGCTGCCACGCCGGTTCCATGATCTCGCGCTTCTGCGACAGGTAAGTCAGCCACAATCCCTGCACGCTCGCCGACTTCGCGTACAACGCGCGCACGTCCATCTGCGGCTGCTTGCCCGTCGCCGTTCCGTATTGGATCACTCGCCCGAAGTCGCGCACGCAGCGCAGGCTCTTGGCGGTATGCTCTCCGCCCAGCATCTCGAAAACCGCGTCGACGCCTTCGCCGTGCGTCAAATTCTTGACTGTCTCTTCGTAGTCATGCTGCTTGTAGTTGATGCCGTGCTGCAGCCCGAGTTCCTTTACGCGCGCAAGTTTTTCGTCCGACGACGATGTTCCGTACATGTCCACGCCCAACAACTTGCCGATCTGCACCGCAGCAGTGCCGACTCCTCCCGCGACTGCATGAATCAGAACGCGCGGCCGCGTTGCACCTTGCTGGACAGCCGCGGGTCTTCCCCACGTCGCTCCAGTCGTCATCCCCGCCTGCCAATATCCGAGATAGGCGGTGAAATAGTTAACCGGAAACGCAGCTGCCTGCTCGTCAGTCCAGCCATCGGGAATGGGCCAAACCATGTTGGCGTACGCCGCCATCTTCTCTGCGAAAGCTCCCCATTGCGCGTACCCCATCACGCGCCGTCCGCTGCTCTCTTCCATTCCGGCAAACTCACGTCCCACAATCAACGGCGGCGGCGGCGTTCCGGTACCCGCCCATAGTGGTCATCAAGTCGGCAAAGTTCATCCCCACGGCATGCACGCGAACCAGCGTCTGCCCCGCCTTCGGCGTCGGCTCCGCAATGTCTTGGATCGCGAGCCCGTCGGGACCGGAGAGCTTCGTTAGTACCAGTGCTTTCACAGGGGAAAAGTCTAGCAGGATAGGAAGAACGACGCAGGGGTCTTAGGCAGGTGTTTGCCCAACACCATTCCTAAGACCCAAGATCGGAGCGGTTACATGACAACTTCCAAAGCAAGCCGCGCTTCAGGGTGCCGCAAATTAAACAGGTAATAGTAACCATCGACATTGTCGATGTAGCAATCGTCGCTGTAGGCCCAGGCCGGCGGCCAGGGATCGACCAATACAAAGGTGTACCCGCCGTATTGAAATTCTGGCCGGCCGCTCACAACTTGCGGACGAGGCATCGCGAAATGATGCTCCCGGCCAAACTCAGCGCGGAAACGATCATCGGGAATGCGCCCGCGATCTCCGCCGGCGCGACCACGATCCTCCGGTCTGCCTGCTTGCTGCTGCCCGGCTTCTTGACGCCCTGCCTCGGGACGATTCTGCTCCTGGCGGTTCGGTTCTTGCTGCGCCGGCCTCATGTCGTTACGGGGCTGCGCCTGCTCCGGCCGCTGTTGTTGCTCGGGCCGCTGTTGTTGCTCGGGCCGTTGCTGGCCCTGCTGCTCGGGGTGCGCGGGCTTGCCTTCATCCTGCCGCGGCTTCATTTCGTCCTGTCTCGCTGCAGGCTTGGCTTGATCTTGCCTCGTTTCGGGGTGGGCTTGATCCTGCTTGGTCGGCTCCTGTTGCCGCTTAGGCTCTTCCTGCTTCGGTTTTTCTTCCTGTTGTTTGTCGTCTTGCGCGTAAAGAACCGCAGAACTCGCGAGCAACGCCGCGAGGAGTCCTAAATTTAAAAATCTCAAAGCTCGCATCTTATCCTCCAAGAAGTTCTTGATGGACCCACGGGCCGGCGCACTGCCCCAAGTAGCGCGCAGAAGTGCCCATGTGAGATGCCAGGCGCTCCGCCCCCATCCTCAGGTCTTTGCTGCAGGCAACCATAGAGCAAACCTGTAGGCGTACCCGAAAGCAGTTCCAAGGTTGGGAAACTCTTCGGCACGAAATTGGAAGCCTGCCGCGACACCTTCCTGAATTCCCCCCAACCCCTGGCGGGTATATACTCTTGGCGTTGGCTTACTGTTTCCCCGGCTGAGCCCCAACCGGCCGGGACGGGGCGCTCATTCATCCCCTAATTCATGCGCGTCCCGCATGCGAAGGAGAAAGCCAGTTCTCGCGCCGGGGCGGCGGGAGTTGGAACGGGTGCACGCCTTAGTTGTATGGGCATACAGGCAAGCTGCATCCGCGGGGAGGTTTACCGTGGATATTATTGTTGTACGTCTTCTTTTTATTCTCGTCGTAGCCATCACTTGCTTTCTCATCGAGCCCTTCGGGCAGACTCGCTTCATCGACGCGGGTGTGGGCGCATGCATCGGTGCGGCCATCGTCCTGTTCGAATGGAAGCTCCGCACTGTCAGCCTGAAGCGTCTCATCGGCGCCGCTATCGGAAGCTTCCTTGGCATCTGTGGCGCATACCTGTTTGCCCTGGTCATCCGCAACAGCATTCCGCCAAGCCATACCCAGAGCTTTCTGCAGATCCTGGTCATGCTGCTGATGGCCTATGTCGGGCTGATCGTCGGCGCAAACAAGGGCGACCTTCTGAACTTGGCGGCTTTGGGCGGGATTTTCGGCGGCGAGAAGCAAGGCAAGAAGAGCTACAAAATTCTCGACACCAGCGTCATCATTGACGGCCGCATCGCCGATATCGCCGAGACCGGATTCCTCGATGGCATCATCGTGACCCCGCAGTTCGTGCTGCGCGAGCTGCAACTGGTTGCCGATTCCGCCGACTCGCTCAAGCGTAACCGCGGCCGCCGCGGCCTCGACATCCTGCAGCGCCTGCAGAAAGTCGCCAACCTGCAGATTCAGATTGTGGAGGACGATTTCCCCGCCGTCCGCGAAGTCGACCTGAAGCTGATCGAATTGGCCAAAGTCTACGAGGGCAAGATCATCACCAACGACTTCAACCTGAACAAGGTCGCGCAGCTGCAGGGCGTCGAAGTCCTCAACATTAATGAACTCGCCAATTCGCTGAAGCCGATCGTGCTCCCCGGCGAAACTATGCGGGTGTTCATCCTGAAGGAAGGCAAGGAATACAACCAGGGCGTCGCTTACCTGGACGACGGGACCATGGTCGTGGTCGACAACGCGCGCAAGATGATTGGCAAGACCATCGACGTATCGGTCACCTCGGTCCTGCAGACGACCGCGGGAAAGATGATTTTCGGCAAATGGGACGAGCGCGCCGCATACTCGCGGCAAGCTGCGCCCGTGCCTGTGGCTTCGCCCGTGGCGGTGCCTGGACCAGGACCAACGGCAGTTCCCGTTCCGAGTTCTCTGGAGACGAAGCAAGGCACGTCGTAGCGACGCGCCGAGTAGGCGTTTATTTCGTTCCGGAGGACCGTCGACTGTCCGAGCGGCGGGCGATTCGCCGCCGCAAGTATCGCCCATTTCTCACCGGAAGCGCGTCTTTCATGGTTCCGTTGTAGACGTATACCCAGCAGCGCACGCGCTTGCCATCATCCATAGTGACCGGATAGGCGCGCCGTAAGAACAGGCTGGAGTTGCGCTTGCCCGGCTCGAACCCTTCGTAATTATCCAGTGAAGTGAGCGTGCTCTGATCTTCCGGAAGCTCAAAAACCTCTCCCCGAATCACCGACCGCGACTTCTCGTTCAGCACCGCCCCGGGATATTCCCCCAGGTCGTACAGGCGTCCGCGCACCGTCGCCTGCCCCACCGGACGCAGACGCCGCACCGTCGCCGCAATTTCCGGCGGCGCGTGCCGCGGCGACAAAGTTCCGTACACGAAAAGATGCTGGGTCATGATTTGATTCCGGAGTCGGCGGCCGGAAATTGCGCCATCAATTTCTTGAGATAGCCGTATCCGTTCCGGTCTTCCCACACATATCTTCGCACGTCTTTGTGCTTGGAGAGAAGCCGCAAGTAATAGTCGAACAGCGCCTCCACGTCTTTTCTGCTCAGTTCGCCGCGCACCTGTAAATACGCCATGAATTCGAAAAAATTCAGGTAGTCCGTCAAGTCCGGATCTTCGCACCGCGCCAGTTCCTCCACTGCCGGAGCATCCGGCGGGCTCTCGTCCAGAATCTTCCGAACTCTCTTCAAGTCGGGCGCCTCATAAAATTTCGTGTACAGCGTCGACAACCACGTCGCTCTCTCCAGAGCCGACTTTCTGTAATAGATGCGGACCGCTCCCAGCACCGCCGCGGCAGCCAGCAGGCTAGAAATTCGCTCCGCGTTCCAGAATATCCACTGCAGAAATCGCAGCACCAAGTGCATGGAAATCACTCCGAGGAAAAGGTTTTCCGACATTGTATGTCGACAACGTATCGGGGGAGAATAACCGCTGGTGCGCCTCTAACTTTGGAAGAAACACAAATGCAAGTTCTTCCTTCGTGGACCTTCGTGTCCTTCGTGGTCATGGTTTTCGAATTAATCCGCAACCGCGAACCCCGCCAATTTGAACTCTCGCCCTCGCCACTCGTATACTTACACCCCGCCATGAAGGTGATCGTCATCATACCCGCTGCCGGCTTGGGAACGCGCATGGCTCCCATGCCCAGTTCCCTCGACGCCAAGACCAGGAAGCCGCATCCCTCCAAACAGTTCACCGAGCTCGCCGGCACGCCCATTCTCATTCACACGCTACGTAAATTCGCCGCCGTCGAGGCGGTCAACGAAATCTGGATTGCCCTGCGCGAAAACGAAATCGAAGGATTCCGCGAGCGTCTCTCCGGCGAAGCAGCCGACGTCGTAAAAAAGAAAAGAGTGGAATTAGTCACCGGCGGCGAGCATCGCCAGCAATCCGTCGAGCAGGCGCTCAATGCGATATCCGCCGCGCCAGACGACATCATCCTCGTGCACGACGCCGTGCGCCCCCTGGTTACCGCAGAAATTATTCTGGAAGTCATCGACGCCGCGAAAAAATATGGCGCCGCCATCGCCGGACTTCCCGCCGTCGACACTGTCAAGCAAGTCGAACGCACTTCCGAGGGCGCCATCGTCAAATCCACCATCCCCCGCGCCGCCATCGTCCTCGCGCAGACGCCGCAGGGATTTCATTACAGCGTCATCAAGAAAGCCTTTGACGAAGCCGCTGCCGACGGATTCATGGGCACCGACGAATCTTCTCTGGCCGAGCGCTCCGGTCACGAAGTCGCCGTCGTCATGGGCTCCCCCAGCAACCTCAAGATCACCACTCCCGCCGACATGGAACTGGCCGAGTTCTATTTACGGAAATGAGCCACGGATTCGCACGGATTTTCACGGATGAAAAGCCTCTACGCGGCTTACACTCTTTGGTGATGAATGCTCTGCGCTCCAACTTGAAGCACTCCGAGCTTACGGCGGAGATCATTCGAGTCTTTTACGATGTCTATAACGAACTGGGGCATGGGTTTCTCGAGTCCACGTATGCGAGCGCCATGGCTGTTGCGTTGCAAGAAGCAGGCCTAATGCCGCTTAAAGAGTTGTCAGTGCCCGTCTGGTTTCGTGGCAGGAAGATCGGCCAATATTTTGCCGACTTCGTAGTCAACGACAAGATCCTTCTTGAACTGAAAGCCGCGCGGACTCTCGAACCAGCGCACGAAGCCCAACTCCTGCATTATCTGCGCGCGACGGAAATTGAAGTAGGCCTACTTCTTAATTTTGGCCTTAAACCGCAATTTCGCCGTTTGTTGTTCGACAATGAAAGAAAAAATATCCGTGAAAATCCGTGCGAATCCGTGGCCAAGGTTTTAGCATGAGGATCGGCTACGGCTTTGATTCTCACGAGTTCCGCGCAGGCGTTCCCCTGAAGATCGGCGGCGTCGCCATTCCCCATGACAAAGGCCTAGGCGGCCACTCCGATGGCGACGTTCTGCTGCACGCCGTCACTGACGCACTGCTCGGCGCGATCGCGGCCCCCGACATTGGCGCGCTGTTCCCGCCATCAGATCCACAATGGAAGGGCGCGGATTCAGTCGTCTTTCTCCGCGAGGCGCTCAAGCGCGTGCGCGACGCCGGTTACAGCGTTGCCAACGTCGACTCCAGTTTGATTCTTGCCGCGCCCAAGATCGGCCCACGCGCCTCCGGCATTCGCGCCCGCGTGGCCGAGTTGCTCGGCCTGCCCGCGGACTGCGTCGGCCTGAAAGCGAAAACTCCCGAGGGCCTGAATCTCGACAACACAGCCATCGCTCACGTTGTGGTCTTGCTGGAAAAATCACCGCGTGCGAACCCGCGCCCGAAGAAGAAAGCGACGAAGAAAAAAAAGTAGTGCAGATTTATTGACCGTTTCGTTTCTGCAAGCGTCATTCCGGCCAAAGCACTTCCGCCCGTTTACATCGCCGATCCCACAACGACCTTATCCCGCCGCCTCAACAAACGCTCGAAAAATCGCCCGTGAGGCCGCATCGTCATCCACGGAACGCTCCGGATGCCACTGCACCGCCAGCACAAAATGATCCGGCGCAGTTCCTTCCAGCGCCTCAATGATTCCGTCC
>DATBEI010000192.1:0-11040 GCA_036269595.1 Candidatus Sulfotelmatobacter sp.
TCACTTCCTGTACCTTCATCGTCCGCTCCATCGCGGCCTGCGTGTAAGAGAACATGCCCTCTATGCTCTCCTACCCCCACCGCTCGAAAAGCGGACATATCACTTGCTATCTCAACCGGACATATCATGTGCTAACGACAACTAAGCCTGCACCTGTTGAATTGAGGACTTTCAGGGTGTATTGTGCGCCTGCAATCGGCGGGCAGTACGAGGGCCTCTCCAACGACCGTGTGCCGCTGGTCCTTCACGGTCAATCAACTGAAACGTGCCGGAGGTCTGGCACTATTCCGCAACCCTAAGGAGGGAGCCCCCAAATGAAGTACCTCGCGTTGTTCTTCCTCTGCTGCTGTAGCTCACTCGCAACCTTCGCCAATGGTCCAATCACCGGGGTAATCGCCACCGTCACCGACCTCGACGTTACCCATAACACTGCCAAAATCGAAGTCCTAAACAGTGCGGGTAAGGACATCACCGCCTACGCACTTTCTGTCACCGCAGTCTACGCGAACGGCAAAACAGAATGGTCGGAACGCATGAAAGATTATGGCGCTAATCTCGCGGAAAGGGGAGAAGTGCTGCATCCAGGGAGTACTAGCGTGGAAGACGAAAGATGGGCCGTGCGTCCGGGGAACGCTTTCGTGCGGCTGGACGTGAAGGTATCCGCCGTCGTTTATAGCGATCAAACCGCCGACGCAGCCGACGCAGAAGCACTGGGCAGAATTCAATCTCACAGATCGGCGGTTGCATCTGCTCTCGCTAAGTCACGGGACATTCTTGAACGCTCGCTTGCCGACAACAGCAGCGATCATCCCGGCGCAAAGGCATCCGACGAAGTAAAGAAAATAATCAAGTCGGGGCCAGCGGATAATGTCTATTTGAAGAGTATAGGCGATGAGCTAGAAGCAGCTTCGCAGGCCGCTGCGCAACTTGGTGTTAGCGAGCGCGATTATCTGAATCAACGCTTAACCAAACTTCAACGAGATGCGGCAAGGGAGTCGCGGTACGCTCAGATTCGGAGGGCACAATGAAACCCCTCTCGCTATTTCTCTTTGGCATTTTGTTGGGGGCTGGCCCACCTTTGCATTCTTTGTCGGTTTGAGTCATCCCGACTGAGGCTGCCCCACCCTTCGCGCTTCGAAGGGTGGGTACCACGAACGCCGGTGCAACCGGTTTATTTCCCAGGCAAAATTTCAAACCTATGACCCACGGCACATTCCCCAATCGCAAGGAGAAGACGAGACTGCAGGCTTCCGTTTTTTTAGCTTTTTCCACACCTTTTCACAGTAAAAATCCCTATTCGTGTGACGAACGACCTTTACCGAGAATACAGAAAGCTCATAATCGTTCTCATGCCCCAGAAGTCTCTCAACCCGGAGACCCAATCGTCGTCATCGCGTTGCGGCTTCCCAGAGCCGATCAGAATCTCCGTCCTCTTAAACCCAGCCTCTAACTCCTTATTCCGCAAGATTTTACCTATAAGTCCTTCGGATTCAAGATTTTACCCGGACTCGCCCCGATCGGTCCTCGTAACCTACACAAAACAGATATTTTACGGGAACCACAACAAAAAAAATGTGAGCTATCCGCCTACGGCGGATGGCGCATCCTTTGCGCTTTTTGGGAACCGTGCGGATTCTGGGCTGGCGGGAAACAGGGGGCAAGATGCCCGATATCACGTGTGCTTTGAGACCAGCTTGGGGCCGGGGGACGCGGGGCGTGCTTACTTCTTCTTGCCCATCTTCCGCGAGATCTCTTCGAAAATCTTCGGCCGCAGATCGGCAAGCACGCTGTCGACGATGCTGGCAATCGCCTCCGGATCGGACTCCGACTCTGCGGACCCTTCGGCCGGGCTTTTTTCGGCGCCGGCCGCCGCCGCCATCGCCTCTTCGGTTTTCTTCTCCGAGGACTCTTTCGATTCGCCTGACTCGCGAATTCGCCGCCAGCTCGCCCAAGCGGCTGCCGTGTTTGCGGATTCGTCGGATTCCTTCTTTCCCGCAGCGCCGTTTTCTTTAGCGCCTGCAGCCTCGACCGCTGTGGAATCCTGGCTCGTCTCTGTCGAATCTTGCCTTGCCGAATCTTGCGCCTCTGAAGCTTCATTCGCGGCCGACGACACTGCAATATCCTTCGCTGCCTCCCCCGTCACTTCCTGTGGAAGCGAGACAACACTCGCCGCGGCCGCTCCTTCAATTTTCTGAACTTCTTCAACACTCTGTTTCTTATTTTCTTGCCGATCTTCGTACTCGCTCTTCACTGCCTCCGGCTTCGGTTCCATGTGCTCCGGATCGTGCGCAGGTTCTTGCGGTGCTTCACTCACCGGATTCTCTTTTGCAACCTCGCCGACACTCGATCCCGAATCAGGCCCGGCGTCAGACTGGGGAGCAGGTGCCGGCGCAGATTCCGCCGGAACCGCTGCCGCTCCCACAAACGATTCCGCCACCGCTTTAAGTTCTTCCACCGCCGCCTGGACCGCGTCTGCGGACGCGCTAGCCAATTCATTCAACGACTGCGCTGCTTCTGGAGCAGGTATCGCAGGTATTGACTCCGCTACCGCAGGCTCTGATGCCCCAGGCGTTGCTGTACCCGTTACCGACTCAGCTACGGAACTGGCCGCCACCCCCGCCGCAAAACCGTTTTCCACTGCCGCGAAGGCGGCGTAAGCCTTCTGCATCTCCTGTTCGAGAGAAACCGCAGCGTCTTCTGGATCGAGCGCTACTGAAACCGCCGTCCAACGGGTTCCGTCCGCTCCCGCCGCAGCCATGGTTACTGGTTCGCTGGCTTGTTGAGTTGCCTCTTGAGAGGAAGCCTCGTTCGCCGGAATGATTGCTGACGTGTCCTTGGCTTTCGATTCCATCCCTGCAATCGCTGCCATTAGATCCGAATGGCTATCCGCGGCCAACGCAGCCTCGTTCGCGTTTTCGGCGTGCGAATTCACTTTTTCCGCAATTGTCTCTTCGGCTTTCTTCTCTTCCACTCTTTTCGCCGGCTCAACTGCCTCAGAGATCGGCGAGGAAAGCGATGCGGCCGCATCCTGCTGTTTCTGTTCCGCCCATGCGGGAACCGGAGGTGGCTCCAAGCCGCCATTCTCCGCAATCTTTACCTGGGCCGCAGCCGCAGCTAATGCAGCAATTTCTTCGGGAGTTACATCCTTCGGCAGACCCTCAGGCGCCAGTGCGCCGAGATCAATTCGCGGTTCCTCGGTTTTCGACCGGCCCCATTTCGCTGGCTTTGTTTCCTCTTGACTGGCAACGGAATCCGCCGGACTCTCCTCGGCCTTCTTTTTCTTAGGAGGAAATGCAATCCTGTCTTTCCAACCTGTATCTTCTTCGATCGCGACCGTCTTGTCGTACCGTCCTTCAATCGCCGCCGTCACTCGCGCGAACCGGCCCGGCTTCGAAGTTTCCGCTCGCGGTACAATCTTGTCTTCGAGTTTGCTCAGCGCGCTCAGCAGTTCACTGGCTTCAAACGGCTTGACGATGAACCCATCGGCGCGCACCCGCTTGGCTTCTTCTGGCTTGAATGGTTCCAGTTTGCCCACGGTCAGCAGGATCGGAAGCCGCGATGTTTCCTGAGCTTCCTTCAGGCGCTGGCATACCTCCAGCCCGCTGTAGCCAGGCATATAGACGTCGAGAACGATTACATCTGGCTTGTGCTCGGCAATCTTTTTGAGCGCAGCCGAGCCATTGTTGACAGTGATAACTTCATACCCCGCATCCGCGAGGATCTTCCGCCCCATGTTTTGAGCGGTCACACTGTCATCGGCGAGCAGTATCTTCCGAGCCAAAGGGTCCTCTGATGGGGAGATAACGCGAAGGTAACCCGAGACAATCCCTAAGTCAATGATGCAAAAGGGAAGTAACCGGTTACCAGTGGTCAGCACCTATCGCGCGACGAAGCTAATTATGGACTTAGCGTGCAAAAGCGTTATCGCAGTTTAGCGAGACGAAATTTTCCCGTTTGCTTTGGCTGAGAGCTGATAGCTGATAGCTAAGAGCTATTTTAGAACGGCACGATCTTCTGCAGCCCCTTCTTTCTCTTCTTCTTACTGCTCGACAGCTCCGCATCGCTTGCTGGTGTGTTGTCGGCGCTGGCGACTGCAGACGACGATCCCTGCTGGATTTCGTTAACCTGCACCGGCGGCGGTAGCGCCTGATCGCCCGTGGCATCGGTCGGTTTCAGTTCGTTCGGATCGGCGTTGGCCGTAGGTTTCAATTCATTCGGATCAGATGTTAGAGGCGCCACACCCGAAGCCGGAGTCTTTCCAAAGGTCGACCCGCCCATCGCAGTCGCGTCCGTCCCGGGCGTTCCCGCCGCACCGGTTCCGGTCGCGCCAGTCGCGTCCGCGGCCGGCTGGTCAGGCTTTACTATTTCCACTCCTACGCTCTTCTCACTAATGCCTGCAGCCGCGTACGTCTCAGATCGAATGACCGACGTTGCCGCAACCGGCTCCGGATCAGCCAACGACGGCTCACCCACTTTCGCCGCGCCCGACGTGTCCGGACCTTTTTTCACCAGGCCGAGGGCCTTTTGCACAACCGAGGCGTCGCTCCGGCTCGCCAGTTCCGCCCGGTTGCGCGCAACTTCTCCCCGCGTCGGCCGTGGAATCGGCTGCTTCAAAGCGGCCAAGCGTTTTCTGGCGTCATCCGACCGATCCATCAGCGGATACCGCGTCAGGATCTGCGAATAGGACTGCCCCGCCTTCTTGCTGAGTTCCCCAATGTAGCGCCCCTTCACCGCCTCCGTCGCGCAACCCCGCGGCAAGCCATGCTCGTCGCATCTCGGCGCGGATCGCAAACGCGCGATCTGTCCTTCATAATCTTGCCCCAGCAAATAGAGCGCTTCATCGGCGCGACTATACAGCGGATACTTTTCTACCAGCGACTGCAGTCGCGCGATCGACGCCGGATACGACTGCCGCAAGTAATAAAACCGTCCAACCTCAAACTCACGCTCGCCCAGCACCTCCTGCACCTCCAGCAGGCGCACCTTTGCCTCAGGCACCAGCTTGCTGTCGGGATACTGGAGAATCATCTTCCGGTATTCATCCTCCGCGCGCTTGGCATGGGTATAGTCGCGGTCCGCCTTTTCCATCTGCTGATAATGGATATTGGCAATCTTCAACTGCGCCTCGGCCGCCTCCGCCATGTTGGGGAAGAAGATCTCGAAATCGCTGTATTCCTGTTCTGCCTGCGCCAGCGCAGCCGTGCCACCTTCTGCATACCAGGAATCGCCCACCGCCAGTTTGGCGCGCGCAATGTACTCCGAATCCGGATACGTATTGATCAACGTCTGCAGCGTGAGTCGTGCCACGTCGAACCGATTGTGCCGCATCGCGTCCATGGCCTTGTCGAACAGAACTTTATCGGGCTGCTTCGACCCCAGGTTCGCGAGCGGGTTCACGGACTTCTTGTTCGTGCAGGCCACAGTAATTGCCAGCACCAAACCTAAAACAGCAATCTCCGGAATTCGACGTGACATAGACCCTCAATTTGTTCGTGTAGGGCCGGGTCCTCTGACCCGGCCGCCGAGCGAAGCTCGGCGCTTTTGATTGTGGCGTCTAACGAATTCCGAACCACAACCGTAGAACTAAACTTTCACCATGGCCGCTTCCGTAGCCATCTTCAACAAGCCCTGCGCATTCTGTCTTGGATCGCCATTCCCGAACACCGCGTTGCCCGCCACCAAAATTTCCGCGCCCGCCCGCACTACATCACCGACGGTCTCCACTGCCACTCCACCGTCCACTTCAATGCGATAGTGCAGCCCGCGCTGGCTCCGAATCTCCGCCAACCTCCGCATTTTGTGCAGCGTGGATGGAATGAACTTCTGCGCCCCAAACCCCGGATTCACCGACATCACGAGCACATAGTCGACCAGATCGAGTACTTCCACCAGCGTATCCACCGGAGTCGCCGGATTGATCACCACTCCCGCCAGGCAGTTGTGGCTCTTGATCAGGTGCAGCGTGCGGTTCAAATGACGGCAAGCCTCCTGGTGCACCGACATCCAATCCACGCCGGCATCCGCGAACACAGGAATAAATTCGTCGGGACTTTCGATCATCAGGTGGCAGTCGAGCGGCAACTTCGTCACCTTGCGCAGCGACTTCACAACTGGAGGCCCAATCGTGAGATTCGGAACGAAATGTCCATCCATCACATCCACATGAATGACACTCGCTCCGCCTTCGGCTGCGGCGCGCACCTGCTCGCCCAGCCGGGCAAAATCAGCCGAAAGAATCGACGGTGCCAGTTCGATCAAACGTGAACTCTCAGAACCAGGGCAATAAGGAAATGACGTGCTGAAATTCTATCACGCGCTCACAACGGGTAGTCTCGTCGTTTTGCGGAGTCGAGGGACCTAGCGTCCGCTTTTTCACACATTGTCATCCCGAGCGAAGTCGAGGGACCCTATATAAACACTGTCATCCCGAGCGCAGTCGAGGGACCTGGTGTTCGCTCTCATCCCGAGCGAAGTCGCGTGAACTCGCACACCCCGCATTCGCTCAAAACGTGGTCTTGCCGTCGGGCAGCCTACAGCATCAACTGCCTTTTATCCATCGCTCGAAGCTCATGTTACCCTCGTCCGTGCCTCCGCTCATGCCCTTCGCGCCCGCAGCCTGCAGTGTGGCCGCAGTCTTCATTTGGGGCGCCTCCGACTTCGCCGGAGGCTACGCCTCCCGCCGCGCCAACGCCTTCACCTTCACCGCTTTCTCCCACCTTTGCGCCATCGCGCTCATGTTCGCCATTGCTCTCGCTTACGGTGGAGAATTCCCCTCAACCGCAAGCATCATCTGGGCAATCGCAGCAGGCTCCTCTGGAGGATTTTCCCTCGCCATCTTCTATCGCGCTCTCGCCTCTGGACAAATGGGCTTGACCGCCCCCGTCGCAGCGCTAGTCGGCGCCGCCATTCCCACTATGGTCGATGTCGCCCTCGAAGGCGCGCCCAGCCGCTGGACCATTGCCGGATTCGTCCTCGCCATCGTCGCCATCTGGCTCATCACTCGCCCCGAGCCGCTGCGCGAATCTCAGACCGACAGTCCCCAAGACATCCAGGAACTCAGCGAGCAAAATCGCCGCCCCGCTGGTGTCGGCATGGCCGCTTTAGCCGGCGTGGGATTTGCCGGCTTCTACCTCTTCATCCACCAGGCCACAGGCTCGCCACTCTGGATCGCCGCCATCGCCCGCATCGGATCCTTTACCGCCACCGCCATTGCCGTCCTCGCAACTCGTGCCCCGCTTGCGCTCGACCGTCCTCGCGCCGCACTGGGCGCGCTCGCCGGATTCCTCGACATCTCCGCCAGCGCCCTCTTCATCTTCGCCAGCCAGCACGGCCGCCTCGACGAAGCCGTCGTCATCACCTCGCTCTACCCCGCCATGACCGTCCTGCTGGCCCGCCTCATCCTGAAAGAACACTTCAGCCGCTGGAAATTCATCGGCCTCCTAGCCGCCCTGGCCGCGGTTCCCCTAATCGCCGCCGGCTAATATTCCGTATTCCAGAAAATAGAATGGTATTCATTAATGCCGTTTAGAAATGATACAATATTCGTATTCCATATTCTGGAATCAGGAATGCAATGCACCTTCTTCCGCAAGATCTCGTTGTGGTCCTAAAAATTGTGGCCAATAATGACAACAGACGTTGGACCTACGCCAGTCTCGGTGCGACCCTGTTCATGAGCGCATCCCAAGTGTTCCGCTCAGTCAAACGGGCTGAAGTCGGACACCTGCTCAATCCTCTAACCGTTCCTCCACCTCCCGGGTCCGACGAGCGACACCGGATTCGGGTCTGGCCTAATTCCACTAACCTCAAGGAGTTTCTAATTCACGGCGTCAAATACGCATTCCCGGTGGAGCGAGGTGCACCCACGCGCGGCCTCCCCACCGCCGAGGCCGCCTCCCCGCTTCGTCAGCACTTCCATGAGGACTTTCCGCTACCGCCAGTGTGGCCTTATGCGGAAGGTCCGCTCCGTGGCATTGCATTTTCCCCGCTCTACAAAAATGTCCCGCAGGCAGCCTTGCGCGACACCAAGCTTTACGAACTGCTGGCCCTCATCGACGCCATTCGCGAGGGACGCGCGCGCGAACGGGAGATTGCCGTTCGCGAACTAACGGCTAGAATGAATTCCGTTTGAATATTCCTTCGAATCCCAATCTCGCGCATCTGCTTGTAGCGGCTGCAAAACTCGCACCGCTGCTCGACCAGATTGTATTCGTTGGAGGCTGCATAACCGGACTTCTGGTGACTGATCCCGCCGCCACTCCGGTGCGCACAACCCTCGACGTCGACGTAATCATCTCCGTCGCCTCTTACGCCGAATTTACCGTTCTTGAAAAACACCTACGCGAACTTGGCTTTCACCAGTCCCACGCCGAAGGCGCGCCGATTTGTCGCTGGCTCAGCGGCGATCTTATTCTCGATCTGATGCCCACTGACTCCGCAATTCTCGGTTTCAGCAATCCCTGGTATCGCCCCGCTCTCGAGAACGCGCGAAGAATCATAATCGGCGAACACGATATCCAACTCATCACCGCACCCTTCTTCCTCGCCACCAAACTGGAGGCGTTTCGCGGACGCGGCAACAACGACTTTCGTGCAAGTCACGACCTTGAGGACATCGTTACCGTCATCGATGGCCGTCCGGAACTGACGGCCGAGGTTCGCCTCGCCCCATGGGACCTGCGCCAATATCTCGGTGCCGAGTTTGGAACTTTGCTCTCGAGTCGCGACTTTCTGGAAGCTTTGCCGGGCCACCTCTTGCCCGATGCCGCCAGCCAGCAACGTCTGAGTCTTGTGGTGAAACGCATGCAATATCTAGTCACTGGAAAATAGCCAATGCCCCTGATCGAAATCCGCAAGCTGACCAAGGTTTTCCCGCACTCCGAATCTCCCTTCGGCGGAAAATCCGGCGGCGAAGTGCGCGCCGTTGACGACGTCTCCCTCGACATCCACACCGGAGAAACTCTCGGCCTGGTCGGCGAATCCGGCTCCGGCAAGAGCACCCTCGGGCGCCTCATCCTTCGCCTCATCGAGCCCACCTCCGGCAGCGTGTGCCTCAATGGCCGCGACTTGCGCTCCGCCACGCGCAGCGAAATGCGCCGCCTCCGCCGCGACATGCAGATCATCTTCCAGGACCCCTTCGCCTCCCTCGACCCCCGCTTCCGCGTAGAAGACATAATCGCCGAGCCCCTCATCATCCACGGCCAGGGTGCAGAATTAAATGAGAGTCGCGGCCGGCAAGATTTAAGTGGGGACAGCCGTCCCCGGCTGTCCAGTCGAGCGCAGCTCGACCAGCGCGTCACCGAACTCCTCCGCGCCGTCGGACTCGACGAATCCGCCCGCTCCCGCTATCCCCACGAGTTCTCTGGAGGCCAGCGCCAGCGCATCGGAATCGCCCGTGCCCTCGCGCTCCGCCCTAAGTTCATCGTCTGCGACGAGCCAGTGTCCGCCCTCGACGTCAGCGTCGGCGCCCAGATCGTCAACCTGCTCGCTCAACTCCAGCGCGACTTTGGCCTCACCTACCTCTTCATCTCCCACTCCATGCCGGTGGTCCGCTATCTCTCCACCCGCATAGCGGTAATGTACCGCGGCAAAATTCTCGAAGTAGCCGATACCGCCCAAATCACCACGCGTCCGACTCACCCCTACACTAAGTCATTGTTAAAAGCCACCCCCGAATTGTCGGCGTAGCACTTCATGTGGAGCCGCCTAGGCGATCCAACGAGCGACAACTCGTGTGGCGACGGCCGCCTCGGCCGTCCGACGAAGCGAAGCGAGGAGTCCGTGCACGGACCTAGACAGGTCTAGTGTGAGCCCACTCAACGCCCCATGCCATACTTGAAGCTAATGCCGCGCCACGCCCCCTGCTCCCGCGACTTCCTCGAACTCCTTCTTGGCTACGGCCTCATCCTCGTCATCCTCTGGCTCCCCGAAACCCCTCAGCGCATTCTCTCCCCCGTCGCGCTCGTAGTCACCCTCGCCATAGTGCTAATTCGCCGCCCCACCCTGAACGACCTCGGCCTAACCCGGCGCGGCCTCGCCCGCTCCCTCTGGATTCTCCCCGCCGCCCTTCTCCTCGCCCTCGCCAGCGTCTTCGTCGCAAAACAAATCGGCACCCTGCATCCTCTCTACAAAGCCGACCTCAAACACGTCACCGGATACGTCCTCTGGACCCTCTACCAGCAATTCCTGCTCAACGCCTATTTCATGCCGCGCCTCACGCGCCTTCTCCCCAGCGAGAACGCCGCGATCGGCGCCACCGCCGTGCTGTTCGCCTTGGCCCACCTGCCCAATCTCCCACTCACCGCCTCGACTCTGCTCTGGGGAGCAATCTCCTGCGCTCTCTTCCGCCGCTACCACAACCTCTACGCCCTCGGCCTCGCCCAGGGACTCCTCGGCCTCTGCTTCGCCATCTGCGTCCCCGACTCCATCAATCATCACCTCCGCGTCGGCCTGGGATACTTGCGCTATCACAACGCGCAACCGGTTCCGTAAGACCGGCGAAAAAATCCCTACACCGCTCCTCGGCCGCTGGTTAAAGCGACTAATCCTGACGCTCCCCTCATTCCGTCTGACCAACCACCACGTACGGCCTCGTCTTGTCCGGGAACAGAAACTCGTAGACTTGACGGGAATCATAGGCGCTCGGGTGGTCGTCCTGAACCAGCTTCGCTTTGTAGTCACCGAGCGCCAGTAGCTTGCCAATGGGCAACTCAGACTGCAGTTCATACTTCTTGGATTGAATGACAACGTCCAACACTTGATGTCCGCCAATTTCGATGCCTGATGATGCGACGTGCACATCGACGTTGTAATCGGCTGGACGCGACCGTCTCCCGGCCCAGGCCAACGCTGAGATCAAAAGAATAGCAAGCGTAATTAGCTTCACGGCGTTCCTCATTTCTGTGCGTGCATGGACCGCAGCACTATGCGAACTTTACAATTTCACTGCTCAAAGTTCCCTATTCACAAACGTTCCCCTAGTGTTGTGTCCTGGAAATTTCGTGGCATAAATAAGTCCTGTCATCCTGAGCAAAGCGAAGG
>DATBEI010000195.1:0-21482 GCA_036269595.1 Candidatus Sulfotelmatobacter sp.
GGCCAAGGGGATAACGTGTATCAGCCGGAATCGTACGCCATTACTCTTACGCTTATGATCCTCAGCATGCTTTGCTGGGGATCATGGGCCAATTCGATGAAACTTTGTCCCGGGTACAGGTTTCAACTGTTTTACTGGGACTACGTTATAGGACTCGTTGCTGGGGCGGTTCTATGGGGCTCAACCCTGGGAAGTCTTGGAACTGTGGGGCGTTCTTTCTATGCAGACATTGCTCACTCAGGCGTGCATCCGATTCTGCTCGCCATGGCGGGCGGCGCCATCTTCAACGTAGCCAATCTGCTACTGGTCGCTGCGATCGATATAGCGGGACTAGCAGTTGCATTCCCTATCGGCATTGGCTTGGCACTGGTTGTCGGCGCGGTCAGCAGTTACATCATCTCGCCCAAAGGAAATCCTCTTCTCCTATTCGGTGGCATCGCGCTCGTCGTGGCAGCGATCGTCTTGGATGCCATAGCGTATCGGCTGCGCGAAACTGAACGCTTCGCCGTGAGCCGTCGCGGCATCGTGATTAGCTTGATCGCGGGACTTCTGATGGGTACGTTCTATCCATTCGTGTCGAAAGCTATGACGGAAGTAAGTGGGCCCGGACCCTACGCCGCCCTGCTGTTCTTCGCCATTGGCGTAGCGGTTTGCGCCGTTCCGGTGAACTACCTCCTTATGCGTTTTCCACTCGATGGCCGGGAACCCGCCTCGATGAAGCGTTACTGGCAGGCGCCCAGCACCTGGCACCTCTGGGGGGTTCTGGGTGGAGCACTGTGGTGTACAGGGGGCATGGCAAATTTCGTGGCTTCGCAGGCCCACATCGTAGGACCTGCCGTCTCTTATTCCATCGGGCAAGGCGCCACTATGATCTCAGCTGGCTGGGGCGTGTTCGTTTGGCATGAATTCAGTGCAGCTCCAGCAAGTTCGAAAAAGAGTCTGGTGTGGATGTTTATCTTCTTTCTGTGTGGCTTGACGGCGGTCGCTTGTGCCCCGTTATTTTCGTAGCAACCTTTCATCGCTATTTTGGGAGAATACATTGTCTACTCAAAGACCAATTATCGTCGTCGGCAGCATTAATACAGACTTGGTGGCTGTCACTAAAAGAATTCCGGCGGTAGGCGAGACCGTCATTGGATCCGACTTTCAGATTCATCCCGGCGGAAAAGGTGCCAATCAGGCCGTCGCAGTGGCTCGGCTAGGCTATCCGGTAAGATTGATTGGGCGGTTAGGGAACGATACGTTCGGCAATGAGCTCCGAACCCACCTTGAGAACGCCGGCGTAGAGACAACTGGAGTTTCCACAAGCGACGGCGCTTCCGGCGTGGCCGTGATCGTAGTCTCGAGGAACGGAGACAATAGCATCGTTTTAGCGCCGGGTGCCAATTCTAAAGTTAGTCCCGAGGATATCGATGCAAATCTATCAATCCTGAGAAGCGCTGGCATGGTTCTCGCTCAGCTTGAGATACCACTCGAAACGGTCGAGTACCTTATCCGCGTCTGTGCACGGGAGAAACTGCCTCTGATTCTCGACCCAGCGCCCGCGATGGATCTTCCGACAGGCATCTTCAAAGACCTCGCATGGTTCACTCCGAACCAGACTGAAGCGGCTTTCTATCTCGGAAACAAACACCCGGAATTAAAGCCGCAGTTGCCCGCAGAGACCGCAAAAATCCTCTTATCCAATGGCTGTCGTGGGATTGTCCTGAAGATGGGTGCCCAGGGAACTTATCTGGCATCGCAGGGAGACTCTGGAGGTTTTGTTCCCGCGTTCTCGGTGGACGCGATTGATACAACGGCCGCCGGCGATGCGTTCAATGCCGGCTTCGCTACCGCGCTCATGCTGGGGGAGTCTCCCTTGGACAGCGCGACTTTTGCCGCTGCGGTTGCTGCCATTTCAGTAACACGCAATGGCGCTCAGCCTTCTATGCCCACCATGGACGAGGTAAAGGTTTTCATGAGACAGCAACGCAGAATACCAGGACAGTGTGAGATGCCCACCGGTAGCTTGCTTGTTGACTTACCGGGATAGTCCTCCGCGCTTTTCTCGTTAGTCCCTAAACAATTATCTGCCGAAAGGAACTACGACATGAAAGCTGAATTCCGAACGATGCGATGCACCGCGGGCCTCCTTCTTCTCACGGCGATCTTTGCTGGGCGCACCTTCGCACAACTCGATCAAGGCGCGCGTATCGGTGGACCAGGGCCACAACTCCCATCACCACCGTGTCTAACGTTGCGTGGCATATGGCAGGGAGGATCTCCCGCTTGCACACCATCCACTCATCGTGACTGGCTCGCCGAAATTACGCACTGGCGTACGGAACGCAGAATCTATATTGGATACGATCCCTCTCGCTACGAGCTGCCTCAGCTTCAATGGGCTCAACACAGCTTTATGCAGCCGCAGATGATGGTGCACGACCGCTATTTCTACGATCCTGTCGCGGGCAAATACACAGTCGACCGCTATCTCGATGACCTTGAGAAGCGTTACGGCGGCATCGATGCCGTACTTGTTTGGGCGGTTTATCCAAACGCAGGCATCGACGATCGAAACGAACACGACATGGCGCGCTCCATGCCGGGCGGAGTGGAGGGATTGAAACAGATGGTGGCGGATTTCCATCGTCGCGGCGTGAAAGTTCTGTTCCCTATGATGATGTGGGATCAGGGAACGCGAGATCCTGGAAAAGACTGGCCTACCGCTTTTGCAGAATTTATGAAACAGATCGATGCTGACGGAGTTAACGGCGACACGCAGGATGGTGTGCCGCTGGCCTTTTCCCTCGCTGCTGAAAAAGTCGGCCATCCACTCGCGTTTGAACCAGAGCGCGGCCCCGCCGATGAGGGTCTTGCCTGGAATGTGCTGACCTGGGGCCAGTACCAATATACTTTCGTTCCTACGGTCGACAAATATCGCTGGCTTGAACCCCGTCACCAGGTCAATATTCAGGGCCGCTGGGATCGCGACAAATCGAACGCTCTGCAATACGCCTTCTTCAACGGCGAAGGCTGGGAAAGCTGGGAAAACGTCTGGGGCATTTGGAACGGAGTCACTCCACGCGACGGAGAGGCAACGCGTCGTGTGGCGACCATCGAACGCGCCGTAGCTCCCTTTTTCGCGAGCGAGGGCTGGGAGCCGCTCTATCCGATGCTGAGATACGGTGTCTTCTCCAGCCGCTGGCCGCTGGTCGACCAGACACTCTGGACCATCGTTAACCGCAATGAATACGACGTCGATGGAAATCAGATGACAACGCCCTACAAGCAGGGCATGCGTTACTTCGATCTCTACCACGGCGTCGAACTCAAACCGGAAATAAAGGGCGATCAGGCGGTGCTTTCGTTTCTCACCGAAAGTCATGGCTACGCAGCGATCTTCGCTGCTTCGGGCGAACTGGATCCGAAGCTCAAGGAACTCATGGAGAAGATGAAGGCGATGACCGCTAGGCCTTTGTCTTCTTACTCGCATGAGTGGCACGCCTTGCCACAGGAGTTGGTCGAGATCCCACCCTCGCCACGCGCCGGGTCCACGCCGGAAGGAATGCTTCGTATCGAAGGCGGCGACTACCTGTTCCGCGTGCAGGGAGTGGAAATCGAGGGGTCTAATGATGTTGGAGTCGACGTTCAATATCCATGGGAAGACAGCCCCCGCCGGTTTCATGAACACCCCATGCAGATCCAACCCTTTTATATAGATAAGAACCCCGTGACCAACGCCGAGTTCAAGAAGTTTCTTGATGCCACACACTATCAACCCAAAGATAGTCTCAACTTCCTTAAGGACTGGAAAGAGGGTGTCTATCCCGATGGATGGGCCAACAAGCCGGTAACCTGGGTATCGATCGAGGATGCCCGTGAATACGCGAAGTGGGCCGGAAAACGGCTTCCCCATGAGTGGGAATGGCAGTACGCCGCGCAGGGCAACGACGGGCGCAGCTTTCCCTGGGGAAACTGCGATTGGCTCGCGTCCTCACGCGGCGGCGGTTCGGGGGGATGCGCTGCGGATAGCAGTCCGGCGCCGATTCCGGACAAGGGCCGTACCATGCTTCCCCCAAGCGATGTGAACGCGCATCCCCATGGGGCCAGTCCGTTCGGCGTAATGGACATGGTCGGAAATGTGTGGCAGTGGACCGACGAGTACGTCGACGATCACACTCGCGCAGCTATTGTTCGCGGAGGCAATCACTATCAGCCGCAAGGCTCTATTTGGTACTTCCCTGAAGCCTATCGAAACGACCAACACGGCAAACTGCTCCTCATGGCTCCCAGTTACGATCGTTCGGGTACTCTCGGATTCCGCTGCGTCAAGGATGCCCAGTAGTTCAGCCTGAAGGAAGCTAACAAAGGTGCATATAGAGTAGACAGGTCCACTCTATACATAAGGAGCCTGAGCATGTTGAAAACTTTGGGTGTTTTGCACACGCCAGAACTGCTGCACGTTCTGGCATCGATGGGCCATGGGGATGAAATCGCTCTTGTGGATTGCAATTTTCCGGCGGCTTCAATGGCACAACGGTTGGTGCGTCTCGATGGAGCGCATCTGCCGGCTGTATTGGAGGCCTGTATGCAACTCCTCCCTCTTGATACCTTCGTCGACAAACCTGCTCTTCGAATGATGCAGGTCAACGCTCCCGAAGATATTCCTGAAGTTCAGCAGGAATGTCAGAGAATTATCGACAAGTTCGAGGGAAAGCACGTACCGATTGAGGGGCTCACGCGCGAACAATTCTATGAACGCGCACGCAAGGCTTATGCCATTGTCTACACTAGCGAGCCCCGCGGGTATGGATGCCTCCTTCTCAAGAAAGGAGTGATCTTTTCTTGAAGCGGAGAGGGGATTGAGACCTCATCGAGTCTCAGGAAGAAAATCGTTCATAGATGGGGGAAAGCTTTCGGACCTATG
The DNA here is from genome assembly GCA_036269595.1 of Candidatus Sulfotelmatobacter sp. Taxonomy (GTDB): domain Bacteria; phylum Acidobacteriota; class Terriglobia; order Terriglobales; family Acidobacteriaceae; genus Sulfotelmatobacter. The sequence continues at coordinate 4,910 of DATBEI010000195.1, forward strand.
GGAACATACAAGAAATCGAAGGTAGCGCATACGAGAACTCGACCCTAAGACCCACGGAATGCAATCATCCAAGACATACAATTGGCTCCGCGAAACTCAAAGGTAATGATCTAATACGTCGCCAGAGTCACTCTTGCAATCCAGTGGACATGACGGAGTCCAGCGGAACGATGGTCTATGAGGCTGTCAACCGCGGAGCCCTGATTGAGTCTCTGAACCTCAATAGCTGAGATGGTTATTTGAGCAGCGGCTGGCAGGGCGATTTGAGCTTTGGTGAGAAGACGGTCTAAGTATCCCCAAACAGAAGGGGTACCCCGGACTCATGTGTATATTGCAGTGCCGCCGCATCGTCCGATTGCTCAGATCTGGGTTCGGCCGCTTTCGTATCTGACTTGGAGTCAATTACCTGCTTTTGAACTTCTAGCGCAGCGAGAAGATGCGCACGCATTGTCTGTCGGGCCTTTCTCGCATCTCTCATTGCGATACATTCCAGCATTTCAGTGTGTGCGGGCATGACTCTCTCGACTAGACCGCTCTCCTCTGCAACGAGCTTTCGAATCCCTACCAGTAAGTCCTGGATAGAGTCCAGCAGTAGCGTGAGAAGAGGATTATGTGTCGTCTGGGCGAGACGTCTATGAAATTCAGAGTCCTTAGCTGCAAACAGTAGCGGAGTTGCTCTTGCCGCTTCCATCTCCTCCAAGATCCGACGAAGATCCTGAATGTCCTCTTCCGAAGCATGCTCAGCTGCTAGGCCGATATTCTCCACTTCCAGGAGAGACCGAACCTGATGCAAGTGATTGAGGCTGACATCCCGACCCCAGGAACGCAGGAACAGATTCAGCGGCGCCACCATCTCTTCGTGAGTCAGCGCGCGAACCGTAGTGCCGACCCCGTGGGTCGTTTCAAGCAATCCCTTTGCGGAAAGAACGCGCACAGCTTCTCGTAAGACGGTGCGGCTAACGCCTAATTGTTCAGCGAATTCTCTTTCCGGGGGGAGTTTTGTGCCAACGGTTAGACGTTCTGAGAGGATTTGTTCCTGGATCTTTTGAACAACCCTGTCGACCAACGCGCTCTTGTTACCAACTGTACCGAAACGAAATTTGGGTGCTCGCTTTAGTGCTGAATTTGTCATTCGCTAGTCCATGTCATCATCTTCATCATAGATTCTTCTCCAGCTAAGTCAACCGGCCGGTGGTAGGAGGTCTAAACACGTTGCCTCTGCTACATCGGTGTGGCCAGGTTGCTATAATCGTTAGCAGGTTGGTAGGAGGTACGAGGTCCGACCTCACTGTATGTTCTTGATAATAAGAATATTATAGACACAAAAAATAATTGAGTTGACATTTAACTGCTGTGTATCCTACTATTCGCTTGATTTTTGGAATGCCTTGATTTTGTAAGGCACACCTGGGGAAAATGTCAGTCCCAGGCATTGAGTATCGTCCGCAAGTGTGACGAGTGAACAAACTGCCCAACCTCGATTCACAGAGACAAAGTTGGCGATGCGACGTGGAAGGTATATAAGCAACGCGCCAGAACGGGCCAAATTTCAAAAATGTGGAGGCCATCATATGAGTCGTCGTCCAATAGGAGAAGTTTTGAAACGTTTCATTCCGAGATTCTTTCTCAATGTCCTACTGCTTGCTAGTCTCATTACCGGTACGTCTCTGCATGTATTGGCCCAGGCAGTCGCTGTCGCGGAGGTCACAGGCTACGTATCGGACACAGCAGGCATGTCAATCCCAGGGGCTACCGTCACCATTGTCGAGACTGGAAAGCACGAGGTACACACGGTTACGACCGATGCTCGAACGGGACGCTATTCGTTCACTAACCTCGCGGTCGGAACCTATAACCTTACTGTGTCTCAAACTGGATTTCAGAAGTATGTCCAGTCTGGAATTGTGCTTCAAGTTGCGAACAACGTAGACATCAACGTATCGCTTCAGGTTGGCGCGGTTGAACAGACTGTCGAAGTCAGGGCCGATGCGATTGAAGTTGAGACAAAGGACAACTCCATTGCTGAGGTCCTCGACAACAAGCGCATCAACGACCTCCCACTGAACGGCCGGAATCCAACTCAGATCATTACTCTCACTGGTGCTGCAACAACCATGAGAACGACTGACCTAACTACCAGTAAGAGCATCGGCGGCTCGAACGCCTCCGGCACCTTCTCAGTGGCTGGTGGGCAAGGCAACGGACTGAACTACCTGCTTGATGGCGGAGACAACAACGATGCCATGTTCAACCTTAACCTGCCGTTGCCGTTCCCGGATGCCCTGGAGGAGTTTAGCGTGCAGACAACGGCCCTGCCCGCCCAGTATGGGCTGCGCGCCGGCGGCGTTGTGAACGCAGTCACGCGATCAGGAGCGAATAGCTTCCATGGCGGTGTTTTTGAGTTCCTGCGAAATGGAATTCTGGACGGCATCCAGGATGGAACTCCGTCCCGCGATAACCTCAAGCGCAGCCAGTTCGGCGGCACCATTGGCGGAAGAATCCTTCCCAACAAGCTCTTCTTCTTCACGGGCTATCAGGGGACGCGGCAGCGCAGTTCGCCTCCAAGCGCGATCGCCTTTGTGCCTACGCCGGCTGTTCTCAGTGGCAATTGGAGCAATCTCGAGACTCCTGCATCTCAAGGTGGGTGTCTCTCTGCTAGCACTACCCGTCAGCTCAAGAACCCAGCGGGTGGTACATTCGCTGGCAACCAGATCCCGACGAACCTTTACGATCCGGCTGCGGTGGCTCTGGCTACGAAGTACCTGCCAGTCCCAACTAATCCATGCGGGCAAGTGCAGTTTGCTTTCGTGGCCAATAATCCAGATGACCAGGTGATCGGCCGTGTGGACTACATCCTGAACCCGAAGCACTCGATGTATGGGCGCTACTACATTTACGATTTCACCGCTCAGGTAGTGTTCAATGGATCGAATCTCCTTACCACCGGTACGGCCGGAAACACCGAGCGGTCGCAGATCTTCACCTTTGGTGACACGTACACGCTCAGCCCGACCATGGTGAACTCTTTTCACGGCACGTTCAACCGTCGCCGTGACAATCGCGGTGCGCCGGCCAATGACATCTCTTCGAGCGATCTTGGAATCAACATAAGCGCCCTGGTCCCGCACTACAACTTCATCGCCGTAACTGGTGACTTTTCGAGTGGCTGTAGCACTTGCTCGCCCGGCTACTTCAATGCCAACACGTTCCAGGTCTCGGACGACGTCAATTGGACTCGGGGCAAGCACGAGTTTGCATTTGGCGCAGACTTCCGGCGCCTCCAATCTAACCTGCTCATCAATACAGACGCTAACGGCTCGTTCACATTTGACGGCACCTATACGGGAGATGCACTGGGTGACTTTATGCTTGGCCGCATAGGCTCGCTCATTCAGGACTTTCCTCAGAGGGACGAACTCCGCCAGACCGTGTTCTCGTTCTATGCACAGGACACCATACACCTAACCAAACGATTCACGGCAAACGTTGGGCTTCGCTGGGAGCCCGACGAGTTTCCTTACGATCGGCAGGGTCGCGACGCAGAGTTCTCGCAAGCGGCATTCAATGCTGGAACAACGGCCAGCAAGAAGTATCCGAACGCCCCCGCGGGTCTCATCTTTCCAGGGGATCCTGGGAGCGGCCCAGGTCTTAGCCAAGTGCACTCACACTGGGGAGAAGTATCTCCGCGTCTAGGTTTCATCTACGATCCACGTGGCAACGGCAAGCAGGTCATCCGGGGCGGCTTTGGCCTAATGCACGAGAGTATCTACATGTTCTATCCCGAGCGTTGGACCTACGGGGCTCCTTTCGGTTCGCAGGTAAACCTGAGCCACCCGGTTGGAGATACTTTCTCCAACCCCTGGCAGAACCAAGTAGGGGGGAACCTCTTTGCCTCGAGTGGAGCATTCTTTCCAGTCGGCGGCGCCTACTACATCATTCCCTCGGACTTCAAACCGATGTACGAGCTTCAGTGGAACCTCAATGTACAGCGGAAGGTAGGCCCCAACTGGCTGCTTCAGGCGAGCTATCTCGGGACCAAGACCGTTCACATTCCTACTTCGTATGACATCAACCCTTCGGTCTACATTGCAGGGAGCAGCGCTCCAACCAATCAGCGACGGTTGCTCTATCTGCAGAACCCAAGCATCGGCCAGTACTACAGCGCCATCTACTCGGGCGATGATGGCGGCAACTCCAAGTACAACGCCATGCTTCTTTCAGCCCAACATGGGTTTGCGAAGAACTTCAACGTCACGGCCAATTACACCTGGTCGCATTGCACAAGCGATGCAGATGTGCAAGGTGAAGTGGCAGGCACATACCGGGAAAACCCCTACAATCGCAGCTTCGATCGCGGCAACTGCGCTCAAAATGTCGCCAGCCTTTTCAATATTTCTGGCGTGGCGCAGAGTCCTGGTGTTGGCTCCGATGTCGCACGAGCCTTGACTAGGAATTGGCAGCTTTCCGGCCTCGTCACCTGGCGCAGTGGAACGCCGTTGAACATCACGGACGGCGGCGTCGACGTCTCCCAAACGGGTCAAGGCAACGATCGGCCCAACCAAATTGCCGCGGCTTATCCCAAAACGAAGACGACGAAGCAGTGGATCAATCCTGCAGCATTCCAGCGGCAGGCGGCAGGCACCTTCGGCAACGTCGGCAGAGACTCGCTGTCGGGGCCAAACGCGCTCAATTTTGACGCCTCCTTCGGTCGCACATTCCACATTAAGGAACACTTTAATTACCTGTTCCGCGTGGATGCCTTCAACGCGCTCAATCATCCCACTTGGAACAATCCGACTACCTCGATCACAAGCTCACAGATTGGAAAAATTACGTCGTTCGGTTCACCTAGAATCCTTCAGATCGGCTCAAAGCTGACCTTCTAGTTACTAGACTCAACCAGCCGGACCTTGAATCTCAAGGTCCGGCTGCCATTAGAAGCAGAACAAGCAGCAAGTCACGTCCTGAAAGGACGAGGCATCTGCATGACGAAGAGATGAGGAAACAATGCCGAATTGGTTGAAGGCTTCTGCGTCGATGCTTCTCTGCACGGTGACTCTCTATGCTCCATGCAAAGAATCCCTCGGAAGCACCGTGAAGAATGGACGCCTGGTGATTTCGGAGGCGGATTACCGTGACCGAGTCTACGCTATTTGGATGGGGCAGATGATTGGTCAACTGACGGGATTGCGTTTTGAGCATAAGACAGCCTCCGTGCTCAGTAACACACCTATGGTTCATGGAAGGGGATTCGCAGAAACCGACGATGATTACTACTACGAAATGGTGGCAATCCGGGCCTTTGAAAAGTACGGAATCAATCTCACGGTGGAGCAGTTAGGTGACCAGTGGCTCGAGAACAGCGCGGGCTCCTGGGGTTCTAGCGCGGAAGCGCTTGGCTTGCTTAGGCAGGGAATGAAGGCTCCGGATACCGGAAACCCGCGCTACAACAAATTGTGGTGGACCATCGGACCGGAGTTCAGCAGCGATGTCTATGGCACTCTTGCTCCCGGCATGCCCAACGTTGCAGCCGAGATGGCCCGTCGATTGACGCATGTGAACGGCTATGCCGAGGGAACGGACGGTGCCGTATTCATCTCTGGCATGATCAGTCTGGGCTTTGTCGAAACGGACACCAAGACTATCGTTCGCAAAGCCGCAGGCTTGATATCGCCTCTGTCCCCGTATCGTCAGAGTCTGGACATGGTCATCCGCATGGCCGACGCAGGAAAGTCGCCGGAAGAGATATCTCGTTTCATCAATGAGCGTTGGGGTATCGAATATCCGGCGACCAACAATGCAGTCGTGAACGGATCGATTGTAGCCATAAGCGTTTGGTTCGGAAACGGCGATTTTTCAAAGACGGAAAACCTTGCGTTTACTCTCGCCGATTATGCGGATACCGACTGCAACGCTGCGAATGCCGCGTCCGTCATAGGTGCGATGCATGGCATGGCCGCGATGCCGGCGGAGTTGGTAGCTTCTTTCAATGATCGGGTTCAAGGCGCCACCATGGGGGGTGTTGCCCTGACGCCGCCGGTTGACGAAAGCATCCGGGTCCTGGGAGAGCGGACGGCAAAGATTGGGGAAAAGATCCTTCTCGCGCACGGAGCCAAACTTGATGGCAATAACCTTATTATTGCCACAGAGCAGCCGGTCAACCAGGCGCCCGAGTTGTTCAAGCTATCCGAGTTTACCAGATGGTGGGCCCCGGAATGGTCTCTGGAACGGGCTGGATTTGGCGGAGGCACCGGGGGAATTAGAGGAATCCGCGGGGCAACCTTCCTAAATGGAGATATCTTGTCGGTCTTTCCCCGAGATGAGGTGCGCGGAGCGCTTCTGCGTCAGACCGTTCAACTAAGTGACAGCCCTTCACTCGATTTAGAAGCGGGCGTCGACCCTGGCCGAACTTGGCACTTGCAGATCTATATTAACAACGACAGAGTCCTCGATAAATTGATAGAAGGCCCAGCGCCGGCGCACCCAATTGGTGCCCCCCCCATCGCGCTGCCGATTGGGGGGCGACGACCGGCGGGGACGTTCGTTGAGGGGCCTCCAGATACGAAGGCAATTGACGCAGCGCGCCACTGGGAGCACATCCATCTGGATCTGAGCGCGTATAAGAAACAGTCGGTCGTCATCCGGCTTTATGACCTCATTCTGGTACCAGGTCATGAGGCAGGAAATTCCTACTGGAAAAAGCCTCAGCTTCAATAGGCTCCGTCCCGAGGGGAATGGATGCAATATGTTGGATGGCGCCGGGTGAGCGTCCGGCGCAGATCCCATTTTCACGAGCCGCTGAAGAGATGAATTATGCTCCTCGGGCGCTCAAGGAGTAACTGCGTGACTGCGACCAGCGAATTTGAGATTTTGCATACGGAGGCGAAGGAAATCTTCTTTCGTGCATTGAAGGCCTGCGATATCGCATCCTCGCTCGATCGACGCATCCGATTTGAGGGAGACCTGTTGCATCGTCTGACGGCTGATGGCGCTAGCACGTCAATGATAGACATGGGTAGCTTCCAAGAGATATTTGTGATCGCGCTGGGTAAGGCCGCAGGATCGATGCTAGATGCATTGCTGGAGCGGATGGAGCGGCGGACGGGTCTTCACGGCATCTATTGCTCGAACCAGCCCCCGATTAGAAAAGACAGATGGCTCCAGTTCTTTGAGGGCGGCCACCCACTCCCGAACGAGGACTCGTTTGCCGCGGCCCGCGCAGCCCTAACGCTTCTGAAAACGGCACAGAAAGACACGCTGATATTCTTTCTGATTTCAGGCGGCGGGTCAGCAATGTTCGAACTGCCGCTAAACCCGCAAATCACATTGGAGGAGACGATTTCGTTTCATCAACTGCTCCTCGGGTCGGGTGCTCCGATCAAAGACGTGAACACCCTTCGTAAACATTTTTCCGCCGTGAAAGGCGGACGGTTGGCGATGGCTGCACCGGAAGCCATGAAGGTGAATCTACTGCTGCCTGACGTACCTCTGCAGGCGCTAGATGCACTATCCTCTGGCCCGACATCCCCTAATCGCTCGACCCCAGTCGAGGTACGCGAGTTGATTGACCGCTATGCCTTGGGCGCCAAGTTCCCCGAATCGGTACGTAGATTCTTTGAGCAAGACCCGCTGGCTGAACTTCCTCTGAATGAGGATCTGCGCAATGCGGGAGTGGGGCCAACGCGAGGATCGGAGGCAACTCCGTGTCTAAGCGGTGATGATGGAACGTTCGGCGATTCGTGGTTCGAGATATTGCTTTCGAGCGACGACCTGGTAGAGAATGCGCGAGTGATCGCGGATAAGGCAGGCTACTACGTGGTGGTGGACAACACCTGCGACGATTGGGACTACGCTCAGGCCGCTCGCTACTTGTTGGATCGTTTCCACGTGTTGCGTAAAAAATACCCGCGGTTCTGTTTAATCTCAGTGGGAGAAGTTACGGTGACGCTGAATGAGAACCCAGGTGCCGGCGGACGAAATCAACAATTTGTGCTGCAATGCGCTCTAGAACTGGACCGACATCCAGGAGAGCGGCTTACTGTTCTGAGCGCCGGTTCGGACGGAATCGACGGAAACACTCAAGCGGCGGGAGCAGTCGCTGATGTGACGACAGTTGTCCGTGCACATGCGCTTGGTTATGACGCAGAAGCAGCACTGACGGCATTCGATTCGAGCCCGCTCTTCACCGCGCTGGGCGATTTGGTTGTGACGAAATCCACCGGCCAGAACCTGAGGGATCTTCGGCTTTTTATTGGCGAATTCTGAGACATATTCAAGGCCGTGCTTTAGACCAATCTTCGCGCCGACGAGCCAAGTTTGGGTGCGGCCAAACGTGCGATCCTCAAGTTTACCCGTTCTCATATTTTTAGACATTCTGGTAGGAAGTATGAGGTCATACCACAATATAACATAAATAAAATCATATAGTTAGTTTAAATATATGTTGACAGAAATATGTTCCATGACCTAGTATTCGCAGATCGTGGCCCGTCTTTGATTGGGAACCTGGGCTTCGCAATGTGACCCGAGAGCTTCCCGTCTTCGGGCGCAGCCGCCGCGCCGATGTAAGAGCCCTAAGCAATAAAGAGCAAAGAAGGGAAAGGACACATCCGTGACCGAAGAAACTGCAATCTGGATAGGAAATGACCATGGCGGTTTTGAACTGAAATCGCAGATTGTCGAACATCTCGCGAGTAAGGGGATCGCAGTTCATGACGTCGGATGCCCCTCGGAAGAAATTGTCCGCTATCCGTACTATGCAGCGGCAGTGGCCGAGGCCATTGTGAGGCAAGAAACAAACCGAGGAATCCTGATCTGTTCAACGGGAATTGGGATGAGCATCGTTGCTAACAGGTACCGAGGGATTCGCGCTTCGCTATGCACAAGCGTACATATGGGCAAGATGACCCGGGCGCATAACGATTCGAACATACTTTGTCTCGGCGGCAAGATTACTGAAGCAAGCGAGGCGCTGGAGATTCTGGATGCGTGGCTCGCGACACCCTTCGAATGTGGTCGCCATCAGATATCACTCGGTCTAATTCGCGATGCCGAAAGCGCCATTTCCAGTTGTGGAGTCTGGGAGCCGGATGATCCGATGGGTCGTGAAAAGGAACCTGCACCAAATGAAAACATTCCGTCGGGTCAGAAAACCCTGTGAATGCCGAGAAGTTAGAGTAGGGAGATTGATAATGAAGATTGGATTGGCCGTTTCAACTGCAGACGCTCTTCCGAGTGCTTTCGTAGCATTCCGCGACGATCTTTGTCGTTGTATCGATCGCTGTGCCGACCTGGGATATGACGGAGTAGAGCTTGCACTGCGTGACGCATCACAGGTAGAAGTCCCCCGGATGAAACAACGGCTAGCTGCTACTGGGCTTGAGGTAGCGTGCATCTCAACCGGTCAAGTCTTTGCAGCGGATAATTTGTATTTCACGCATCCGGACGTGCTCGTTCGAAATCGCGCCGTTGAACGGATCGTTGACATGATTCGCCTTGCTTCACAGTTCAGCGCCAAGGTAAACATGGGCCGAGTTCGGGGAATGATTCATGTCGAAGACTCTTCCACGATCGCTCGTCAACGTTATGTCGATTGTGTCCGCCAATGTGCCGACATCGCCGAGCCGCTGGGTGTGGAGCTGTTAGTGGAGCCGGTGAACCGATACGAAGTGAACTTCATTAATAATTGCGCCGAAGGAGTCGACCTTATCCGCGAGACTGGACGGCGAGGCTCCCGGTTGATGCCTGATACATTCCACATGAATATTGAAGACGCCTCGTTTCGCGATGCACTCCTCCAGGCACGCGATTTCATCGGTTACATCCATGTAGCCGATTCGAATCGCCTTGCACCGGGATGGGGACACCTGCCGTTCGACGAGATCTTTATGGCCCTCGAAGATATTGGCTACGACGACTGGATAACGGTTGAAATATTGCCTGAGCCGGACCCAGACTCGGCGGCGCGACAGGCTGTGCAATTTCTGCGCTCCCGATTTGCTGGCCAGTTTGCACCTCAACCAAGCACTATCGCCTAGAGAAGACGAATTTCTTCCAATCCAGGGACGCGTTCCAAGAAACCCTCGACGGTTATCGATTTAGAGAGTCCCATTGATGTTGAAACAAATTCCGAAACTACGTTGGTGGATCGCGGGGCTACTCGCCACAGCGAGCGCGCTAGCCTACGTGGACCGACAGACGTTGCCCGTAGTGATCGGAGAGATTCAAAAAACAATACCCATTACGGATCAACAGTACGGCAATTTGCAGTTCATGTTCCTTCTCGCATATGGGGTTATGTACATTGTTGGCGGCAAACTCACGGATATCTTAGGAGCGCGTTGGGGGTATTTCGTCATCATCGTATGGTGGTCGGCGGCCAATCTGATGCAAGGGGAGGTTTCAAGCGTATTTGGCTTAGGAGTTGGACTGTTCTTGCTGGGGTTCGGCGAGGGGGGCGCTTTTCCCGCTGCTGCGAAGGCTATTTCTGAGTGGTTTTCGGCGAAAGAACGATCATTGGCATTTGGGATTTTCAACGCTGGATCTGGCTTCGGCGCGACAATCGCTCCGCCTTTGATTGCGGCAATTGTGCTACGGCTCAATTGGCGGTGGGTATTCTTCATCACGGGTGCATCAGGGTTTGTCTGGGCAGTGTGCTGGCTCGAACTGTACTATCCTCCAGCACGGCATAAAAGACTGACCGATCCCGAACGGGACTTTTTGGCAGAGATGATTCCGGCGAAGGCAGCGAGTTCGCGCTTATCATGGACCGATCTCTTTCGCTTGCGGCAAGTATGGGGTCTCGTAGCAGCCAGGTTCTGTTCCGACGCGGCATGGTTCTTCCTGATTTTCTGGTTGCCTAAATACCTGGCAGACGTGCGCCATCTGAATATCAAATCCATCGGGTACTTTGCCTGGATTCCTTATGCGCTAGCTAGTTTGGGCAGCTTGCTGGGAGGATGGCTGTCGAGCTATCTGATAAAGCGCCGGCTGTCTGTTGATGCCTCTCGGAAGATATGTCTCGGCATCAGCGCCGCGTGCATGCCCCTGTCACTTCTAATTACCGTATCGCCATTGTCCGTTACGATTGCCTTCTTCAGTCTGGCGATGCTTGGCCATCAGTGCTGGTCGACGATCATGCAGACCCTCAACGCAGACATGTTCCCTTCAGCCAGCGTCGGCTCTATTGCTGGTCTGGTTGGAGCTGCGGGGGCGTTTGGCGGAATGCTGTTCAATGTGTTTGCGGGCGCGCTGCTTACTGCATATCACAGTTATGCCATTATCTTTGCCATCACGGGTTTATTGCATCCACTAGGATTCGTCATCATTCTATTGGTAGTGCGCAAGATTAAGCCCGTGACTAGCCATGTGATTTACAAGACCACGGAAGCTCCGATTTAGGAATTGGCGGTATACGACGATGCCAACCGGAATAACTGAAATGAGGATGACATGAATGGATGTGTAGCCGATCTATCGAACAAATTGTATGCATACGGAACCAGGCATACTGAGGAAATGGTTCGCGACTTATCCCAGCGTGCTTATGAGTATCGGATCCACGTGCTCCGAATGGTCTACGGGCGGAAGAGCGGGCACATCGGCGGAGCGTTTTCCATCGCCGAGATTCTGACAGCTCTATACTTCCACCAGCTGCGATTGGATTCTGATAATCCTGGATGGGATGACCGCGACCGGCTCGTATTTTCGAAAGGTCATGCTTGCGCCATGCTTTATACGGTTCTCGCTCACCGCGGCTACTTCGCTGTGGATGAATTGCCTACATTCCGGGCGTTGAACAGCCGTCTGCAAGGTCATCCGGAGCCAGCAAAGACTCCGGGAGTGGAAGTTGCTGCAGGGCCTCTAGGCCACGGAGTTGCCATCGGAGCAGGAATGGCGTTGGCTGCGCGAATGGCCGGGTCTCGCCGCAAAATCTATGTTGTTCTGGGCGATGGCGAACTGAACTCTGGCGTGATCTGGGAAGGGCTGCTACTCGGGGCCAAGTTCGGCTTGGACAATCTGACAGTGATCGTGGACTACAACGGCGTTCAGCAAACCGGAACTACCAAACACATAATGCCAACAGAGCCGATTACCGATAAATGGGCTTCTTTCAACTGGCATGTGATTGAGATTCACGGTCACAATATGGCTGCAATTCTGGATGCTCTCGATCTCGCGGATGAAATTCACGGACGACCGGTTGTAATTATCGCCCGCACTACTAAGGGCAAGGGAGTCAGTTTTATGGAGCACATGCCACAGTGGCATGGAGGGATTCCGAGTGAGCAGCAATTTGAACAAGCGTTAGTCGAGTTACGAGAAGGAGTTGAGCAATGGCAAGTCTGATTAGAAGCCCGTTTGGCCAGCCCATCATGATGCGTAAGTCCTACGGCGATGCGCTAGTGGAACTGGGCCATGCTCGCAACGATGTGGTGGTGTTGAGTGCTGACGTCAGCAGCTCGGACTACAGCCACATGTTTGAGCAAAGTTTCCCTGATCGTTTCTTCAACGTCGGGATCGCCGAACCGGCACTTGTCGACGCGGCGGTTGGCTTAACGAACAGCGGCTTGATTCCTATCGTGAATACGTTTGCTTTTTTGATTGCTACGCGCGCTTTGGAAATGGTACGGACTCATCTGTGTTATGGCCAGGCCAATGTAAAACTAGCAGGAGCGTATGCCGGGTTGTCTGACTCCTTCGACGGGCCCACGCATCACTCCATCACCGACATCGCAATCCTTCGTAGCCTTCCGCGAATGACTATCGTCGTGCCTGCTGACCCGTTGTCTGTGACAAGACTATTGCCACAGATAGCTGCCTGGGAAGGGCCGGTCTACTTCCGGTTATGCCGGAATGAAGTACCGCAAATCTATGTAGATAATTGTCAACCGCAAATCGGTAAGGGGATCACGCTGGTTGATGGCGATGATGCGACAATTGTCGCCTGCGGCGTGCTGGTTGCTCGATCGCTTCAGGCAGCCGAATTATTGCGTCGCGAGGGAGTTTACTCGCGAGTCGTAGACATGCACACGATCAAACCGCTCGATGTCGAATTGGTGGCATCTTGTGCGCGTGAAACGGGCGCGATTGTAACTGCGGAAGAGCACTCTATCGTCGGCGGGCTTGGCGGCGCCATCGCGGAATGCCTTGCTGGCGTTTGCCCCGCTCCGCTGGAAAGAGTGGGACTTAATGACACATTCGCGGAATGCGGGCCATATCTGGATCTGTTGGATAAGTATGGGATGAGCGTCGAAGCGATTGCTAGTGCTGTTCGCCGCGCACTGAAACGAAAATCGACAGCTGGGCAACTTGAGAACCATTTGGAGGTGACCCAAAATGCCTAAATTTGCGGCCAATCTTTCGATGATGTTCAACGAGATGCCATTCCTCGCGCGTTTTGCCGCGGCCGCGAATGCCGGGTTTACAGGGGTCGAATACCTATTCCCTTATGAGTATCCTGCTGGACTCATAGCGGCGGAACTAGAGACGAATACTCTGGAGAATGTTCTGTTCAATCTGCCTCCAGGCGATTGGTCCTCAGGTGAACGCGGGACGACGTGCCTACCAGGCCGCGAAGAAGAATTCCGCGTTGGACTGGCAACCGCGATTCAATATGCAAAGGAGCTGAACACCACGAGGCTCCATGCTATGGCCGGTATCGTGCCACAAAGTGTGAGCTTAGCGGACGCCAAGGCCACGTACATTGCCAACCTCAAGTTCGCCGCTACCGAACTCGCCAAGCATGGCATGTCCCTTCTGATTGAAGCTATCAATACACGCGATATGCCAGGTTTCTTTCTTAATACGCAGGCCCAGGCCTATGAGATTCTCCAGGAAGTGGGCGCAAAGAATCTGATGCTGCAAATGGACCTTTACCATATGCAGATCATGGAGGGCGACTTAGCTTTCAAGCTCAGCAAGTATGCTCTCCAATGCGGACATGTGCAGATGGCGGGCGTGCCTAAGCGCAACGAACCAAACGCTGGTGAGGTTCACTATCCTTTTCTGTACGACCATCTAGACGCGATCGGTTATGGCGGCTGGATTGGATGCGAGTACCGTCCGGCGGGCGATACGTCCGACGGTTTGGGCTGGTTCAAGCAGATGCTAGCCCTCGATAGGGTACGAACAATACCCATCTCACGAGCAGCAACCATCTGAGGAGATCAACACTGTGACTGATATCGGATTTATTGGTTTGGGAATTATGGGCGGTCCAATGTGCCGGAACTTGCTAAAGGCGGGACATAACGTGGTGGTCCACAACCGCTCCTCAGCTCCTGTCGATCGCATGGTTGAGCTCGGAGCTGCACGCGGCGCATCTTCACGTGATGTCGCGGAAAGATCAAACATTGTCTTCACAATGATGCCTGATGGGCCTGAGGTAGAAGAGGTTATTATTGGCGCGCTCGGGGTGCTCGAAGGCTCGAGGCCCGGCTCGACGGTAGTTGATATGAGCTCGGTCAATCCGCTTATTTCACAGAAAATTGGAGCAAGTTGTGCAGCTAAGAACGTCCGATTTCTAGATGCGCCAGTCAGCGGAGGGGAACCGAAAGCGGTCGATGGAACCCTTGCGATCATGGTCGGAGGCGAAGAAGCTGTATTTAGAGAAGTGGAACCGGTGCTGCAAGTCATGGGATCTACTGTCACACTCACCGGCCCTGTGGGCGCCGGAAACTTCGCCAAACTGGCCAACCAGATTATTGTGGCCTGCAACATCGCCGCTATGGGAGAGGCATTTGTATTGGCTACACGGGCAGGACTAGACCCCAACGTTGTCCTCAACGCCATCAAAGGCGGCTTGGCAGGGAGCACCGTTCTCAATGCTAAAGCTCCCATGGTAATCAGCCGCAATTTCAAACCCGGATTTCGAATTCGCTTGCATCAAAAAGATCTTCGAAACGCTTTGCTGGCAGCCGAATCAATGAAGGTCAGCTTACCCCTAACCAGCGCAATACAACAGATTCTGATTGCCCTCATGAACCAGGGAAAGGGTGATTTGGACCACTCCGCGATTGTGACATTTGTCGAAGAGATGGCGAGTATTCAAATTAAACAACCGGCGATTGGATAAGGAGAATTGTGATGAAACATCGGTTTGTCGTATGGGGAGGCAATATCTCACGGGTAGGTTCGCTTGGCCTGATGGTCGGCGGAATCTTTTTAATGGTGGCTGTTTCGTCTGCCATGGCGCAGAGTCCTGGGCCCGGTGGTTCCGGACCGAGCGGTCGCCCGGGCGGTCCGGGTGCTCCACCGCCGCCACCGACCGCTGGCATGAATCTGGCGGTCACGGAAGGCTCTGCGTCCTATCGTGTAACCGAACAGTTCGTTGGGATTGACTTTCCAAATGATGCGATCGGCTCGTCGTCGACGGTGGCCGGCACGATCGGGATCGCCAAGGACGGCACGATTGTGCCGGGGTCGAAGATGACGATCGACCTGCGTGATCTGAGGAGCGATCAGGACAATCGCGACAACTTCATTAAGAAGAACACATTCGAAACCGACAAGTATCCGACGGCTGAATTCGTTCCAACCAAGATCACAGGACTGCCGCTAATGATTCCCATGCAGGGTCAATCGGGGTTCACATTGACAGGCAGTATGACGATTCATGGCGTAACAAAGGAGATTGCGTTCCAGGGTATTGCGACCCTCGGCAGGGACAATACGGTGGCCGGACGCGCCAAGACCAACTTTACCTTCGACACTTTTGGCTTAACCGTGCCCAAGATTGGGCGGTTGATGAGCGTGGATAACAAGATTGACCTGAACCTCGTGTTCAAGTTCAAGAGGAGTTGAACCAGACCAAGCCGTCCAGGCGGTTGGCGGTAAGTGACCAATGGCTAGAGATCGAGGTCGAGTGTCTTCTAACCTATCTCGCAATGTGCGGAGAAAAGGCCGATGTCGGCGCTGCGTTGCTCGCTCTCAAAGTTCGCCACTGTAGCCAAGACCCACGGATATTTCGTAGCGAATTCGGCCCCTTCGTCACGAGAGTGGAAAAAGATTCTCTGCATTGTCGAACACCATCTGCGTTGCCTCCGCCGCCTGGTTCAGATACCCTCCCTTCCGCGCTTCCTCCAGCAAAGCCTCCGAAACCAGCAAGCGGTCCATTTCCAGAGTATTCCCAATCCGCACTATCCGAAGCGTCTGCGGCGTTTCGGTTGCAAGGGATGCGATCGCATTCTCGAGCACCTCTCGATCGCTTTCGTAATACATTGGAATTTTCGCCGCGGGAAGCCCCAGGGACGTGATCGCATTCGTGTACATGTACTCGAGGTTGAGCGCTCTAACAGCGCGGCCCGTAGTGAAATCGGCTAGCCCCAGTCCTATGCCGTTCCCGTTCGTCGCCATTGTCAGATCCCGAACAAATATTCGGAAGATCCGCGGTCTTGGCTCTCCATTTGGCTTCAGCGACGCGATATATCCCAGCACATCGCGCCCGATCACATTCGTATCCATCCCCGTCCCGCTGATTTCTTTCCCAATCTCATCGACGATCAGCAGGTCGATCTCCTCGAACGGAAGCTGCGGCATAAGCGCCCGCGCCTGTATCAACAGCTTTCGCTCT
>DATBEI010000240.1:0-9038 GCA_036269595.1 Candidatus Sulfotelmatobacter sp.
AAGGGAGACTTCGTGAAGCAGGGCAGCAGCATCGTCATCGATCCGGTTACGCGCATCGAAGGCCATTCCAAGATCACGCTTCACCTGAACGAGGACGGACGGGTCGAGGAAGCGCGTTTTCATGTCACGCAGTTCCGGGGCTTCGAGAAGCTGTGCGAAGGACGTCCGTTTTACGAGATGCCGTCGCTGATGGCGCGCATCTGCGGTATCTGCCCGGTCAGCCACTTGATTGCGTCGGCCAAGGCCTGCGACTCTCTGCTGGCAGTAAAAATTCCACCCACTGCGGATAAGTTGCGGCGCATTTTCGGACTGGCGCAAGTTACGCAGTCGCATGCGCTGAGCTTGTTTCACCTCTCATCGCCCGACCTGCTGCTGGGCATGGACGCTGATCCGGCCACCAGCAACATTTTTGGAGTCGCGGAGAAGAATCCTGAGCTCGCGCTCGATGGCATCCGGTTGCGCCAGTTTGGACAGCGCATCATCGAACGACTCGGCGGCAAGCGCATTCATCCAGCGTGGATCGTGCCGGGAGGTGTTAGCGAGCCCCTTACCGAGGCCAACCGCGACGCGATTCTCTGGACCCTTCCCGATGCTCTCGCGATTGCCGAGCGCACCCTGGAATGGTTCAAGAGCACCATGGAACGTTTCCGCGAAGAGATCTCCGTCTTCGGAAACTTTCCTACACTGTTCATGGGCATTGTAAAGAAAGACAATGGCCTGACCTTCTATGACGGCAAGATTCGCATCGTCGATGCGTCGGGCCACGTGGTGGCCGACGATCTCGACCCGAACCAGTACTCCGACTTCATCGGCGAAAAAGTCGAGCCTTGGAGCTATTTGAAATCCTCTTACTACAAGCCCAAGGGATTTCCCGACGGCATCTACCGAGTCGGACCGTTAGCGCGCCTGAACGTTGCCGACCGCTGCGGCACGCCGCGCGCCGACCAGGAACTGGCGGAGTTTCATGAGTTGCAGCGCACGGCAGTTCTGAGCTCGTTCCATTACCATCACGCACGGCTCATTGAAATTCTCTATTGCATCGAGCGGCTGGAACAACTGCTGAACGATCCTGATATTCTCTCGAAGCATGTGCGGGCGGTGGCCCGGCCGAACGCGCTTGAAGGGGTGGGTGCGGCGGAGGCTCCGCGAGGAACTTTATTTCATCACTATAAAATCGACGAGCAGGGCCTGATCCGCTGGGTGAACCTCATCATCGCCACTGGGCAAAATAACCTGGCGATGAACCGCAGTGTGCTGCAAGTGGCTAAGCATTATGTTCACGGAGATCACATGACTCCCGGTATGCTCAATCGGGTTGAGGCCGTGATTCGCTGCTACGATCCGTGCCTAAGTTGTTCCACCCACGCGCTCGGCCAGATGCAGTTACAAATTCAGCTTCTCGGCCCAGCAGGCGAAGTGCTCGACGAAGTTGCGCGCTCGTAAAACGAAAACGTTGCATGAAGCGTTCCGCCAGTTCTGGTTTTTGGTGCGCGTCACATTTTCTGAGCCCGTGCCGTTACTCAAGATCGAGAAACCTGCGATGCTTTTCAGGCGCCATTGCGGGACGCCGGCTTCTACCTTTGCATTGCACCCGGCGTTTGGAGCGCGAAGCTATTGTCGAATGTCCCTCCGACATAGCCGAAGATCCCAGTGCCGCTAGGGGCGAGACGCTCTCCCGAGATAAACTCCACCCATGCCCCACATCGTGGTCATCGCCTACGGTAATCCCACGCGGTCGGACGATGGGATCGCGTGGCATGCGGCTGCCGCGTTGGAAGGAAAATTCTCCACCTCTGACGTCGAGATCGTATGCACCCATCAACTCGCGCCGGAATTAGCCGAAACTATAAGCCGCTGTGCGGCAGCGATCTTTGTAGACGCGGCCGGCAACGGTTCCCCCGGTGAAATACGCGCCAGGCAAATCGGTTTGCCGCAGGGACCCGTTCGCTTCTGGCATCAGCTTTCTCCCGATACTGTCGTCGCCTTGGCCCGGAACCTTTTTGGCGTCGAGCCCCACGCATTTTCCGTCACCTTAGCTGGCGCTTGTTTCGATCACGGGGAATCGCTATCGCCCGCAGCCGCCGCTGCGCTCCCGGCTCTGGTCGCGCGGGTTGCAGCGCTCATCCAACAATTCCTGCCTGCCGAAGCGTCGCGAGACTAAAATCGAGCGAGCGGCACTCGGCCAGTATCATGACAGTGGCGGCGAAATCCGCGATGCTACGCCTCCGAATCACTCTCCGCGGGGCGGTTCAGGGAGTCGGCTTCCGTCCGTTCGTCTACCGGCTGGCCACCGAATTGTCGCTCACCGGATGGGTGCTGAATTCGTCCGCAGGATTAGTTGTTGAGGTGGAAGGCCCCGGCGATCAATTAAGCCTGTTCGCGCGGCGGCTGGAACAGGAGCGGCCGAAAGCTTCCGTGGTCACGGTTTGCGAATCTGCCTGGGTGCCTGTCGAGGGATCCACTCATTTTGAAATTCTGGCCAGCGACCACGATTCCGGCAAGACGGTCAATGTGCTCCCCGATCTGGCCACTTGCACGGATTGTCGCGAGGAGTTGTTCGATCCCGGCAACCGCCGCTTTGAATATCCTTTCACCAACTGCACAAATTGCGGACCGCGCTACACCATCGTGCTCGACATTCCTTATGACCGGCCTAATACAACGATGCGCACGTTTACCTTGTGCCCGGCGTGCCGGAAAGAATATGAGAATCCCGCCAACCGCCGCTTTCACGCGCAGCCTAACGCCTGTCCGGTGTGCGGGCCGAAACTCGATGGCACTATCGAAGATGCGGTCGAAGCGCTGGTGCAAGGCGAGATCGTCGCGCTGAAAGGGATTGGAGGATTCCAGCTTTTAGTGGATGCCCGCAACCGGGATGCGGTGGCGCGCCTGCGTCAGCGCAAGCATCGCGAGGAGAAGCCGTTCGCGCTGATGATGCCTTCGCTCGAAGTCGCGCGGAGTTACTGCGAAATCTCGCCCGCCGAAGTAGAACTTCTTGAATCGCAGGCCGCACCTATCGTGCTGCTGCAGCCTAGGCCCGGCACCGACATCGCCGCTAATGTAGCGCACTGCTCACCTTACCTTGGTGTCATGCTGCCGTATTCGCCACTGCATCACCTGCTGATGCAGGAGTGCCGGTTTCCCTTGATTGCTACTAGCGGCAACCGCAGCGACGAGCCGATCGCGATCGGGAATGATGAGGCGAAGGACCGGCTCAAAGACATCGCTGACCATTTCCTGATGCACAACCGGCCAATCGTGCGGGCGTGTGATGATTCGGTGGTTCGGCTGACGCGAGGGCGAGCGGGAATTCTGCGCCGAGCCCGCGGCTACGCGCCGCTGGGCGTTCGCGTTGCGCAAAGTCTGCCAGCGGTGCTCGCTGTCGGCGGCCATCTCAAGAACACGGTCGCTATCGGTGTGGGTCAGGACGTCTTTCTTAGCCAGCACGTCGGCGATCTCGAAACCGTCGAAGCTAGAGGAGCGTTCGAAAAAGCGATTGACGATTTGTGCCGCCTTTACAGTTTCAAGCCCGAGGTTGTCGCCTGCGATTTGCACCCGGACTACGCGTCTACCCATTGGGCGGAAAACTCTGGACTTCCGTTGATCCGGGTGCAGCACCATCAAGCACACGTTGCAGCCTGCGCGGCGGAAAATAATGCGCAGGGACCATATCTGGGCGTTTCATGGGATGGTACGGGATATGGCTTAGATGGCGCCATCTGGGGCGGGGAATTCTTTCGCGTCGAGGGCAATCGGTTTGAGCGCATCGCCCATTTGCGGCCATTTGGGCTGCCTGGCGGTGATGCAGCTGTCCGCGAAGGCTGGCGTTCTGCCGCCAGTCTTTTGTTTGCGATCGGCGCGTCGGAGCAGGTAAACCCTGTGACCGACGACGAGGGACAGGGGAAACCCCGATTGGAGTCCACAAGCATTCGCTATATGCTGGAACGCGGTGTTAACGTCACGCCTACAACCAGTGTCGGCCGGTTGTTTGACGCCGTGGCGAGTATCGTGGGAGTCGCTCAACGGAACCGGTTTGAAGGACAGGCTGCCATGCTTCTTGAAAATGAAATTGGCCCCTTACTCACCGCTGAGGCGTATGCTCTAACCAGTGGAGACTGGGGACCCCTGATCAGGGCGGTCGTCGCCGACAAGGCTGCGGGAGTTGCCATTCCTTTGATTGCGGCGCGGTTTCACAATGCTCTGATCGGCTGGATCGTTGAAGTAGCCACACAGGCTGCAGAGAAACAAATTGTTCTCAGCGGCGGAGTTTTTCAGAACCGCTACTTGACGGAGCACGCGGCGGCTGCGCTTGAGTCGCGCGGCTTTGAAGTGCACACGCACCAGCGAGTCCCGCCGAATGACGGCGGCATCGCGTTGGGGCAGGCGGTGATGAGCACACTTTAACGCCGTGGCGCGCCGCCGTCTCGGCGACTGTGGCGTGGGAAACTCATCCACTATGCGAGGCAAGGTTCCCTCGCGACACCCAGCAGGTGCCGGGGCTACTTGGGATGGCGTTGAGGAGGTTCCAAAATGTGTCTCGCAGTTCCAGGTCGGGTGGTTGAAATTATGGACGAGGGCGACATCGCGTTCCGCCGCGGCCGCGTTGACTTCGGCGGCATCCGCAAAGATGTCAGCCTTGCCTATACTCCCGAAGCCGAAGTTGGAAAATACGTTCTCGTTCACGTAGGTTTCGCTATTAGCGTGATCGACGAGGACGAAGCACAGCGTGTGTTCAAGTACCTGGAAGAGATGGGCGGACTGGAGGAGGAACTCGGTGAAATTCCTCAGTGAATATCGCGATCAGAAGGGCGCTGAACAACTGGCGCAGCAGGTCTGGAAGAAGGTAACCCGGCCGTGGACCATCATGGAAATCTGCGGAGGCCAGACTCACACGATCGTCAAGAGTGGTTTGGAAGATTTATTGCCACATGACATCACCCTGGTTCATGGCCCCGGATGTCCGGTGTGTGTGACCCCAATCGATTTGATCAATAAAGCGGTAGCGATCGCGCAGCGTCCTGACGTGATTTTTTGTTCTTTCGGGGACATGCTGCGAGTGCCTGGTTCGTCGAAGAGCCTGTTCGATGCCAAGGCCGAAGGCGCCGACGTTCGCATCGTGTATTCGCCGCTGGATGCGCTGAAACTGGCTAAGGCAAATCCGCAGCGCCAGGCCGTTTTCTTTGCCGTCGGATTCGAGACCACCGCGCCCGCCAATGCCATGGCTGCATGGCAGGCTGACCACGATCACGTCGAAAATTTTTCGCTGCTGGTTTCGCACGTGTTGGTTCCCCCTGCGATGGAGGCGCTGCTATCGTCCAAGAATTGCGTAGTGCAGGGATTTCTGGCCGCGGGTCACGTCTGCACCATCATGGGCTACGAAGAATATTTTCCAATCGCGGAGCGCTATAAAGTTCCCATCGTCGTGACCGGATTCGAGCCCCTCGACATTCTGGAAGGCATTCTCATGACGGTCAGCCAGTTGGAAGAAGGCCGTCACGAAGTAGAGAACCAGTATGTTCGCGCGACCCGTCGGGAAGGAAACCGCCCAGCACAGGAACGCATTGCCGAAGTATTTGAGGTCGTGGACCGGCCGTGGCGAGGGTTGGGGGAGATTCCTTCGAGTGGATTCCAGTTGCGTGAACGCTTTCAGAAATACGATGCCAACCGCCGTTATCCTTCCTCGGCGGAGCCCGCGCGAGAGTCGCCGGAATGCATCAGCGGGCTGATTTTGCAGGGCATCAAGAAACCTCACGAGTGCCCGGCGTTTGCGGTGAAGTGTACGCCGGAGAATCCGCTAGGCGCGCCCATGGTATCGTCGGAGGGCGCGTGCGCAGCCTATTACCACTATGGCAGACGCCAAAATCATGACCGAGTTCAACCTGAGTTGTCCAGTACCCCGAGTCGCTGACGATCGCATCGTTCTGGCGCACGGCGGCGGCGGACGCCTGACTCACCAGCTCATCGAAAAGATTTTCATGCCGGCATTCGGCAATCCCATGCTCGAACAGCGCCACGATGGCGCGGTGCTTGCGGTGAACGGATCACGGCTGGCTTTTACTACCGATTCTTTTGTGGTCCGTCCGCTGATTTTTCCCGGCGGGAATATTGGCGACCTCGCCATTCACGGCACGGTCAACGATCTCGCCATGTGCGGTGCACGCCCGCTCTACTTGAGCGCCGGATTCATTCTCGAAGAAGGTCTCGCCATGGATACGCTGCGCACCGTGGTTGCGTCTATGCAAGCGGCTGCGGCCGGCGCGGGAGTGCAATTAGTGACAGGCGATACGAAAGTCGTCGACAAAGGAAAAGGCGACGGAATTTTTGTCAACACCTCCGGCATCGGTCTGATCGAAGCGAACGTGAAGCAGACGATTGGCCCGGGAGCGGTGCAGGTGGGTGACGCGGTGATCGTGAGCGGAGATCTTGGCCGCCACGGGATTGCGATTCTTTCTGTACGCGAGGGACTAGAGTTTGAATCGCCGATTCTGAGCGATACAGCCTGTGTTTGGCCGGCAGTAGAAGCCCTCTTGAATGCCGGTATTCAGATCCACTGCCTACGTGACCTTACGCGCGGCGGTCTGGCCACGACTCTGAACGAGATCGCCTCTGATCGAAAGGTCTGCATCAAGCTGGAAGAAACGCTGATTCCGGTGCAGGAGACGGTGCAGAGTGCTTGTGAAATCCTTGGGCTCGACCCGCTCTACGTGGCCAATGAAGGCCGCTTCGTCGTCTTCGTTCCCGCTGCGCAGGCAGATGCGGCGCTTGAAGTCATGAGGAAGGTTCCGGTGTCGCAGGAAGCTGTGTGCATCGGAAAGGTAGAAGAGAGTCCCAGCCGTACAGTTGTTCTGCAAAGCCGCATCGGCGGCAACCGCGTGGTTGACATGCTCAGCGGGGAGCAACTCCCGCGTATTTGTTAAACCATTCGCTCCTTATCTTTGGTTTGTCATCCTGAATCTTGGGTTTGTCATCCTGAGCGGCGTCTTTTTGCCGCGAAGGACCAATGCAATTTCCGGCGCTGGCCCAATGCATAGGTTCTTCGCTTCGCTCAGAATGACAAAGCATTCTCAGGTTCTTACTCCCGCCACGGGTTGACCAGCAAGGCAACCCTTTCCTGATTTAGGAAGGGTTTGGCGCCTTCCAGCGGTTGAACCGCCATGGCCATTGAATCTCTGTGCCTCTACGCTCACAATGTTCAGAGCAGGAGGCGCTCCTTGCGAGTGCGACCGATGAAGGCCCACATCTTGCTCATTCCGCAGTACCTGCGCTCCCCGTGACTGCAATCACCGTTGGTGGTGAGAATTATCACTGTTGGCATTGCATTAGAAGGCGATAATGCGGAACGGCATCGTATCTATGTTGCACCTACGGAGGTAGGACTATGAGTTCGGTTACAACGCGCCCCGGAACCAAGGTCTCTGGGGACTACATTGAGCAAGTCATGATCAGCGTGAAGGCGAAAAATCCCGCCGAGCCTGAATTTCATCAGGCAGTGAAGGAAGTATTCGATTCCCTCAGGTTGGTGTTGGGGAAACATCCCGAATATCAATCCGCACGTCTGCTCGAAAGAATTGTCGAGCCTGAGCGGGTCATCATGTTCCGCGTGCCGTGGTTCGACGATCAGGGTGAAATTCAAATCAACCGCGGTTTCCGCATTGAGATGAACAGCGCCATCGGCCCCTACAAGGGCGGACTGCGCTTCCATCCTTCAGTCAACCTCGGCATCCTGAAGTTCCTGGCGTTCGAACAGGTCTTCAAGAATTCGCTCACCACGCTGCCCATGGGCGGCGGCAAGGGCGGATCGGATTTCGATCCCAAGGGCAAGAGCGACAACGAAGTCATGCGTTTCTGCCAGAGCTTCATGACCGAACTGCAGCGGCACATTGGACCGGACACCGACGTCCCGGCCGGCGACATCGGCGTGGGCGGACGGGAGATTGGTTTCCTGTTTGGCCAGTACAAGCGGCTGCGCAATGAATTCACCGGCGTCCTGACCGGCAAGGGCCTGGGCTGGGGCGGTTCGCTGATTCGTCCTGAAGCCACCGGCTATGGCTGCGTATATTTCGCCGCCGAAATGCTGAAGAGCAAGAAAGACTCGCTCGAAGGCAAGCTCTGCCTGGTTTCGGGCAGCGGCAATGTCTCGCAATACACGGTCGAGAAGCTGCTCGATCTCGGCGCCAAGCCCGTTACGGTGTCCGACTCGAACGGCGTTATTTACGATCCCGATGGCATCGATCGCGAGAAGCTGGCGTTCGTCATCGAACTGAAGAACGTGAAGCGTGGACGCATCCGGGACTATGCGGATCACTACAAGAAAGCGATCTTCATGCCCACGGACATCAAGCTGGAGCACAACCCGCTCTGGAACATCAAAGCCGACTGCGCCTTCCCCAGCGCCACGCAAAACGAGATTACCGCGAAAGATGCGGCGAATCTGTTGAAGAATGGCATCAAGCTCGTCGCCGAGGGCGCGAACATGCCCAGCACGCTCGAAGCCACCAAGCTGTTCCTCGATGCCAAGATCCTGTACGGACCGGCTAAGGCCGCCAACGCTGGCGGCGTAGCCACCTCCGGCCTCGAAATGTCCCAGAACAGCGCACGTCTGAGCTGGACCCGCGAGGAAGTGGACGACCGTCTGCACAAGATCATGATCGCCATTCACCGGAACTGCTTCGAAACGGCCGAGAAATACGGCACGCCCGGCAACCTGGTAAACGGCGCCAACATCGGAGGCTTCCTGAAAGTAGCCAACGCCATGTTGGACCAGGGCCTGGTGTAGTTGATCATGTGGGGACAGTTCCCCGAGCCTGCCCTGAGCGCAGTCGAAGGGGCTGTCCAGCCGGCGGGCAAAACCCGGCTGCTGCATACAGCATTTGTAAAGCGGGGTGGAGCAATTCACCCCGCGTTTTTGCGTCGGTCTGCTAAGGAGTGTCATCCTGAGCGAAGCGAAGGACCTGTGCACTTCGCTTTCTCCAGCAAAATGCATAGATTCTTCACTTCGTTCAGAATGACAAAGTAAGTCTCGGGTACGACTGCGAGAT
>DATBEI010000251.1:0-31279 GCA_036269595.1 Candidatus Sulfotelmatobacter sp.
CCGACGCCAGCCTTTTCAGGGCTGCGCTCTACCACCTGAGCTACCTGGCCACATTTGAAAGCCACTGCCACAGAGTCCGAGCACAGTTCGTTTCGCGCTGATTGTGGCGGGATTCGCGGACCGAACGGAACGACTCACCTGCGGAAGCGGGTGGAACGGACGATTATAACAACCGCCCTGATTTCTCTCAACGTGCACGCTAAAGTCTTGGTTCTCTCGACCCGACCCATCTGAAATCAAACGCGAGAAAGTTTCCGCCGTGCTCTAAACTGCGAAGGTCTTCACGAATTCCACCAGACTTCGCAGGGCTATACCGGACGGGCCTTTCGCGATCCACGGTTTCTGATCTTCCATCCACGCGGTACCGGCAATGTCGAGGTGAATCCACGGAGTATCCTCCGCGAATTCCTTGAGGAACATGGCGGCAGTGATGGCGCCGCCCCATCGTCCTCCAGAATTCATGATGTCGGCGATCGACGAGCGGATTTGTTCCTTATATTCGTCATCGAGCGGCATGCGCCACATCTTCTCGCCTGCTTTTGCATTTGCGGAGTGGAAGCGGTTGTACATTTCGTCGTCGTTGGCAAAAATCCCGGCGTTGCTGTAGCCGAGGGCGACCACGACTGCCCCAGTTAAAGTTGCAGCATCCACCAGATGCGTGCAGCCAAGTTGGCGCGCGTAAAAAAGTCCGTCCGCCAGAACCAACCGTCCCTCGGCATCGGTATTGATGATCTCGATTGACTTGCCCGACATCGCGATCTGCACGTCGCCGGGCTTCTGCGCTTTTCCGGAAGGCATATTCTCGGTGGCGCACACTATGCCGATGACTCTGACTTTCGGTTTCAGCAGCGCGATGGCGCGCATCGCGCCGATCATAGTTGCGCCTCCGGCCATGTCGTATTTCATCTTCTCCATGCCGTCTGCGGGCTTGATTGAGATGCCGCCGGTGTCGAAGGTAATTCCTTTTCCCACCAGTCCCAGCATCGGCTTCGCGGGCGCGGCCGCCGGCTCGTAGCGCATCACAATTAACGCCGGAGGTTCATCGGAGCCTTGGGCAACGCTCCAAAACGCTCCCATCTTCATCTCTTTAATCTTGTCGGCACCGTAGACTTCGCATTGCAAGCCAACTTCCGCGCACATCTTTTTTGCGCGGTCGGCAAGGATGGTGGGCGTCATGCGGTTGGAGGGTTCATTCACAAGGTCGCGCGTGAAGTTTTGCGATTCGCCAATCACTTGCGCTTGGTTGGCCGCGCTCTCGAGCGTTGACTTGTCGCCGCTTGCGACCACGGTGAGTTCGTCGATTTTCTGATCTTTGCGATCACTGCGGTAGTAGTCCGGATCAAAATTTCCGACGTGCGCGCCTTCGACAATGGCACGCACTGCCTCGTCCGCGGGAATGGCGGGCGGAGCAACGAAGGCAAAGCCGCGGATTCCGCGCGACTTAAGCATGCGTGCTGCGACGCCGGCAAGACGGCGCAGATCGTAGCTGGAAAACTTCTTCGCGCGGCCACCGCTGATCAGCAGCAGGCGCTTCGCTTTTAAGCCGGCAGGCTTGTGCAGCAGGTTCGTCTCAAAGGGCTTGCCGGCAACTTCGCCGCTGGCCAATAAATCCGCTGCCACCGACTGCAGCGCCGGATCGCCGCTGGCAATCTTCAGTTGCGGCTTCTTATCTTTTTCTTTTGCGTTCGGCGCGGACTCAGCATGGTCGAGCACCACCGCAACCAGGGATTCGGTTTCCACTGCAGCAGGAGTAGCGATAGAAATGGTCGTTTGCATAATTGGTGTGAATATTCAGTATCTCGGCGCGGCGGAAAAAGTGCAAGCGCACCGCCCGGCCGCGGCCGGCAGAGGCGCACCAAAAGCTTGAATTGCGCGTGATCAGAGCCACACGACGGTGATTCCTTGATTGCGGCGTCCCAGGTCCGCATCGTTCTTCAATTCTGGCTGTGCTTGCAGCAGCCGCCAAGCCGCGTCGTCGGTCTTCGACCAGTTTTCTCCGAAGATATAGCCACGAATCTGGCCGCTCTCCGACAAATCGTGCAACCGTTTTTGAACCGCTATGCGAATGTCACCGCCGACACCAGTCGATCCATATCCGTGTACCACTTTCAAGAGTGGCTGTTTTTGCTGGCGGGCCAAGGCGATCTCGCGGTCCAGGCGCTGCAACGCCTCGTGTACCCCGGGCAGATCGGACTTGAGATTCACGGTTTTGATGAGATTTCCGCGACCCCTCTACATTCTGTTTCTTCCCCGCGCGACCGCTTCTCTGGCTTCTTTGTCCGCCGTTCGCCGACGCTCAGTCTCCCGCTTATCCCAAAGCTGTTTACCTTTGGCCAGGGCGAGTTCAACCTTAACTCTTCCGTTCTTGAAATACATGCGAGTCGGAATCAAGGTCAGGCCTTTTTGCTGGGTCTTGCCGATGAGTTTCCGAATTTCCTCCCTGTGCATCAGGAGCTTGCGGGTGCGCAATGGGGCATGATTAAAGATGTTGCCATGCTCGTATGGTCCGATGTGGGCGTTCAACAGCCAGACTGCATCATCCTTAACCAAGCCATAGGAGTCCTTCAGGTTGGCCAACCCGCCCCTGACGGACTTAACCTCGGTGCCAGTCAGGACCACCCCCGCCTCAAATTTTTCCAGCAAGAAATAGTTATGTGAAGCGATCCTATTAACAGCGGCATCGCGATCTCCCGAGGCTGTGGGGTCGCGGCGCGGGGATTTCTCCGGATTAGCCTTGGTCTGGTGCGTGGTTTGGCGAGCCATGTGGTTAGAAATAGTTATCTTAGCGCATTGTTCAGGGCACTGTGACGGTGTGAGTTCGGCCCGAACACGCAGGGCACGAAATTGGCGGCAGGCGTGATTTTTGATCTCTGAAAGGCCGAGCGCGAGTGTCGCAGTAGAAAAACCACTAGGGCTACGACCAAAGAGTGTAACTCCTATGTGCACAGGCACTTCGGGAGCTCGAAATGGCGATGCTATAATCGGGCTATCCGAGACTTTTCAGTGTTGAGCGCATTTTCCCGCGCGAAAAGTGCCGCCGGAACCTGCGGAATTTTGAGAAGCCGCTTGTCCGGCGAAGACCTGTATTAAGGGACCATCTTGTGAGGAATATAGAATGAGACGCTTGATGCGGCCAGCTATCCTGCTATTGCTGGTCGCGGCTATAACCCTTCCTGCCAGCGCTGACAAGGCCAAGAATCTCTTTGCAAAAGGGGAGGACGCCGAGGCTCGCCAGCAGTTTGAAGCGGCCTTCGCTTTTTACAAGCAAGCCTACGACCTGAAGCCCAAGGATTTGCGCTACCGCGCCGCCTTCGAGCGGGTACGTTTCGAGGCAGCAGCCGCGCTGGTGCACACCGGGCAGAAATTGCGGGACGACGGCAAACTTGACGACGCAGTAGCCCAGTTCCAAAAGGCGCTGGAGATCGATCCGTCACTGTTCATCGCGAAGCAGGAGTTGAATCGAACGGTGAAGATGATCAACGACCAGCGCAATCCGCCACCGCAGGCGGCTGGGCCGCCGGCCGGACTCGAACGTGAGATTCATGATGCCACCGGTCCGGTGGAGCTTGCCCCAATCTCAAACATTCCAATTACTGTCAAGATGCTCGCCACCAAGTCGGACGTCGTGTATCGCACCGTCGGACAACTGGCCGGAGTCAACGTGTTATTCGACCCTGATTACACGGCTCGAGTTATCAACGTCGACTTGAATGGCGTAACCCTGCAAGAGGCACTGGAGATTACAGCACTAGAATCGAAGACGTTCTGGCGTCCGGTTACGCAGAATACGATTTTTGTGGCGCAGGACAATCCTGCGAAGCGCAAGGAACTGGAACAAAGCGTTCTTAAAACTTTTTATCTCTCGAATCTTTCGGCTCCTACCGAGTTGCAGGATGTGGTGAACGCAATTCGCGCCGTGCTCGATGTGCAGCGCGTGCAGCAGTTGCTTTCGCAGAATGCGCTGGTCGTGCGCGGAACTCCCGACCAGATCGCGTTGGCGGAGAAATTGGTAGAGGATTTGGACAAGGCGCGTCCGGAAGTCATCGTCGACATTGCGATCATGCAGGTGAGCAAGGACCGATCGCGTACGCTGGGACTTAATCCGCCTACCAGCGCGACGGTTACGCTGCAGAGCAATCTGAATACATCTACTACCCCGACCACTGGAACCACGACGACGGGCACCACTACAACGACTGGGACGAATACGAACGGTCTGAATCTGAACACGCTGGGTAACCTGAATGCGACGGATTTCCAGGTCACAATTCCGTCCGCCAATCTGTCGGCAGTAATGAATAATAGCGATACCAAACTGATTCAGAATCCGCAAATTCGCGCCCTCGACGGCCAGAAAGCGTCGCTGAAAATCGGCGACAAGGTTCCGATCGCGACGGGGTCGTTTCAGCCGGGAATCGGCGGCGTTGGTATTAACCCTCTGGTAAACACGCAGTTCCAGTATCTGGACGTCGGCGTCAATATCGACATTACGCCGCACGTGCACTCGAATGGGGAAGTCACGCTGAAAATCACGATGGATGTTTCGGCGGTTACGGGCCAGTCGAATATTGGCGGCATCAGCCAGCCCATCATCGGCCAGCGCAAAATCGAGCATGAAATTCGCTTGCGAGATGGCGAAGCGAACCTGCTGGGTGGAATCATGGAAGACCAGCAGACCAAATCGCTGGCAGGAATTCCTGGGCTTGCGCAGATCCCCATTCTGAAATACCTGTTCGGTCAGACCACGCAAGATCATTCGGAAAATGAGATTATTTTTGCCATCGTGCCCCACATCATTCGTGGGACCGAACTCACGGAGATGAACCAGCGGGCAATTGACATTGGCACCGCAAACGCGATTGAGTTGCACCGTGTGAGCCACCCACAGACAGCGCCGGTCGGCGGCGCGGCTTCGCCCGCGCAGCCACAAACGCAGTCCAATCCTTCGATCCAGCCACAGGCGAATCAGCCGGCTGTGAATCAGGCACCCGTACCCAATGCAGCAGGCGGCACTCCAAGTTTCCTGTTTGATCCGCCAACCGTTCAGGCGGTCAAGGGCAACACATTTGTAGTGAACCTGCTGATCTCCGGGGCTCAGAATGTGCATTCCGTGCCGGTGCAGTTGAACTACGATCCGAAAATGCTGCAACTGGTGAACGTGTCGAACGGCGGCTTCCTGTCGCAGGATGGCCAAGCTGTGGCCTTAGTGCACCGCGAGGATGAAACCGTCGGCCAGTCGCAGATTACGGCTACACGTCCCCCCGGTGCGGGTGGAGTCTCCGGGCAGGGATCGGTGGTCACGCTAACTTTCCAGGCCAAAGCCGATGGACAGACTCCGCTGACCATTACTCGAGGAGGAGCGCGCGATCCCGGCTTGCAGGCCATTACCGTTAATGGCGCTCAGGCGGCCATCACGGTCCACTAGAGGAGAACTTTGCGGCACCTGACGTAAATCATGACGTTTCGCATATCCCATTCTGCGCCGCGCACCCAACCCACTCGGGGTTTTACGCTGCTGGAGTTGATCGTCGCTGCGAGCATTCTCTCCATTCTCACGCTCATGGCGTTGCCGCTGGCTCGCGTCACGATTCAGCGCGAGAAGGAAAAAGAGTTGCGTCGGGCGCTCTGGGAAATGCGCGACGCCATCGATCGCTACAAAGATGCCGCTGAGCAAGGGAAGTTTCAGACGAAAGTCGATACCCAGAACTATCCACCGGACCTGGAAACTCTCGTAAAGGGGATAGACACGCAAGCGGGCAAGAAAATCCGTTTTTTGCGTTCTATTCCAATAGATCCGATGACGAAAAGCACCGAATGGGGCATGCGCTCTATGCAGGACGACCCGGACTCCGACTCCTGGGGGGGGCAGAGCGTGTTCGACGTCTATACCAAGTCGCAGGGAACCGCGCTTGACGGCACGAAATACAAGGACTGGTAAATGGTACGGGGCATGAATACGTTGGGATACGACGGGCGGCGATCTGGCGGCTCTTCGCGAGAATTTGCCCGGAGCCGTCGTTTATCGTTGGCCGTTTGTCGTTTAAGCCAACGACCCAGGACGAACGACCAAGGACGCGTTCATCGTCTTCGTGGATTCACTCTGCTGGAATTGATGATCGTAATCAGCATCATCATGATCCTGATGGCAGTTGCCGTTCCGATGTACAACCAGTCCATCATCCAGGCGCGAGAATCGGTCCTGCGTTCGAATCTCAGTACGTTGCGGTCGGTGATTTCTCAGTACACGCTCGACAAGCAGAAAGCTCCTCAATCGCTCGACGATCTGGTCACTGCCGGCTACCTGCGGCAGATTCCGGTCGATCCCATGACCCGCCAAACCAATTGGGAAGTAGTTCAGGAGGATGTAATGCTGGCGGTAGACCAGCAGGATCCCGGCATCACTGATGTGCACTCGGCTGCAAGCGGCACAGCCAGCGATGGATCCGCGTATAGCACCTGGTGACTGAGTTCGGGCCTTCCACCTATTTCAGAAACTTTGACTACCGCATCTTACCAACTGTAGGACGCTTGTAACCTTCCGGAATTTCAAACAGTGCAGCGTCTGGCTCGGTGCGCGTGACTTGCGTGACCGTCATGGTGACCGATCCGGTGCGCGGATCGTTGTGCGTAATCACCATGTTGATGCGAAGATCGTCCGAGTACCAATATTCATCTGTAACAACTATGTCTTTGCTCCGACTGCTGGCCTCAGTCGGGACAGTTTGAATCTCGCGCAAATTGCAGTTGAGAGGCCAAGAAAAAGCAGCGAGGAAACTGCAGCCAGAGAGAATCGCCGGTGCATCCGCGCCCTCCAGGACTTTCTGAGACGAGAGAATACACCCGCCGCCAACCCTCGGCAAGAATCTGCAGTCCTGCCGGGCGGCAACTACTGGCTGGCTTGCCCTGCGGCGATTTCGATTAATGTGGGAAGGACCTCGCCCAGGCCTTCACTTCTGCGCTCTCCAAACGCAAAATACAGCTTCCGATATACCGCGTAGAGGAGATCGTATGTTCGTCGGGTCGAATCGTCTGGCAGGAATGTCCGGTGGGGCGGACAAATCTTATCCTGTGCATCCTCGATGGTTTTGAAAGCTCCAGCCGCTAGAAAGGCGAAGATTGCCGCTCCCAGCCCTACCACGCCTCTACTTGGGACCAGAACCGGCCGACCCAGCACGTTGGCATAAACCCGGTTTAGAACATCATTCTTCTGCGGAATGCCGCCTGCATTAATGACGCGTCTGATGCTTACGCCGTGTGCAGCCATGCGATCCAGGATGATGCGAGTGTGAAAGGCCGTGCCTTCGATGGCGGCGAATAATTCGTCCTGAGCCGTGCTTTGCAGGTTCCATCCCAATGTAACGCCGCGCAGATTGGGGTTTACGAGCACGGTGCGATCACCGTTGTCCCATGACATGCGCAGCAGGCCAGTTTGGCCGGCCCGATAATTCTCCAGGCCCGCGCTTAACGTATTCACGTCGGTATTGGCGCGGGCCGCGATGGCGTTGAAGATGTCGCCTACGGCGGAGAGCCCCGCTTCGATGCCAGTGCGCAGAGGATGCACACTGCCGTGCACGACGCCGCAAACGCCGGGCACAAGATTTACCGATGGGGTGATTCCGATCATGCAGGTCGATGTGCCGACTACGTTGACCATGTCGTCGGTTCGACATCCCGACCCAATGGCATCCCAATGCGCATCAAAGGCGCCGACTGGTATGGGAATTCCGGCCGCAAGCCCCAACTTGTTTGCCCATTCAGAGCAGAGATGGCCGGCGATTTGGTCCGATGTCACATACTCGCCCTGCAATTTTTCACGAACACCTTCGAATAAAGGATCTACCTTCAAGAGGAATTGGTCTGGTGGCAGGCCGCCCAGTTGCGGGTTCCACATCCACTTATGTCCCATCGCGCACACGCTTCGCTTTACTTTTCGTGGATCGGTGATACCGCAAAGGGTGGCTGCGACCATGTCGCAATGTTCGAAGGCAGAAACAAATTCCGATCGCTTATCGGGATTATGGCGCAGCCAGTGCAGCAGCTTAGAAAATCCCCACTCCGAAGAGTAAACTCCTCCGCACCATTGGATCGCCTCAAGATTTTCGCGGTGCGCGGCCTGCGTAATCTCCTGGGCTTCACCCTTCGCCCGGTGGTCGCACCAGAGATAGTATTCACCAAGCGGGCGCAAGTCTTTGCCAACTGGAATTACGGAAGAGCCAGTGGTGTCGAGGGCAATCGATCGAACACGGCTGGCAGGAATACCAGTCTTGTTTAATACTTCGCGCGTGGCCGTTGCCAGCGCCCGCATGTGATCGTCATGGGATTGCGTGGCGTATTCGGGATCTTCACGCTGGCGATGCAATGGATATTCGGCAACCGCGGATGCGAGCAGCCCCAGTTCGCTGTCGACAAGGGAAACGCGGACACTCAGTGTTCCGAAGTCGACTCCAGCAACAATCGCCATCAGCGGGCCTCGTAACTGCGCCTGGCGAGTGTCGTATGGCTCAGCAAAAAGAGTTTGCGAGAAATCGGCATCGGAGTAAAAGAGTTGAGATCGGCTCAGCTAGATTATTCCCATATTTTGTTCCGCGGCAAACATTTACCATAAGCAGCTAACATTTTTGTAGAGCGAGGTTCTACCTTGATCGAACGTCGTCAATTTCTTCGCGCCAGTTTGGCCGGCGCCGGAAGCGTTCTCGCCTCCAAGTTTTCGCTTCCCCTAGCCTGGGCCCAATCGCCGACCTCCGATTCGCGGATCGAGGTTCTCGTAGACGAAACTCTGGGAACCATCTCTCCCAATATCTACGGACATTTTACCGAGAACCTGAGCGGAGTCGTCTACGACGGAATTTGGGTGGGAACGAACTCCAAGGTGCCGAATGTGGACGGAATTCGCAAAGAGCTCGTCGACGAAATGCGGAAGATTAAGGCTCCCGTTGTGCGCTTTCCCGGAGGATGTTTTGCGGACAGCTACGACTGGCGCGACGGGGTTGGCCCGGCGGACAAGCGTCCTCGACGCACGAACTTTTGGAATCAGGGAGAAAATCCCGACGCGCCTGCCCCTCACAAATACGATCCCAATCAATTTGGAACAAATGAATTTGTGCACTTTTGCAAACTGATCGGAAGTGAACCTTATCTTGCGGCGAACCTGCGCAGCCTGCCGGCCGAAGAGTTCTATCGCTGGGTTGAATACTGTAATTCCCCTGCGGGCAGCACGACCTTGGCCGACGTGCGGGCGGCGGCCGGATTCAAGGAACCCTTCAACGTGCGTTTCTGGGGCGTGGGCAATGAAGCCTGGGGATGCGGAGGGAATTTTACCGCTCAGCAATACGCAGTCGAGTTCCGGCGCTTCGCGACCTGGGTGCCCCGCTTTCGGTCTCGATCCGGCAGCGACAGCAGGGAAGAATTGTCATTTATCGGCTCGGGCCCGAACGTGGACGACTGGTCCTGGACGCGGGGCTTCTTCGAGGAGATTGCGCGTAAGGGTGAACTCCGCAGCGTTTACGGTTGGGCGCTCCACCATTACGCGTGGAATTTGAGTCGCGGTCGGACGCGCGATTGGGATAAGGGCAAAGGGGATGCGCTCAGGTTCGACCCTGTCGATTGGTACGAATTGTTGCGCGAAGGCGACCGTATGGAGGGCCTGATTAACGGTCACTGGCAGGTGATGGCCGAGCAGGATCCGGAACATTCGGTGAAACTCGTGGTAGATGAGTGGGGTCCATGGTACAAGCCGGGCAGCGAGGCAACGCCCGGGGACCAACTGGAGCAGACGCCGACATTGCGCGACGCTGTTTTCAGCGGCATGACGCTAGACACGTTCAACCGGCATCCGGAAAAGGTCGCGATGGCCAATTGTGCCCAACTGATCAATTGCCTGAACAGTTTGTACCTGGCGCATGAAGACCGCTTTGTCGTAACGCCTGTCGGTCATGTGTTTGCCATGTATGCCGCACATCAGGGAGGGGAAGCGGTGCGTACGATTTTCTCGGCTCCGAATGTCAATTACGATCGCGACGGTAAGCCAGCGACGTTCTGGGGATTGAAAGGCTCATCGTCTGTGCGCGGCAAGGATTTGACTTTGACTGTCGTCAATCCTCATGTGAGTGAGCCGCGGGATGCGCAGATCACCGTCCGGGGCATGAAAATGAGAACGGCTTCCGCGACAGTTCTCACCCATACTGACATCCACGCGCACAATACGTTTGCGGAGAAGAATGTTGTTGCGCCGCGGCAACAAAGCGCGGAGATTAAAGGAGACATGTTGAATTTCCGATTCCCCGCGGCCTCGGTTACGAAGCTTTCCATAGAATTGATGTAGCGGAGCGAGTATTCACCGAGATTTCGGTAAGGCGCGGGTTGCGCCCGTAGAAATTCCACCGTCGACGAGCAGAGTCTGTCCGGTGATATAGCGACTCGACTCTGCGGCGAGGAAGACAATCGCTGACTCGAGATCCTGCGGCTCGCCGGGACGTTTGAGCGGAATCCGGTCACAAAGGTAGTCGACCCATTCTTTATCTTCGTACAGAATCTTGTTCTGTGCGGTGCGGAACCAGCCGGGGGCAAGACAATTGACTGTGATGCCGTGCGGGCCCCAGTCGTCGGCCAAACTCATGGTGAGTTGCCGAATGCCGCTGCGGCTTGCTCCATAGGGGGCGAGGCCGGCATAGCCAGCAACGCTGGTGACAGAGCCGATATTGATGATGCGTCCGTAGCGCTGCGTAATCATATGGCGGGCAACGGCCTGCGCCACAAAAAAGCTTCCTCGCAGGTTCGTGTCGAGAATCAGGTTCCAATCGTCCCAGGTTACATCGACGGCGGGCTTACGAACGTTGCATCCGGCATTATTCACCAGAATATCGAGATGGCCGAACGCGTCGTGCGCGGCTGACGCCATTGCTTCGATACTTTTCTGATCGCGCACATCAAGTTCTAACGAGATTGCCCGGCGGCCTAGGGCTTCAATCTCCGCCTCAAACGCCGCCAGGGAAGCGCGATTGCGGCTGGTAAGGACCAGGTCTGCACCAGCTTGAGCGAGTGCGCGAGAGAACGTTTGTCCAAGTCCGCGGCTGGCTCCGGTGACGATCGCCACTCGTCCGCTCAGATCGAAGAGGGTTGCATTAGGCGCCGTCTGATTCACAAGTCGGTTCCAGGTGTGAGTACGACTTTCATCAAGTTAGGCTCGCGAGCATACAGGCGCTCAAACCATCGGGGACCCTCAGCGAGAGGAGCAACGGCGGTGATAAGCGGCTCTACGAGAATCGCGCCACTGGATAACAGTTCGATTGCTCTCGGATATTCGCCAGCGGACGCGCACGATCCCTGCAAGCGAATCTGTCGTGAGACTACTTTCTGAAGCGGCAGCGTTACCTGCGGCGAAATGTTCCCCACGAGAACGACGCTTCCACCTTTTCGAACACTGTCGATCGCCATATTTATCGTTTCGGTTTTTCCGGCAGCTTCGACCGCCAGGTCGACGCCAACTCCGTTTGTAAGCTCCAGGAGTTGCTGCGAGAAATCTGCTCCTACTGCGAGCACGGCGGTCGCGCCTAGTTTCATGCTCAACTGAAGGCGCGAAGCATCTACGTCGACAACAAAAACCCGAGCACAGCCCGCAACCCGCAAGGCCTGTTGCAACAGAAGCCCGATAGTGCCCGCTCCAACCACTAAAGCAGTGGAACCCTCGACGACGGGAACAAGCGAGACTGCATGAAGGGCCACGGCAACGGCCTCCAGCAGAGCAGCCTGAGCGAATTGGAAATTCTCTGGCAGGCGATGGAGAATGCGCGCGGGCACCACAACAAACTCGGCAAAAGCTCCGGCGCGGCGGTAGTCGCCGCACGAAACACCTAACACTTCACGGCGATCACACAGATTAATGTCTCCACGAAGGCAGGGAAGGCATTCGCCGCAATAAATCGTCGAGTCAAACGTGACCCGGTCGCTCTTTGTCCAGGCAATTACGCCGTCGCCGACGGCGGCCACCGTTCCCGCCGCCTCGTGCCCCATTACGATAGGCGGAATGCGGCGGCCCGAAGACCCATCGTAGCCGTGAACGTCGCTGCCGCAGATCCCGCATGCGGCAACTCGAACGAGAACTTCACCTCGTCCAGGTTCAGGAACGGCAAGCTCGGCGAGCTCCAGATGGCGATACGTTGAGAGCAGTAGAGCTTTCATTCGATTTCGCAGACGAGTAACAAGCCCTCGTGCCAGGCTCAAGTTGTTTTGCGGAATGCCTTCTGGACCAGCGTGTAGCGCGCAGCCCCAATCATGCCGCAGTCGTCGTTGATCACGATCTTCACCGGCACGTCTTTCAGAAGCGCGCCCATGCGTCCTTTATCCAGGAAAGATTCCATAAAAACAGAATCCTTCATCTTGGGCACGATCTTCGCTGCAATGCTGCCGCCGATGAAAATCCCTCCTGTGGACATGAAGTTCAATGCACAGTTGCCGGTTTGCGCGCCGAAGACGCTGACGAAAATCGACATCGCCTGATCGCAGATCGTGGACTTACCCTCCAAGGCCAGTCGCGAGATCAGGGCTGGTGGGTCGGGGGCTGCGGCAATCTGCGTCCGCAGCCACTCCGGTTCTTCCGCTGCGCGGGTGTCTCGCAGGAAGTCGTAAATATTCTTAATTCCCGGTCCGGAGAGAACTCGCTCACAGCTGATGCGGCCGTATTTTGTTTGGAGATAAACCAGCAACTCAGTCTGTAACTGATTTCTGGACGCGAAATCTGCGTGGCCTCCCTCACACGCGAAGGGATGATGCCGAAAGCCGTCCCAGTAGAGCCCTGCCATCCCCAAACCAGTTTTGGCAGAGATGACGGCGCGATTCCCGTCGGCGTCTTCTGCCCCTTCACTCAAGGTGATGAAATCTTTTGATTCCAATCCATCGATTCCATAGGCATACGCTTCCAGGTCGTTGAGCAGCCCCACCGAATTTAGTTTAAGTTGCTTGGCCAACTCGCGCGCATCGATGATCCACGGCAAATTGGAGATTTTGCTGCGCCCGGCGCGCACCGGACCGGCCACTCCGAAGCATGCGCTATGCACGGGGATGCCCTCGGTCTTGATAAAGTCAGCCAGAACTTCGGCGAGGCCCTCATGCTTTTGGCTGGGATAGGTCTTTTCGACAACGCAACTGAGCCGATTGCCCTCAGTCTCGAAGGCGGCAAGCCGGGTACGCGTCGCGCCGATCTCCCCTGCAAGAATCATTGTTTAACAAGAATCATGGTTCGATTCTCCTCCACTGGCGGCCATCGAGTTCCAGCAGTTGATCCGCCTCCGCCGGCCCCCAGCTGCCGGATGCATAATTCGGAAACTTACGCGGAGGCAGCGCTCGCCATACGTCCAATACCGGATCGACAACTGTCCATCCCGCCTCGACCATGTCGGCGCGTTGGAACAGAGTTGCGTCACCCATCATGCAGTCATAGAGTAAAACCTCGTAGCCGGTGTAAGCGTCCGCTCCAAAATATTTGGAATATTCGAAGCTCATATCCACCGACCCCACGCGCAGTAACGGCCCGGGAACCTTCGCGCCAAAGCTCAGCGAGATTCCTTCCACGGGCTGAATCTGGATGACTAACGTGTTTGTATGCAACTTGTGAAGTGGAGCATTGCGGAAGAGTTCAAAAGGAGTGCGCTTGAATTGAATGGCGATTTCCGTATGGCGCCGCGCTAGTCGCTTCCCCGTGCGGAAATAGAAGGGCACCCCGGCCCAACGCCAGTTGTCGATATTGACCTTTAACGCGACGTAGGTTTCGGTGCGCGATTCAGGGGAAACGCCAGGTTCGGCGCGATACGCGGCTACTTTCTCGCCACCCACAACTCCGGGCCCGTACTGTCCACGTACACTGCGCTGCAAAACGTCGTCCGAGCCCAGCGGTTGAATGGAATGCAAAACCTTCGCTTGCTCATTCCGCACCGCGTCTGCCTGAAAAGACACCGGCGATTCCATGGCCGTCAGGCTGAGCAGTTGCATCACATGGTTCGGCACCATGTCACGCAAGGTTCCCGCGGTGTCGAAATAACCGCCGCGGCGCTCCACTCCGACGATTTCGGCATTCGTGATCTGCACATGATCGATATATCGGCGATTCCAGATAGGTTCGAAAATTGCGTTGTCGAAGCGGAACACCATGATGTTCTGCACCGTCTCTTTGCCAAGATAGTGATCGATGCGGTAAATCTGGTTTTCCTGCAGCACGGTTTTAATCTCGCGATTCAAGGCCTTGGCCGAATCGAGATCGTGTCCAAAGGGCTTTTCGATTACGACGCGACGCCAACGCCCATTTTCCTGCGGCGAAAGACCTGCCGTCCCCAATTGTTGAACAATCTGCGAAAAAAACTTCGGAGCGGTCGCCAGGTAGAAAAGATAATTCCCTTCAGTATGCAGCTCAGAGTCGAGCACGGCGAGCCGTTCGCGAAGCTTCGAAAATGTGTTTGCATCGGCGAAGTCTCCGCGCTCGTAGTACAGTCGCTTGCGGAACCACGCTAAGGCGTCGGCGGAATCACTTCCGGCCGGCAGGAAACTGGTGACCTCGGCTTGGAAGTCTTCCACGCTTAAGTCGTCAACTGAAACTCCCAGGAGTGCAAAGTCGTCGGGTAGCAGTTTAGCCTTGCATAAATTGAAGAGTGCAGGAACAAGCTTGCGCTTCGCCAAATCCCCAGCCGCGCCAAACAGAACGAATACGCTTGGACCCGCTGCTCTTTCCGCGAACCCAAGATCATTTTCCGGATTGGTCTGCGTGGTTGCGGCCATCCCCACACCCTCTTGTCGCCATAGTATATCTTCCGTTGAGCGCTACGAAATGCCCGGCAGCCGGCCGTCTATGGCTGTTTCTCGGCCGAAACTGATGCGTGTGCCAGGTGTTGATAGTTGAGGATTGCGTTGAAAACCAGCGCATAGGTGCCGATGGTTTCCCCGCGATAGATGGGGTTGTTCCCGAAGAGCAACACGTTTCCCTGACCCAGATGCGCATCCACCACGACAGCATGCTCGGAAATAGACGAACCCTTGTCCAGCAGGCCGTCAAGCAAAAGAGTCTTGGCATCGGAAAATCGCAGGATCACGTCTGGTCGGCTCTCGGGCGGAATTACCTGCGGATTATTGCGCGTCTGTTCCTCATCCAGATGCGCTGCCTCCCAAGGCTGCTGCTTGATGAGAGGCTCGGGCTCGGTAATCTTTCTACCTTGGGGTTCGTCGCTGTCTTCGACGGTGCCGCGTCCGGTAGGCCGCTTGGCGTAAGGGTCAAGAGAGTCGGTCAGCGGATCCATTAGCATGCGTCGGCCCGGGCCCCCTAAGATGTTGCTGACATTAAAGGCCATGCCGTTGGCGCTGATCACCGGCACACTAGTTCCGTAGCCGAAGGCGACGGGATTATCACCGGCGACAAATACGGTATTGAGGACCGTGCCCACGACA
This sequence comes from Candidatus Sulfotelmatobacter sp., assembly GCA_036269595.1. Lineage (GTDB taxonomy): Bacteria > Acidobacteriota > Terriglobia > Terriglobales > Acidobacteriaceae > Sulfotelmatobacter. The sequence continues at coordinate 15,427 of DATBEI010000251.1, forward strand.
CGCGCGTCACCGCGCGGCGCAATGCTGACGCCGGGAGCGAGACCGGTGTCGACGGCGAACTGGGCTGTGTCTTCGCAAGTGATGAGCAGCCCGCCTTCCTCGACGAATTTCTTCAGATGTGCCAGGCCTTCGTAACCCAACCCAGGCCGCACGTCGTCTGTACCATCGATCGCGCCGAGATTTGGTGTCAGCTCCGATTTCTTCCAGGGCATCGGATTGTGCCACGTGGGAATGCCATTCAGGATCTGCGGAGTAGATCCGCTGCCGACCGGAGCAAAAATAATAACGTCGTACTTAGCATGGAGATCTTCTTCTTTGGCTACCGCCTGCGTGCTGATGTAGTCGAAGGGTACGCCCGTCGTATCGAACGCATAGCGCCACCAGCCTTCTGTCTGGGTTGCGAGCCAGGTGTGCATGAAGGCAATGCGGGGAGCCGTGACCGCGTGTACAGCGACAGAGGGCGCAGCACGAAGGCGCGACGTATCTAACGAAAGATCATGCAGGATGCCCGCGATGTGGTCGTCCATCTGCTGACCGCTGATGAGCAGGGAACCAGCGCCGAAGTGTTTCCCGTCGGCATCAAAAGGCTTCTCAGCGATTTCGATAGTTGCACTTTTGAGTTTGTAAGCCAGCGATAGCATTGAAATCTGACCGGTATTTGCGATCGCAAATACACTCCCGGAACCGGAGAGTTTCCCGGCAAGGCTTGCCGGATCGTCCACCGGTTTCATTTGTGATTTCAAGATCGCCGGATCGACTACGCGAACAACTTTTAAATTGAAGAGGTGCGTGAAGGACCATCCAGTATCGTCGTACGGATGCTTCTGGGGGTCGCCCGCGGCCCAGAACTGGCGGTCGAGAAGCGCATCTGCGACGCGGGAATACGGTTGATCCATGCGGACAATAACGCTGGCGGCGGGGAAGGTTTGCTGTTTCGGCTTGTCCCCGCGCTTCTCACCCGGAACAGACGAGGTGACCGCTTCTGACAATTCTTCAACCTCGACGTGCTGCCGCTTCAGTACTTTCAGCAACTCGATCTGGCGATTGGTCTCGGCTGCATCAGCAGGAATCACGTAAGCCGCCGGTCCTTCAAGCGTGGGCTTTTCCACCGCTCGCTTGCTTTTGAGGTAGTAGTTCTCCAGGAAATGCCGTGTATGATTTGCGAAATAAGAAAGAGTCGAGAGCAGCGCGCTTTCTTCGTAGTTGTTGTTATCCCTTTGCGACCAGTTCACGACCGGAAGCGGAGGACTCTGGCGGTACCAGGTGCGCGAATAATCTTCAGGGCGCAGAATGCGTTTCTCGGTGTCGGCGCCGCCGTTACCGAAAGTTTCATACAGGCGGCTGATGCCGTTGTGCATGCCCGCCAGAAACATCAGATAGCCAGGACTCCAGGTATCAAAGTCGCCGTGAGTGAAGACTCCGGGCATGCCGAAGTGCTGCATCTGGGCAACATTGTTCCAGCCGAGTTCCGCCCACTCGTCGGCGAGAGTGGGGTCGACCCATGCGTTGTAGGGGCCGTCGCCCACGGTGTTGTCGTAAAGGAAGGGAACTGATTCGTGCAGGTCGTGCAATACCTGCGCGTGCCAGGCAAGGTAAGTATCGAGAACGTTCCGCGTAAGGTTCAGGGTCATGGCCATGGCGTCGCGGTTGTTGTCGTGCGCGACGTAGTGACCCCAATAGAGAAGACGAGGCCAATCCTGGCCGGGATGAGCCTTGTGCCACTTATAAATGTCCACCATGCGGTCGCGGCCGTCGACTTCAACCACGGGCGTGATCAGCACGATCATGTGTGAGCGGATGTACTTGATGTAGGGCGCATCGTCAACGGCCAGTCGATAGGCAAGTTCCATGAGGGCCGTCGGCGCGCCGGTCTCGGGGGAATGAATGGTGCCGGTGATGTAGTACACCGGCCAGGATTGATCGAGAAGTTGGCGCGCTTTGGCATCATCCGCGCCAATTGTTCGCGGATCCGCGAGTTGCGCCAGCCGTGCATCATTCTCTTTCGCTCCGGCGAGCAACTTCGGATCGGCGATGGCTGCAGCGATCATCTCCCGCCCTTCTTCGGAGTGGCCGATAGTGAAGACCTTCACCCGCGGAGTGCTCGCCTCGAGCAGGCGGAAATACTTGTACACATCTTCTGCGTAAGGCAACATATCGGGCGCACCAGAAACATCGCCCAATACTTTGGCCGGCGTGGGCACAGTCTTCGACGCCGGAAGATAATCCACTAGCGGTGAAGTGAAGGAAGGATCCGTCGTGTATTTGTGAATCTGGTCGGTGTAGTGCTGGTCAATGGGCTGGCCAGAGTCGCGAGCGAAGGCAGAGTCCAATTCCTGGGATTGCAGCAGAGTTGCGGAAAACAGGATGGAAGAGACGGCGAGCAAGGCCAGTTTGGAAGGAGTCATTTTTCCTCGTTTTCGATTCGCTTTTCTTGGACCGCAAGTTTAAACAAACTGGTACCCCAGGGAAAGGGTGAAACCCCTGTTATTATTACGGTCGCTAAAAGGCGGCGGCCATTCGAGAACAGGCGCCGAGGCCGATAGCACGAATTATGTCATGGACAAAGGGGGAAACAGTGGCTGACTCGACTCATGACGAACTCAATCGCCGTAAATTCATCCAGGGTGCTCTGGCCGGAGCCGCATTTGTGTCGTTGCCGATAAGGGCCTTCTCGGCGGACAACTCCGATCTCCAATCGGTGCTGGCTCAAATTCCCAAAATGCATGACGAGAATGTGAAGCGACTGCAGGACTGGATTGCGTTGCCCTCGATCGCCGCGGAGAACCGCAACTTTCCGCAGGGACCCGACTATATGGCACAACTGGCGCGCGACGCGGGATTCGAGAATGTCGAGATCGTACCAACCTCGGGCAAGCCGGGAGTCTTTGGTCTTCTTGAAAGCGGCGCGGCCACCAGTGTCGGCATCTATTTCATGTATGACGTGAAACAGTTCGATCCGTCGGAGTGGTCTTCGCCGCCGCTCGAAGGCCAGATTGTCGACAAAGAAGGCCTTGGCAAGATTTGCGTCGGCCGCGGCGCGGTAAACCAGAAAGGCCCTGAAACTGCCTTTCTTGGCGCGCTGCATGCATTCAAAGCGGCGGGGAAAAAGCTTCCAGTAAATCTTGTTCTCGTTTGCGAAGGTGAAGAGGAAATCGGCTCGCCGCACTTTCCAGAGATCATCCATCAGCCCAAAGTGACCGCGGCCCTGAAAAAATGCGTTGGCGTCTTCATGCCAATGGCTAGCCAGGACTTGGACGGGAGCGTCGAGATTTCTCTGGGCGCGAAGGGCGTGGTTGAGCTCGAATTAATTTCCAGCGGAGAGCGCTGGGGACGCGGCCCAAAACACGACGTTCACTCCAGCTTAGAGGCGCAGGTCGACAGTCCCTCGTGGCATTTAGTCCAAGCGTTGAACTCGCTAGTCGAGTCCGACGGACATACGCCTGCAGTTGCGGGCTTCTTCGATAAAGCCAAACCGCTCACTGCTGCTCAAATGAAAATGATCCAGGAAGTCGCGGCTCGCCGCAGCGAGGCCACCGCGAAAAAACAGCTTGGCGTTGAGCACTGGGTGCACGATAAAAACTGGTTCGACTCGCTGGTCTTGCTCGAGTCTAAGCCCACCATCAACATTGAAGGTCTGGTCGGCGGATACACAGGTCCAGGCGGAAAAACAATCCTGCCGCATCGCGCAGTTGCGAAAATTGACATGCGGTTGGTGCCCGACATGACTGCTGCGGGCACGCTCGCCCTTCTGAAGGACCACCTCGCCAAGCACGGGTTTGGCGATCTCGAAGTGAATATGAGCGGCGGATACGATCCGACACAAACCTCACCCGATACGAAACTCATCCAGGCGCAGATTTCGACGTACCGCAAACTCGGTCAGGATCCTCTGCTGTGGCCTCGTACAGCCGGTTCCTGGCCGGGATACATCTTTACCTCCGAGCCCATCAGTCTTCCTGCCGGACATTTCGGATTGGGCCATGGCACTGGGGCCCACGCTCCGAATGAGTATTACCTGATCGAATCTACCAATCCCAAAGTCGAGGGAATCGACGGAGCGGTACGTTCGATTGTCGAATATCTTTACGCGCTGGCCTAGGAAACATTTGGAAATAGATCTCGAATCTTAGGAGATCCGCTGGAGTGGTGTTCCGACCAGACTAATTCATCATGAGCGATCGGCTTAACGGAAAGACTGGGATCGTTACCGGAGCGGGTAGCGGAATTGGTCGCGCCTGCGCGATCGCTCTGGCGGCTGAAGGCGCACAAGTTGTGCTGGTTGCCAGGCGAAGAAATCGGCTCGAAGAAGTTGCTAAAGAAATTGGCGAGTCTGCGTTTCCCATCCCGGCGGACGTTTCCAGGACGAGCGACATCTCCCGACTGATCGACGAAACGGTGAGGCACTTCGGCGGATTGAATTTTTTGGTTAATAACGCCGGTGTCCTACATATTGGGAACGCCGAGCAGATTACCGAAGAGCAATGGGATCACACCTTCAACCTGAATGTTCGAGGATTGTGGCTGCTATCCCGCGCCGCTTTGCCGCCGATGAGAAAAGCGCGTGGGGGTTCAATCATAAACATCGCTTCGACCCTGGGCCTGGTGGGTGCTCCAAATCGCGCCGCCTATGCAGCTTCCAAAGGCGCCGTTGTCCTGTTAACGAAGGCCATGGCGATCGACCACGGGCATGAAAACATCCGGGTGAATGCTGTCTGCCCCTCATTCGTAGAGACCGAACTGACGGCGGCCGTCCTCAGCCAAGCCCCGGACCCAGCAGCGGTGAGACGAGAAAGGACCGCTGCCCATCCCATTGGCAGGCTGGGCCGCCCCGAAGATATCGGGGGACTCGCAGTTTACCTGGCCAGCGACGAATCCTCATGGTTGACGGGTGCCGCGTTGCCGGTGGACGGGGGATATTTGGCGGCGTGAGCAAATTAACTTGCGCATTCCTTTCAATGCCGCGTGGACCCCAGTATTGACCTTCAGGTATATTTGACCAATAGAAGACGACCCAGGTCCCGGAAACCGGAGGGGCCTCGGCTCCGATGTATTTAGTACCCAACCGTGCAATGAGTTCACATTCCGCGATTGCCATCATTCCTGCCAGGGGCGGCTCTAAAGGGCTGCCGGGGAAGAATGTGCGGCTGCTTGGAGGTATGCCCCTGATCGCGCATTCGATCCGGCTAGCTCAGCTCTGCCCGGGAATTGGAAGATGCATCGTCACGACCGACAATGAGGAAATCGCGAAGGTTGCCCGGGAGGCGGGCGGCGAAGTTCCGTTTTTGCGCCCTCCGGAACTGGCCGCAGATGCTACGCCCATGCTTCCAGTGTTGCGCCATGCGATCCGGGAGATGGAAGCGCGAGAAGGGAAGCGGTACGAACTCGTGGTTCTGCTGCAGCCCACATCTCCCTTTCGATTGCCTGAAGATGTGTCGCAAGCCATAGAAATCATGGAACAGGATCCCGATGCGGTCGGAGTGGTTGCCGTTTCGGTTCCGGCTTTCAATCCAAGGGTAGTATGCGTGGAGGAAAAGGGTGGATATCTGCGGTGGGCTTTCGACCAGAAAATGTATACACGCCGTCAGGACGCCGAATCCGTCTACCGCGTCAACGGAATGCTATATGTTTGGCGGCGCGATTACCTCATGCGCTGTTCGTCCGAGCAACTCTACGCTTCGCCACATCGAATTCTGATAGTTCCGGAAGAGCGCGCCCTGGATATCGATACTCTGCATGATTTTCAGGTCGGCGAAGCTCTGTTTCAGGCAGGCATGCTCCAACTGCCATGGTGCGATAATGTTCACTCCACCGTACTGGAACGTTCTTAGCGAGGAAATTATGGACGCGGAGACGGCCACTCCCACAGTCCCGGCGGATGTGAAGCGGAGAGGTGAAGTGTCGATTGGTCCATGGAAGATCGGGCCAAATCGGCCGTGTTTCGTGATAGCTGAGGCCGGAGTCAATCATAATGGCAGCCGCGAAATAGCCTTTCGCCTCGTAGATGCCGCAGTCCGCGCGCAAGCTAACGCCGTGAAGTTTCAGACTTTCATCTCTGAACAAGTGATCTCCGCCGCGGCTCCCAAAGCTGCGTATCAGCGCGAAACTACCGGGTCCGAAGAATCGCAACTCGAGATGGTCAAAAAACTCGAATTTCCGCCTCAGGTTTTCGGGGAGATTCAAAGCTACTGCAAATCGGCCGGCATTCTTTTTCTTTCGACGCCATTTGAAGAATCCAGCGCGGATGTACTGGAAGCGCTCGATGTTCCTGCATTCAAAATACCGTCGGGTGAGATTACTAATTTCCCGTTTCTCGAGCACGTCGCGCGCAAAGGTCGACCCATGATTGTCTCCACCGGCATGTCCGACCTGGAAGAGGTGAGAGCCGCGGTCGAGGTGATCCGCAATTGCGGGGGGTGCGAACTCGTCTTGCTGCACTGCGTCAGCAGCTATCCGGCGAACCCGGCGCACGTGAACTTGCGTTCCATGAACACCCTCGCCCATGAGTTTTCGGTCCCGGTTGGGTTCTCCGACCACACGTTGGGAATTGAAGTGGCCTTGGCGGCTGCCGCATTGGGAGCTACCGTCATTGAGAAACATCTCACGCTAGACAAAACTCTTCCCGGCCCCGATCATCGCGCCTCTGTGGAGCCGAATGAGTTTGCGGCAATGGTTCGCGGTATTCGAATGGTTGAAAGCGCGTTAGGCGACGGACATAAGCATCCGTCGCCGGAAGAACTCGATACCGCTGCCGTGGCGCGTAAAAGTCTGGTAAGTACTCGCGCCCTCACTCGCGGAACAATCCTGACCGAGGATGCGGTCGCGATCCGCCGCCCCGGAACGGGACTGGCCCCCTCGCTGCGTTCACAACTAATCGGTCGCCGATTGCGGCGGGATGTTGTGGCCGGCGAACTCTTTGACTGGGAGATGATTTCGTGAGGACCATTGGCGCAGTCACCGGAGCCCGGTCAGACTATGGACTGCTGAATCCGGTTTTAAAAGCAATCGCGGCCGATCCCGAACTTCGCCTGAAACTCTTCGTAACCGGGATGCATCTATCCCCGGACTTTGGCTTGACGGTGCGTGACGTCGAGCGCGATTTCGAAATTACCGAGCGAATTGAGATGCTGGTTGCATCAGACACGCCGGAAGCCATCAGTAAGTCTGTGGGTCTTGGTGTGATTGGATTTGCGCAAGTATATGCTCGTCATCGACCTGATATTCTGCTTGTGCTCGGGGATCGCTTCGAGACGCTTGCCGCGGTAACCGCGGCACTCCCGTACACAATTCCCGTGGCTCATATCGCGGGCGGCGAGGCGACCGAGGGAGCAATTGATGATGCAATCCGACACGCCATCACTAAAATGAGCCACCTGCACTTCGTCTCGTTAGACGAGTATCGCCGCAGGGTTATCCAAATGGGCGAAGAGCCATGGAGAGTTACTGTTTCCGGCGAGCCGGGCCTCGATAATATCTTCAGAACAGCCGTCTTACCTGCCGCAGAAGTTGAAGGCATTGTTGGGATGTCGTTGGACCCGGCTCCTCTTCTAGTGACTTTTCACCCGACAACCCTGGAACGTGGCGACGCGGCGGCGCACATCGCAGAGTTCCTTGCCGCTCTCGATACTGTCGGAATGCCTGTGGTTTTTACTTCTGCGAATGCTGACGCCGAAGGGCGTGTGATCATCGCCGCGATTCAAGATTTTGTCAGCCACCATTCCAATACTCGCCTAGTAACGAACTTCGGCACACCAGCCTATCTTTCAATGATGCGCCTTTCCGCGGCGATGATTGGGAACTCTTCAAGCGGAATCGTCGAGGCTGCGAGTTTTGAACTTCCGGTTGTTAATCTCGGATCCAGGCAGCAAGGTCGAGTTTGTAGCAAAAATGTCATACATGCCGAGATAAAAACGGAGTCTATCGTCCGCGCGATCGGGCTAGCTGTGTCACCGGCGTTCCGCGAGCGTCTCCGAGGACTCGTTAACCCCTATGGAGATGGAAATGCGGCCCCGAGAATCGTTGAGATTCTAAAGACCGTCCCCTTGAGTCGTAATTTAGTGATGAAAAAGTTCCATTCAATCGGTGAACTCAGTTCGCCTGAAGAAGCCTTGCTCCGAATATAAGATGTGATTTCTCGGAAGAATGTCGACGGCAAATCAAATTCGAATTGGGCGAAGTGCCCCAGGCAGGTTCCCGGCGTCGTGGGAAGTGGGTGGTTTTTTTGAAGCCACCGAAATTTCCGATCAGATAACTGTTCCGTGGCCTGCCCACAATGTCTTCTTTGCTCTCGCGCGACATGTGGTTCCAGGCATCCTGAGAGTAATCGAATCAACACGACGCCTTTGGATTCCAGATTATTTCTGCCCAGATGTTAGTCGGCACTGGTCCCGTTTGATCCGCACGATAACGTATCGCGACGACCCGAGTTTGCCCGAGCCAGACTGGAAATCATTGCAACCGGACGAGCACGATCTGGTGATTGCAGTGAATTATTTTGGTACCCGGAATAGGGAACCTTGGGAGCATTGGCGTTCACTCCATCGGTGCATTTTACTCGAGGATCACACCCATGACCCCGTTTCCTCGTGGGCATTAACCTCGAACGCAGAGTACGTCTTCAGTTCGCTGAGAAAATCCATACCGGTCACAGATGGGGCCATCTGTTGGTCGCCGTTGGGACTTCCGCTTCCGCAACCCGTTAGCTCGTGTGAGGCGGACGGTATCGCGTTGAAGTTCACAGCAATGGCGGAAAAAGCGGACGCCTTGTCTGGGAAAGCTTCGCCTGAGTTGAAGTCGCGCTATCGCGAGTTGTACGCAGAAGGAGATAAACGGCTCGAAGAAGGTTCTGAAGCGCCAATTTCTGATCTGGCGTTGCGGTTCGCATCGCCTGGTATAGCGATCGGATGGCGTCTGACTCGGGCACGCAATGTCCGCGGTTTGCTGGATTCAATTGAAGAGATGAATCGCGTTTTTGAGCCCCTTTTCCGACAGTGGCCCACAGACGCTGTCCCATTCGCAGTCGTGCTAGTGTTTAGTAATCGGAAAGACCGAGACGATTGCCGCTCCTATCTTGAAGCGAACAAAGTCTTTTGTCCCATTCATTGGGCGGTCGATGCAGCAGAGTCGAGCGCGGTGGATTTGTCCGCCAGAATTCTCAGCATTCCTGCAGATCAACGATACGACGACGACGACATCGCGAGAATAGCTACGATTCTTAGCCGGTGGAAGCCTGGGCTACAGTTGTAGGGAGTAACCTTTCACAAGGAGGCGATTAGAGGAGGGTTTTGGTAGTGCAATTATGAACAACGCAGACCTCAAAATGCTTTTTGTGTCCCCCGACCACTCCATGCTGGAAGTGATGCGCCGTATTAACGAAGCGGCACAGGGGATTGGCTTAGTTGTGGACGCAGAAGGTCGGCTTCTGGACACCGTAACGGATGGCGATCTTCGCCGCGCCGTTCTAGCCGGCACCGATTTGCACCGCCCGATCTCCGAACTACGGGCGGAGCCACATTTGCCTTTCACAATGCCAGCCCATACTCCGCCCGCGGAACAGACCCGAATTCTTCGGGACTCCAAGCTACGTCACATCCCTCTGGTGGATGATTCTCAGCGGGTCGTCGACATGTTGCAGTTGAGTGATTTGATAAGTGAAACATCGACCAGTTTGGGCGTATCGGCGGTTGTAATGGCCGGCGGTTACGGTGCTCGGTTGCGGCCGCTGACTAACGAAATCCCCAAGCCTATGCTGCCCTTGGGCGACAAACCCCTGGTTGAGCACACCATCGAGAATTTGCGGCGCTATGGAGTGCAGCAGGTTTACCTGGCTACGCACTACAAGGCGGAAGCCTTTTCGAACCATTTCGGAGACGGCACAGGCTTCGGCGTTCAGATCGACTACATCCATGAAGACGAGCCGCTTGGTACGGCTGGTGTCTTGGCTTCCCTTCCCAAGGGGAACGACCCGCTGCTGGTCGTAAACGGCGACATCGTTACCGACGTCAGTTACGGAGCGATGTTGCGCTTCCACGAGGAAAGCGGTGCCGAGATGACGGTTGGGGTTCGTCAATATGAATTCAGCGTCCCCTACGGCGTGATGGAAATGGAAGGCATGAGCATACTTGGCGTAAAGGAAAAGCCGACGCATAAGTTCTTCGTCAACGCAGGGATTTATCTGCTGGAGCGCAGTGCCGCCGAACACGTGCCCCAGGGATGCAGCTTCGATATGCCGCAATTGATCGAGAGTCTGGTTGCGCTCGATAAGAAAGTCATCGCATTTCCGATCAGCGAGTACTGGCTCGATATCGGTCGCATGTCCGATTACGAAAAAGCGCGCTCCGACGTTCAGGCAGGCAGGTGCGCCTGATGGATTTGAAGGGGACAAAAGTTCTTGTCACGGGCGCTGACGGATTTATCGGCAGTCACTTGGCCGAGCGATTGGTGCTGGAAGGCGCTCGCGTCAGTGTTTTCTGCTTGTACAACTCCCAAGGCAGTTTGGGCTGGCTGGAAACGGTTGCTCCTGAGATTCGGAACGAATTCGATGTCCATCTCGGCGATATTCGCGATTCGAGGTTCGTTACTCAGGCCTGCAAGGATATCGAAGTCATCTTCCACCTGGCTGCCCTTATTGCGATTCCATACTCTTACGTCGCGGCCGAATCATTCGTCGATACGAATATCCGCGGAACTTTGAATGTCCTGGAAGCCGCGAGGCAGTCGGGCGTGCGCCGCATCGTCCAGACTTCCACTAGCGAAGTCTACGGCACGCCCGCTTCAGTCCCCATTCGCGAAACGCATCCGCTGAATGCGCAATCGCCATACGCAGCCACCAAAATCGCCGCTGACCAGCTGGCGCTGTCCTACTTCCAGAGTTTTGGGACGCCTGTGACCGTCTTACGGCCGTTCAATACCTTCGGGCCCCGCCAATCCACTCGGGCGGTAACTGCGACCATCATCGTTCAGTTGTTAGCCGGGAAAAAAGAGATCAGCTTGGGACGGCTCGACACGCGTCGCGACCTCACCTATGTCAGCGACGTCGTGGATGGATTCATACGGGCAGGTACGGTCGAAAGCATCGAAGGAAAAGTTATTCAGTTGGGAACGGGACGCAGCGTCAGCATCGCGGAACTTTTTTCCCTGGCCTGCCGGATTCTTAGTGCGTCTGCCACGCCAGTAGCCGACACCCGCCGGCTTCGGCCCGATGCCAGCGAAGTTTTGGAATTGGAGTCGGATCCGTCGCGAGCGCTCGAACTGCTGGGCTGGAGGCCGACGGTTTCGCTGGAAGAGGGTCTGGAGCGCACCGCAAACTGGTTACGGGAAAACCGCAACGGTTACCGTCCGGATTTTCTGTATGCCTGAGAGTTCCGGGATGGTCTCTCCCGAAATAGATATTTCTGAACCTCCGCGCAGCCCTGCCTTGGGCCGACACCTGCTGCATGGCACGCTCATTTATGGGGCGACCAACTTCGGCCTGAGGGGCGTCAATTTTGGGCTCGTCGTGCTGTACACCCGGTTCCTGACTCCCGCGGATTTCGGGACGGTCGCTCTCGCAGAAGTGATTGCCGCAATCGTGTCCACGGTTTCGGGCCTGGGTCTCACAGCCGCGATCCAGCCTCTCTTTTTTCGTCACGTTGGAGACCGAACGGCGCTTCAACAGTGCGTCAGTTCGTTGTTGCATTTTGGTGCTGGTGCCACGACGTTTTTTCTTATTACCTCGCTCCTCGCAGGCACTTTGTTCGCGCGGAGTTTGGGATTCCCTGTCGCGTTCTGGCCTTATGTTGCGATTGCACTCGGGACCGCCGCCGCGCTGCAATTGGTTGATTATCGCCTCGTCCTCTACCAGATTGAAGAAAAGCCGGCTTCCTACGCGATGCTCGCGGCGGCATCCTTCGTGTTCACCGGCGCAGCCACCGTGTATGGCGTAATTGTTCTGCGTGGTGGGGCAGTGAGTTTACTCGGCGGAAAAATGACAGGCGCCATATTGACTTTGTCCCTGGCGGTGTGGCTGGGAAGGCATTGGCTTAAAGGGGGCTGGCAGAAATCGTTCGTTCGTGAGGCTCTTCCTATCGCCTTGCCATTGCTGCCCCACATGCTTCTCGCCTTGGGACTAATCGCTGCGGACCGGCTCATTTTGCAGCGCTATCGGAACATGCAAGAGGTCGGACTCTACTCGCTCGCCTATACCTTGGGAATGATGATGTACCTGGTAACCGCATCTGTGGCGCAGGCGTGGTCGCCATCGTTCTACCGCATGGCCAGCCAGGGCGACGAGAAAAGGCCCGTTCTTGGTCGCATGCAGACGATGGTTGTACTGCTGCTCGCTGCCGTGGCGGTTTTCGGCTCAGCCATCGCGCATCCCTTTATTCGACTCGTGCTCGATCCGAGGTACTGGCCGGCGGAACGGTTGGTTCCACTGGTGATTGGTGGTTACCTTTTTCACGCCGTCTTTGCTCTTTTTCAGATGTCCGCCTTGCACGCGCGGAAAACGCAATTTGTCTGGGTTGTGAGCATCGTGGCGCTGATTGTCAATCTTGCGCTCAATTTTGCCTGGGATCCCAAGTGGGGGATGTACGGCGCAGCTTGGGCAACCACACTCGCGTACGGAGTGGAAGGTTTGCTCATGTATTTATATGGCCAAAGCGTGTACAGGCTTCCGGTAAATAGCCGGCGTATTTTGACGGCACTGGCTATCTTTTCCGCGCTGCTCGCGCTAACGCAAGTGTCGTTCTCGGATAGAACGCAAAGCCTGCTTATTGGCTGCGGTTTTGTGCTCAGCATGGTTCTATTCTGGTATATGCTGCGCACCGATCGCATCTTGTTGAGTGATCTTTTGCGCCAAAGCAGTTCAAACTAGTTTCGCGGTCAGTTCAAATGTCAAAACGTGCGCTCAAAAGGCTGAGACGAATCATTTTCGATTCATTTGAACGCAGATGCGATCCAAAGCTCCACCAATTTTTCTTGGTTCTCTAGCGTTCTGCACTCTCGCTCTATTTCGACCCGCGAAAAGCGATGGAGAATGTTCCGGAGTTCTGCCTCGGTGACGAAATGCGCAAGGCCTCGCCTATAAAAAGGACCTTCTGGGATGTCAGTAAAGGAGCCAGGTTCCACGCTGCGCCCGAGATTGCATCCCCAGGTGTTCAGGGTAAAAGAGCTGGTGAAAAATAGTCCGCCCGGTTTGAGTACGCGATAGACTTCCTCCACCGCGCGTCGCCAGTCAGCCACAAGATTCGCATAGAAGCTGACGTTGTCGATGGCGCCATCAAACGATTCATTAGACCAAGGCAAAGAAGTGTAATTGCCGACTCGAAAGTCGGCGGTAAGGCCTTCCGCTTTCAACCGTTCGGCTGCAGACTGGATGGCGCTCGGCGAGCCGTCAATCGCTGAAACTTGGAATCCTTCACGTGCCATGAACCATGAACATGCTCCCGGGCCGCAGCCGGCATCCAGCAACCGAATTTTGCCCCGCTCCGGCGCGGAATAGAAATTTCTTGCCACGAAGCGTACGACCGACTCAGGCGGATATTTGCCCCATTCCTGGGTTCGAAACAGGTCCTCCCAAATTCTATCCATAGCAAAATTCTACATGGCAGACAGCGGTCTGCTATCTCGTTGCGGCTAGTCGGAACGTTTGACGATGCGGGCAAGAATATTCTCATCGATGACGGTATATTCACTTCCGTTGATAAGAATCGAGGCGCCACCTTTGGGCGGATACCAGAAGGCGCGCACTTTGCGGGCAATAATCTCTGGCGAGTCATCCGGCTGAATGCGGCGGAGCTGCTCAAAATCTTCCCTGGAGAAATAGCGACCTTCGCCTTGCGGTTTCCCAGTAAACTTCCGATCCAGCTTTACCTTCTCCATCGTTTCCTTGAATAACTCAAAGAGGACGTTCTGAGTGTTCTGCTCCAGCGTAAAAGCGGTTTCGCGGGATGGGTCAATTTCGAACCGTCGAACCTCAATGAGTTCTCCGGTATCGAAGGACTCGTCTACGAAGTGGACGGCGGCACCCCAATATTTCAGATTTTCCAGGATAGCGATATTGTATCCACCAACGCCGCGGAACTCTGGCAAGGGTGCAGGATGGAAATTGATGCACGCAATCTTGGGCAACTGAATAATCGGTTTTCGAATGCGTTTCCAGAACAGAAGCGAGATCACAAGATCGATTTTGTCGAGCGAGAAAGGAAGCGTCTCTGGCTCCGCGCGACCCTCAAGAACGTCGTACAGAGTTTCATCCGTCGTCGTGGGGATGCCGCGGCGAGCGGCTATATCCACTAATCGCCTGCCCGTCGCAGGCCCCTGCTTGGGGCCAACAACCGCAACGACACGGTATCCATGTTGAAGCAAATAGTCGAGGCCTTTACGAACCAGAGGCTTATCCTTGCCCATCAGAATCACGCGCAGTGGTTCTTCGGACTCGATATGCGCCGAGTGACTGCGTTTCTGTTCATAAGGCCACGGAGACCCCTGAACCGAACACATGGAGTGATATCGTTCCCGGTCCCCAATTATCCGAATGTGTGCGGATTTATGTGCTTCGCCCCCAAAGCTTTGTTTGAAACGCATTAGAGAATCATTGGCCAACATTCCTCCACCAAGGTGCAACCTGCGACAGCCTCGCTGTCGGGCCCACTTTGCGCCTTCCACCACGAGTAGCGTGGAAGCTTTGTAAGTATGACCGGTATCGTGGCTCGCGCTGAGATGGTAGTGAGCAAACGATGGCCCAGCCATGAATATGGCTCCCCCGACAGCGCGATCACCGTGCCAGGCGATGGCGACACCGAGATCGGCACCGAGCAGCGAAAGCCTCTCGTAATACGACCAAGGAAAGTGGAAGAACTCAGTCGCGTCAACCCGTTGCAGTGTGGCCTCGTAAAGGCCGCGAAAAATTCGCAAGGATTCCACTGTATTTTTCTCTTGGGAAGGTTCGTTCCATGTGACGCGCAAGTGGCGGCGGGCCAGGGATAAATCGGAGCGCCGTCCTTTAGACATTCCGACCGGACATTGCCGGTTCTCGTCCCAGCCATAAAGTGGGACGGAAGTGGTCTGCCCGAGACGCGTGACGGACGCGAAGTCGAGCTCGTTCGTTGCGAGCAACCAGTCCTGCGGCAGCAGAGGATGTGAACGAAGAACGCAAGTCACAAGGTTCCTGTCTCTGCACCATTCCCGCAAACAGTTAAAAAGATCAGAACCAACCGGCGCGGCGCGAGAGCCTAGAGTGATAACTCCGCCGTATCCGTAAGGCGTGCTCGCATCCAGCCAAGATTGTCCGTCGGGACCGCAAAGGGGCCTCAGAAGCATGGGCAGCAAATATTGTTGATCGCTCGAAGAAATGACGACGCCTAATGCCTGGCTGTGCTCCACTCCGGCGGTCGCGAGGACGTAAGACGACCGATGGTAAGCGTCGAATGAAGGAGATTGCCGCGCCAGTTCATCCCAACGGTCGCCGCTGCCGAGTTCATCCAGGCGTATCTCCGTAATCGTCTGCGGCGGAATCATTGCGCTCCCGCAGTTACGACTTGAGCACTGAACAGACTGCTGGGAACCTCGGCGATATTCGGCCAAAGTGCGGAAGAGCGGTTCTCAACATAAATCTGAATTCCCAGCGGATCGAGAAGTTGCCGTTTCATCTCTAAGATGACTGAGGCAATGGGTATTCGCCAAGGAATCGGAGAATTGATTGCATGGGGCGCATTTCGTGGGCTGAATTCCAGCGCAGCGGTTTCGGGATAAAGAGTCGCATCCTGATAAAAATATTCCGAGTGATTCAGATCGACCCCGCACAATACGATGGTTCGGTATTCCATGCGGATCGCCAGCGAGATAAGCGAACTCAACGTGGAGGCCTGCTTGAAAA
>DATBEI010000067.1:0-33029 GCA_036269595.1 Candidatus Sulfotelmatobacter sp.
CAGTAAGCCACGAGGAGTCCGCCAGCCGCGCCAATGCCTGCGAGGATGAGGCCTTCGGTGAGGAGTTGCTTCAACAAACGGCGGCCGGTAGCGCCAATCGCCATCCGGACCGTCATTTCGTGGCGCCGTGCAAAGGAACGCACCAGCAACAGATTGCCGACGTTGGCGCAGGCGATGAGCAGAACGAATGCCACGACTGCGGTCATGATCTCAAGGGTGGGCAGCAGCGTGCCGGCATTGTTAAATGGCGTTTGCCACAAGGCCCAGAGCTTGAAGTTGCGTCCGCGATTGGTGGCTGGATAGTTGCCTTCTAGACGCGTGGCGATCGCGGTGACTTCAGCTTGCGCTTGGGCGCGAGTGACGCCGGGCTTGAGTCGAATATAGCTTTCGATCCAACGCGCGCTGCGGTCCTCGAGCTTATATCCGCCACTCTCAAATGTTTCCTCCATCGACGCAGGAACCCAAAAATTCATTGCCCAGCCCACGAAAGTTCCGTAGAATCCCGCGGGCGCTACGCCGATGATGGTGTGCGGGACATTGTTGAGGCGCTGCGTCTTGCCGACGATTTGCGGGTCGCCTCGAAAGCGTTTTTGCCAGAGGTCATGGCTGATCACCACGACGGCGTGGCCGTTGCTTCCAATATCTTCGCCCGGCTCGAAGCCGCGTCCAAGAATGGGACGCACGCCAATTGCATCGAAATAATTGGACGAGACGATGCTTCCGGTTGTGACTTCCGCGTGGTCTCCGGTATTGAGCGTGCTGCTGGTAATCTTGCTCACGAAAAATGCGTCGCACAGGGTGCAGTTGCGCTGTAGATCCTGGTAGTCCGGCCAGGAAATTTCCGATGCGCCGCTCTCACCGAGCGAGGTTCCCGCGAGAGCGACTAGACGCTCCTGATGCGCGACTGCGGGGTAAGGGCGAAACAAGATTCCCTCGACCCAACTGAAGACAGCGGCATTCGCGCCAATGCCCAACGTGAGGCAGAGAATTGTGAGAACGGAAAATCCAGGATTGCGGAGGAGTTGACGAAGGCCGTAACGCAAATCCTGGATGGCATTTTCTAGAAAACTGTGGCCCCGCGCGTCCCGGCATTGCTGTTCGATTTGCGCCACTCCACCCATGACCCGCAATGCGGCTTGGCGGGCTTCGTCGGTCGACATGCCTTTTTCGCGATTGACTTGAATCTGCTGCTCAAGATGGTCGCGCAGTTCGTCGCTGAGTTCCTGGTCTACCTGCTTGCCGCGAAATCGGTCTCGGAGATGCAAAGGCAGCGTGTACAGCCATTGTGCCAAGCTCATGTTCACGCCTCCTTGAGCTTTACAATGCCGGAGATTGCGGAGGAGATCCGGTTCCAGTTGGCGGTTTCGTGTTCCAATTGCTTTCGCCCAAGACGTGTCAGGGAATAGAACTTGGCGCGGCGATTGTTTCCACTCGACTTCCACTGAGCGGTGATCCATCCGCGGCGTTCGAGTTTGTGCAGAGCCGGATAAAGGGAACCGTCGCTGACTCCCAGAACGTCGCTGGAGATCTGTTTTAGGCGCTGGCTGATGGCCCAACCGTTCATCGGTTCCAGTGCGACAATCTTTAGGATCAGCATGTCCAGTGTTCCCTGGACCAAATCGGAAGGCTTGCTCACCCCGATCTCCTCTCGGTTACCGAGTTAGACTAACGCTCCTCCTCTCGGTTAGCAAGGGGAAGCAGTAAATTCACTAGCCGGAATGCCCGACTTGGCAGCTGTGCTATCCTTCCCAGCGTGTCCGACGTTGCTTATCTCCGAAATTCGGACTTGCCCCGGCATGCTGCCTTGGTTCGTGTGACGCACTGGATCACGGCAGTCTGCTTCTTTGCTTTATTGGTAAGCGGGACTGAGATCGTGATCTCTCATCCTCGTTTTTACTGGGGCGAAACTGGCAATGTGCGCACTCGCCCGCTATTTAAAATACCGATCCCCTCTTCCCGTTCGGTGGTCCCCACGGGTTATGGCTATGTCCTTCCCGATCAAAATGGTTGGAGCCGCTATCTCCACTTTCAAGCCGCATGGGCGGCACTGCTAACTGGACTGGCTTATGCCATCTGGGGATTTTGGACCGGACACTTCCGCAGCAACCTATTTCCCGCGCCGGGGGACCGAACCTGGCAATCGTTCCGGGCGGTGATCGCAAAGCATGTGCGCTTCAAGCGGCCGGACCAAGCCGAGGCATCTTCCTACAACATGGTCCAGAGGATCACATATCTGGCGGTGATCTTCGTTTTCTTCCCGCTGGTGATCGTGACCGGCTTGGCATTGTCACCGGGTTTCAATTCCGTTTTCCCTGCCGCCGTGAATATTTTGGGGGGACGACAATCGGCGCGCACTCTTCACTTCTTTGTCTCTATATTTCTGCTGATCTTTCTCATAGTGCACATCGGAATGGTGATCTTGGCTGGATTCTGGAGGCGCACGCGCTCGATGATCATCGGCGTTGCCGCCGTGCCTGAGGAGCGACCATGAGCAAAATCTCACGCCGGAAGTTTGTCACTGCGGGCGTCGCCGCGACCGCGGGAGTCACAGGGCTGGCTGCGGCGTCGAAGGTGGCGCAGCGCTATGGACTAGTTCCGCCGGATAGTGGCGGGATTTACGGTCCGGGCGAAACGCTGACTTACGCCGCCCAGCGGCTTCTGACCAGGCATTCACTCGCTCGCGAGTTTCCGCGCAGCATGATCTCCACGACACCATTGGCCAATGAGATGCCGCCCTTGAATGATGCCTTCAAACGGCTCCAGGCTGGCGGCTTTGCGGATTGGCGGCTCGCGGTCGACGGAATGGTGGCGCGGCCCATGTCGCTCTCGCTCTCCGACCTGAAGAGTCTTCCCATGCGCAGCCAGATCACCGAGGTAGTGTGCGAAGAAGGATGGTCTTACATAGCTGAGTGGATCGGAACGCCGCTGGTCGATGTCCTCAACGCCGCTGGAGCTTTGCCGCAGGCGCGCTACGTCGTTTACTTTTCGATCGATCCCGACTGGTGGGAGAGTATCGACATGGCCGATGCCCGGCACCCGCAAACTCTCCTCACTTGGGCGATGAATGATGGTGATCTTCCCGTGGGCTTTGGCGGCCCGCTCCGGCTGCGCGTGCCCCGCCAGCTGGGCTACAAAAGCGTGAAATTTATCACCCGCCTGACCGTCACCGACTCTCTCAAACGCTTCGGCAAAGGCCTTGGTTCCGCGGCGCCTGAGGGCGGTTATGCATGGTATGCGGGAATCTGAATCGGCTCGCTTCTGAACGTGCGATCCGAAAGGTTTTGTAAATCTAAGTCGACATTGAAATAAAAAAGCGCCCGCGAAGGGCGCTCTCTGCTGCACTGACATTTCTGCTCTGCCAACAATACCTGCTGGACCTAGCTCCCGAGCTTTTCGAAGAACCTGCAGATGGTTTCGATTCCGCGGTAAAAGTTCGGAATGTGAAACTTTTCGTTGGGAGCGTGCAAGTTGTCGTCGGGCAGACCGAAGCCCATCATGACAGATGGAATCTTCAGCACATCCTGAAAGCCGGTGACGATGGGGATGGAACCGCCAGAGCGGATAAACACCGTGTTTTTCTTGAAGGTGTCGTGCAGCGCTTCGGTCGCGGCCTCGATGTAAGGATTGTTGGTGTCGACGACGGCCGCGGGACCCTTGCTATGGACTGTGATTTTGGTTTCGATGCCTTTGGGTGTCAGCTTCTTCACATAGGCTGAGTACTTTTTAAAGATGTCGTCGGCATCCTGATTGGGAACCAACCGCATCGAGACTTTTGCCGTTGCCTTGGCGGGGATCACGGTCTTGGCGCCGGCGCCGATGAAGCCTCCGGGCATGCCATGAACCTCAAGGGTTGGCCGCGCCCAGGTGCGATAGAGAACTGAATAGCCGGGCTCGCCGGTGAGAACCTTCGAGCCGACTTCGGTTTTGCGGTACTTCTCTTCGTTGAACGGCAGGCGCTTCCAAGCTTTCAGTTCGGCGGCGGTGGGAGCTTTCACGCCTTTGTAGAAGCCGGGAATCAAGATCTTTCCCTTGGCATCTTTCAGCTTGCTGATGATCTCGATGAGCGCGAAGAAAGGATTCGGCGCCGCGCCTCCGTATACGCCGGAGTGCAAGTCGATCATCGCGCCCTTGGCTTCGATCTCGGTGTAGACCAGTCCGCGCAAGCCGACGCACAACGTCGGAAGATCGGGCGCAAACAGTTCCGTATCGCAGACCAGCGCGAAGTCTGCTTTCAGCTTGGCTTTTTGTTTGACGATGTATTGGTCGATGGATTCGCCGCCAACCTCCTCTTCGCCTTCGAAAATTACTTTTACGTTAATGGGAAGCTTGCCGCCGCCGGCTTGCATCAGAGACTCCAAGGCTTTCACTTCCATCCAGAGCTGGCCTTTGTCGTCAACCGCGCCGCGCGCGTAGACGTTGTTGTTGCGCTCGGTGGGCTCGAAGGGCGGCGTGTGCCATTCGTCCAGCGGATCGGGAGGCTGGACGTCATAGTGCGCGTAGCAAAGAACTGTGGGCTTTCCCGCCGCGTGCAGCCAGTCGGCGTAGATAAGCGGATGACCCTTGGTGGGGATGACCTCAACGTTCTCCATGCCGATGCGGCGCAGTTCGTTGGCCACGTAGTCGGCGGCCTTTTTTATGTCGGGCTTGTGTTCTTCGAGGGTACTGACGCTGGGAATGCGGAGCAGATCTTTTAATTCATTCAGGAAACGCTGCTGATTATTGCGGGCAAAATCGACTGCAGGCGATGCCATAGGATGATCCTTTCTGTGATCTGGGCAGACAATCTCGGCGGACAATGCTAGGTAGCGGATCGAGAGTCCAGGAAACGAATCAGTATAGCGCGAACTGGAACGGGGCGTTCGTCGCCGGCGGCGTGACACTGCAAAACCAAATCATGGACCACGAAGGACACGAAGGTTCACGAAGGAAATATGAATCAATCCTTCGTGGTACTTCGTGTCCTTCGCGGTAATGGCTCTGAAATTAATGCGAGCGTTTACTGAAACCTCATCGGCGAGAACGGAGCGATGTCTTGTTCCGGCGTGCGGCCTTCGAGGATGGCGGCCATTATTTCCGCTGTGATGGGGGCGAGCAGTATGCCGTCGCGGAAATGGCCCGTGGCGACGAAATAACCAGGAGTTGCGGTAGCGCCGAGAATGGGCAGGCCATCGGGAGTGCCTGGTCGCAGCCCCGCCCAGCTTTCCAGAATCTTGCCGTTGCGCAGTTCGGGAACGAGTTCAAGCGCGGCGCGATGGAAGCGCTGGATGGTGGCGAGGTCGGTGCGTTTATCGAATCCGGCTTCTTCCACGGTGGCACCGACCAGAAGGCGGCCGTCGCTACGTGGGATGAGATAGGTTTCGGGCGCGCGGATGACGTGTTTCAGCAGCGTGCGTGAAGGCATTAGCAGGCAGAGCATTTGTCCTTTGACCGGACGCGTAGGAAAAAGGTGAGGCGCGATCTGGCCCGCCCAAGCGCCGGCACAGTTGACAACTTTGGCGGCGTGGAATGCGGTCTTCGCAGTTTTCACGCCAGCCGCGCGGCCTTCGACCATGCTGAGGGCGGTGACCTCGTCGCCGGAAGAAAAATCGACGCCGCGACGCTTCGCGGCTTTCCATGCGGCCGCTGAAAGCGCTCGCGGATCGACGCTGCGTTCTTTCAGATAGAAGGCAGGACGTTTGAGATCGGCGAGCGCGGGCTCGAGTTCGCTCAAGGGATGCGGAAGCAAGGTTTCGAGCGTAAATCCCGGGCGCTCGTAGACATGCTCGGGAGGAGGAAACACGATCGTCCCGTGATCACGCAAATCGACAGTCATCCCCGATTCGAGTTCGATTTCTTGCGCAAACTGGGCATACATGCGGGCGCTGGCGATGGCAAGGGGCTGAAGAGCGGCGGGAGTTTCCAGGCTGCATTCGACCAACATGCCGCCCGCGGCGTGGGAGGCCTCGCGGCCCGGCTCTCCGCGCTCGACGACCAGAACGCTGCGGCCGCGCCTGCGCAATGCCAACGACAGCGAGAGGCCGACGAGGCCGCCTCCGATGATGATTATGTCCCAAACCTTCATTTCTGCATTGTAAAAGAGCCCAGGGATATGGGATGACAGGCGGAGCGCGTCTGCATAAAATGGCTGGCATGAAGAAATTTGTAATTGGGGCGATGGTGGGGCTGGCGGCGTTCGCGATGACGGGCACGGCCCTCGGGCAAAAAGACGCGGACGAGGAGCCAAGTTGCTATGCGCATTTCCTGGTCATCAAGGACGACAACGGGAAGCCGGTGCGCAACGCGGCGGTCATCCTTCACGCCGTGACTGCCAAGGGCAAGCAGGAGCGCGGGGACATGGAGTTGAAGACCGATCCAGAAGGAAAGACGGCTTTTGATGGAATTCCCTATGGCATGCTCCGGGTGCAGGTGCTGGCTACTGGATTTCAGACGTTCGGCGAAGATTACGACATCCAGAAGCCGACTACAGATATCACGATCAAGCTGAAGCGGCCGCAGGGGCAATTCTCAATATATGACGATCATGCCAAGGATCCGAACGCGCCCAAGCAACCGCCTCCGCCAACGGATCCGAACCGCAAGCCGAATTAGCAAGTCGTAGCTGCGCAGGGTTTAAGTTTTGCCGCGCCGAAATTCTAAGGATCGAGGACGCGATGGATTATCTGCTGAAAACCGAGCCATCCACGTATTCCTTTGCGGATCTGCAGAAGGAAAAAACGACCATTTGGGATGGGGTTTCGAATCCGGTCGCACTCAAGAATATGCGTGGGATGAAGGCGGGAGACCGGCTGGTGATTTATCACACCGGAGATGAAAAGAGCGCGGTGGGGACTGCGACTGTGGTTTCGGTGGACGTGACGGATGCGAAAAATCCGCAAGTGAAGATTAAGGTTGGCAAGGCCAATTCGAAGCCCGTTTCGCTGGCAGAGGCGAAAGCGAACAAGCTCTTTGCAGATTCGCCGCTGGCGCGGCAGGGACGGCTCAGCGTGGTGCCGCTGAGTGAGGCGCAGTTCAAGTTTCTGATTGGGCAGTGAAAATCAAAGACCCCACCCTCTCGCGAAAAACGCGAGAAGGGTGGGGCACCCGCTTCATCTGACCCGCTACCTCGACCCCGCTACAACTCACCTGCTACATCTCACATCTCTCACCATCGCTCGACACGAAACTCTCACGCTTGCGATACCCGGGCGTCGCGGCGTATTAGCGTCGAATCCAGCAAGTAGCCAAGTCCCAGGGCGAAGGGGATGGCTCCGAAGGCGCCAGCTATCAGGGCGTCGGGTTCGAATCTCGCGACGATCGAGAAGGCCAGCATGTAGCCGACAGCGCCGGCGACAAGCAAAATTCCAGCGCGGCGGGAGTGAGCCGCCTCTGTAAGGTCGGGCTCCATGGGGACGCTTACGCCCCGCTGCATGGCCGCCAGTCGCTCTTCGGTGCGCAGTTTACGCACGCGATAAAAGGTGTACATGCCCAGTATGGCTGTGGGCATTCCGAAAATCATGATGACCGCTGCAAGGCCAGTGATTCCGTCCATGGTAGTTCTCCTTCCGCTCGGTTTGCTTTGATTGCCGAGGGCTCAACCGCGCTCGATAGAAGGTACGCAACCCCGAACAGGAAAGTTCCGTGCTACGGCCAACTAAAAGGCGGATAGGATGCTTCCAAGCAAGAGTATTAGTGTGGTTGGAATTCTCAATCATTTTTCTGGAGACTCGATGAAAGCTGGACATTTGTACGCTTTGCGTTCGCTGGCTGCCGTGGCCATTCTGGCGCTCCTGTGTGCCGCTTCCGCGCTCTCGGCGCAGGAAACCAAGGAAAAGGTGACGGTCGACGATGTGGATCGCAACTTCATGGTCCGCTTGCCCAAAGGCTACGATCCTCAGCAGCGCTATCCGGTAGTGATGCTGCTACATGGGATGAATCAAGATCCAGAAGACATCGAGCGGCTGACGCGGTTCAACGAACTAGCGGATAAAGATGGGATCATCGCCGTCTATCCTTCCGCCCTGCACGGGCGGTGGAACGTGGGAGTGCATGCGGAAGAGCGCCGCTCCATGCCGATGGGCCCGGGGCGACGGCGGGGCGGATACGGAGGAGGCGGAGGCTACCCCGGCGGCGGTTATCCCGGTGGCGGAGGTGGCTATCCCGGCGGTGGTGGAGGCTATCCGAGAGGCGGCGGGCAACAGCAACCGCAGAGTGGCCAGCCGAGCCAGCAGGGCAGAGGAACTCCCGCAGATGACGTGGCCTTCTTCAACCAGATGCTGGACCAGCTGCCGATGAAGTTCTCCGTGGACACGTCGCGAATCTACGCGGCGGGGCTTTCGGAAGGTGGCTTCATGAGCCTGCGCCTGGGGTGTGCGCTCGGCGACCGGCTTGCCGCAGTTGCCGCTGTGGGTGCGGCGATGCCGAAGACCATGATCTGCCTGCCTCCGCGTCCGGTGTCGATGCTGCTGATAAATGGCACCTCCGACCCAGTTGTTCCCTTCGGTGGCGGCACCGAGCATAACCTGAGCTTGCCGGTCGTCTCCGTGGAAGACAGTGCGAAGGCGTGGGCGAAGATCGATCGCTGCGAAGAAAAGCCGGAGAAGGGTAAGTTGCCTTCGCACGAAAAGGGCGGCATGGAGGTCCGGGTCGATACTTACAACGGCTGCCACGACAACGCGCAGGTCGTGCTTTACAGCGTGAAAGGCGCCGGGAATACGTGGCCGGGCGGAGAACAATACGAGGTCGAGAAGACCATTGGGAAGACCAGTCCCGATCCGAATGCCAACCAGGTAATCTGGAGTTTCTTCGTGAAGCAGAAGCTGCCGGGGGAAAGTGGAGAGAAAAAGAATAGTGCGGTGCAATAGAGCTTCACACACAATTTCTCCACGAACCTTGAGTCAAATCCTCGCCCTTCGGCAAGCTTAGGGCAGGCTCCTCTCGCGAAAGGCGCGAGAAGGGTAGGCACCCTTTCCAAATTTTCCCGTCGAATCATTTCTTTTGAGCGGCGCGCTTCTCCGCAGCCCATCCTTCCTTGACGGTCTGGCGGGCTCGGCCAAGGGCCAGGGCGTTCGCGGGAACATCGTCCGTTAGGCACGAGGCTGCGCCAACATACGCGCCCTGGCCCACGCGGATCGGCGCCACCAGGGTGCTGTCGCTGCCGATGAACACGCCGTCTTCGATCACGGTTTTATGTTTGTGCATGCCGTCGTAGTTGCAGGTGATGGTCCCGGCGCCGATGTTTACGCCCGCGCCGATCTCGGCATCTCCGAGGTAGGTCAGATGGTTGGCCTTCGATCCTTTGCCCAGTTTGATTTTCTTGGTCTCGACGAAATTTCCCACGTGCGCGCCTTCGCCGATTTCAGTTCCTGGGCGGAGCCTCGAATAGGGGCCGACGGTCGCGCCCGCTCCGATGCGTGCGTCGTCCATCACGCATGCGGGAAGTATCATAACCCCATCTTCCATTTCGACGTCACGAATCACGCTGTAGGAACGCACGTGGCAGCCGCTACCGATGCGGGTTTTTCCCAGCAATTGTACGTAGGGCTCAATTACGGTATCGGCGGCGATTTCCACGTCAGCGTCGATGACGCAGGTCGCCGGATAGAAAATTGTGACGCCGTCCGCCATCAGCTGACGGCACTTGGCCAGGCGCATTTTTTCGTCGATGTCGGCCAATTCCGCACGCGTGTTGCCGCCCAAAACTTCAGCCGCGTCCGAGGTCTTGAAGGCGACCACCCGCTGCCGCGCCCTTCGCAGAACATCCGCCATGTCGGTCAGGTAATATTCGCCGTGCGCGTTGGCCGTCGAAAGTTTTCCGATGTTGCCGTAGAGTTCTCTGACCGCGAAAACATAAAAGCCGGAATTAATTTCGCGAATCTTTTTTTGCGCCGGGCTAGCGGACTTCTCTTCGACAATCGCTCGCACTTCGGCGCTGCGCGGCGACTTCCGCAGGACCCGGCCGTAACCCGTCGGAGTCTCGAGTTCGGCGCTCAGCAAGGTCATGGCGGCCTGTTCTTCCAGATGAAAATTGCGCAGCCGGCCAATCGTTTCCGGCGTGATCAGCGGGGCATCTCCCGAGAGCACGATGACATGGTCGTATCCCGCCAGAGCCTCGCGAGCCATTAGGAGAGCGTGCCCGGTGCCACGCTGCTCGGGTTGCAGAACAAAGTTGACGCCGGTAGGGTGCATGGCCGTGCGTACTCGCTCAGCCTCGTGGCCGATGATGGCATATATATCTTGTGCAGGAACGATGCGCTTCGCGGCCTCAATCACGTGCCCGAGCAGGGGCTTCCCACCTACTTCATGTAATACTTTAGGAAGTTGCGATTTCAGCCTCGTGCCCTTGCCCGCTGCCATGATTGCAATGGCAATCCGAGGGCCGGCCACCGACCCAGAACCGTAAGGCGAAAGAGAAGAGCTGCGCTTTTTCGAGGATGCCGCCGGAGGACTTCCGCGTTTCGATTTCTTCATTCGCCTCAATATACCGCGAGTGTGGAGCAATGGCTATTTCTGGGTCTGGTTGTCTTGAGATGGCCAGCGGAAGCTTGCAAGGCGAGATGGTTTCGTTTGTAAAGAAAGACCAGGCTCAATGGGACAGCAGAAATCGGCCTGCCCGCGGCTGAGCTCCGGATCTTCAAAGACCGAGTCCGCCGTCAACCGCCAAAATCTGGCCTGTGACGAATTGTGGCGCGGTCGCGAAAAACAAGACCACCCCGGCAATTTCCTCCGCGCGTCCGTTTCGTGCCATCGGCGTCTGTTTTGCCATGCGCCGCATGAACGCAGCCGCAGACTTCTCGCCCAAATCAATCATCCCTGGAGCCACGGCGTTCACCGCGATTTCGGGGGCCAGGGCCTTGGCCATTACCTTGGTCAACATGTGCAAGGCCGCCTTCGAAGAGCAATAGTGGGCGTGAGTGGGCCAGGGACGCAAGCCCCCCAGCGATCCCATGTTGATAATCTTTGCTTCAATCTTCTCGCCCTTGCGCCGCTGCCTGCGCATCCACTTCAGCGCTTCCCGCGACACCAGAAACGGACCGCGGGTATTGGAGGCGAAAATCGTATCCCACTGTTTGACGGTGAGCTTGTCGAATGCCGCTGTTTCGTAGTTCGCGGCGTTATTCACGAGAATGTCGATGCGGCCCAGTTCGCGCCCGGCCTCTTTCATCGTCTCCCGGACGCTGGTTTCGTCGGTGACGTCGCAGCGCAGGGCGAACGCGCGCACGCCGAATCCGGACAAATCCACGACTGTCTTACGAGCTTCCAGAGCAGAGTTCCGGAAAGTGATGGCCACGTCAGCGCCAGCTTGTGCCAAAGCCATCGCAGAGGCGCGCCCCAGACGCAGGGCGCCACCGGTGATAAGCGCGGTCTTCCCATGGAGTGGTTTTGGCGGATGCTCTTGCATGGATGGATTCTACCGCTTCGCCGCCAGGGCGGGCCCCAGCAGCTTTGAACCGGCGATCTCTCACGACATTTTCAAATGGAAGCCACTACTTTCGTGAGCTTGGCAGTAGGGTCTTCAGAGTTTCGACCAATTTGAGTTCCTCTTGCGACCTTAAGATCACGGCACTGGCTTGTTGTGTGGTACCGGGCGCGAGTGGCTTCTCATCCGAAATCACAAGAACAATGGGTACTTCGTTGCGCAGACGCTTCAGTTCTCCGGTGATGAGTGCAGCCTCGGACCCGTCATGGTTGAGATCCACAACTACCGCATCCACCACCTCACGGGCAAACCGCAGAATTCCCTCGTGTCCGTTGCCCGAACTGAGCACGGTCCAACCATTTTGGCGGAGTCGCAAACAACGCAGATTCAAGTACACCGGATTATTGCCAATACAGAGAATCGAGTCCGCACGTCGTTTGGCCATGGTGACCCAATGGTGCTCGGTAAGAATGTAAGAGGAGCCCAGTTTTTCCCTGGGTTTGTATTTTTAAATAGCAGAGGTCTTTACCTTCGACAATGATCGTAATCACGCGTCTTTCAAGAGGCCTGAAGGTCCAGCCATTAGACCTGCAGAGGGGAGACGGTGCAGCCTGATTCCGTTTGTTGCTGGAAAAACGGCATTTGTACGCGCTAGAATCTCCCGGCATGCCAGAGCCGCGCACCGTAACTGTTTACTCCCGTAAAGGATGCCACCTGTGCGAAGTGGTGAAAGAGAGCTTGTCGAAGCTTTCGCGCCGCGGAGGATTCATCTGGCAGGAAGTCGATGTCGATTCCGACTCCGAACTGCGAAGACAGTTCAACGACGAAGTGCCCGTGGTCTTTATCGATGGGCGCAAAGCCTTCAAGTACCGCATGGATGAGCAGGAATTTTTGCGCAGGCTAGCCAGCTAGTTCGGTTCGCTGCAATACATTCGTTGCGACCGCCTATTCCATTTACAATTCTCATCGCAATGCTGCGCACTCAGCTCTACGCAGATCCACATAATTTGTTCCTGCATGACGTTGTGCTCGACTCCTGCCGCCGCAATGCGGGGAAAACTGCATTAGTCGATACGTCTTGCGGACGGCGGGTCACCTATGCCGAATATGGAGAGATGGTCGAGACCGTGGCCCACGGATTGATCGCAAACGGCATCAAGCCGGGGGACGTGATTGCCATCTTTCTGATGAATTCATGGGAATTCTGTGTAACCTACCACGCCGCCACGCTGGCGGGAGCGATTCCGACCCTGCTCAATCCAACCTACCGCGAGCGGGAAGTTCGCTATCAACTGGAGAACTCGGGCGCTGTGCTGTTGATCACGGATGGCGGAAACATTGAGGGCATCAACCTCGCAGGATTGCCAAGACTCCGCCGCGTTTACACGATACGCCAAGCGGCAGCGGGCGCCGAGCCTTTTGCCAACCTGTTTCATGCGGCAGCAGCGCACTATCCCAAGCCGGATCAAGCTTCGGAACTGACGCTGGCCGCGCTTCCGTATTCGAGCGGGACGACGGGCCTGCCCAAGGGCGTAATGCTTTCGCATTTCAATCTCATCGCGAACGTCTATCAGTTTCTTGGGCCCAAGGGCTCAGCGCTAAATTCTCGCGACAACATCCTTTGCTGCCTTCCGCTCTATCACATCTACGGCCTGAACGTGATTCTCAATCCGGGGCTGATCCTGGGAGCGAAACTTGTGCTGATGGCGCGCTTCAACGTACAGACGTTGTTGATGCTTCTGGTTGACGAAGCCATTACTACCGCGCCGCTCGTGCCGCCCGCGATCAATGCCCTTTGCCAAGCAGCCGAGACCGGAAAATTCCCCCGCGATCATCAGATGCAATGGATCAAGTCTGGGGCGGCGCCGCTTGCTCCCGACCTGGCCCGCCGCTTCACCGCGCTGACCAACATTCCGGTGTGCCAGGGATACGGCATGACCGAAGCATCGCCAGTCACGCACGTGGGATTTCTCCAGCCGGAGCTTTATCGCCCGGACTCGATCGGCCATCCGGTCGCTGGCACCGACTGTCGCGTGCTGTCGCAGTACGACATTGATCCCGGGGAGACGCCTGACGATCTGACCGAAGCCCCATCGGGCCTGCCAGGAGAGTTGGTGATGCGCGGTCCGCAATTCATGCTCGGCTACTGGCGGGAACCGGAAGCCACGGCGGCGGTCCTGCGGGACGGCTGGTACTGGTCGGGGGATATTGTCACACGCGACAAGGAAGGCTTCTACCGCGTAGTGGACCGACGCAAAGAAATGATCAAGTACAAGGGCTTCCCCGTGGCGCCGGCTGAAGTCGAAGGCGTATTGCTGGAACACCCGGCCGTAAAGGAATGCGGCGTGGTCGGCCGCGCGGACGCCGCAGCCGGAGAGATTCCGGTGGCCTTCGTCGCCTTACGCGATGGATTTGTCGCAAGTCGGAAGCTGGGAGACGAACTATGCGCATTCGTCGCCGACCGGCTTACCCACTACAAGCAGCCGCGCGAAGTGCATTTTGTGGAAGCTGTTCCGAAAACTGCCTCGGGAAAAATTCTTCGTCGCGAATTGCGAAAGTCCATCGCCTGATCTTCTCCCGATTGGGTTGCGCGCGCCAACAACCATCGGGTCGTGTGGCAATTCGGAAATGGATCGAGTGTCGCGGGTCCGCGTTCGGTGGTCGGAGTCAATGACGCGCAGCGCATCGGACCAAGACTTAGTGCGTGACTGCGGCGAACAGATCCGAGTGCATCAGGGACTGAAATTGCTGATCGTTGGCTTTGAAGTGCAGTTGCACGTTGGCACC
Organism: Candidatus Sulfotelmatobacter sp.; assembly: GCA_036269595.1. Classification (GTDB taxonomy): domain Bacteria; phylum Acidobacteriota; class Terriglobia; order Terriglobales; family Acidobacteriaceae; genus Sulfotelmatobacter. The sequence goes on from DATBEI010000067.1 coordinate 14,183, forward strand.
ATCGGAATCGACCGCGGTATTCTCCACCGCAATTTTTTCTGCCGGTGTGGCGCTCAGCTTTTTGTAGAGCATGTAGCCTTTGAGCAGGGACGAAACGGTGGAGGCCGTAGTGGTATCGGAAGTGACAACGGTCATATCAAAGGCCACGCCGCTGGTGAAGTTTAACGTGTAGCGCGAGCCCAGCAAGCGCTTCTTAACGGTGTCGTAGTCCGCAATCTGTGAGGCGTCGCCCATCGCTGAGTGCATCGCATTCTGCGTGCCTTGCTGGTCGAGAATACTCCACACTGGCGCCGAATCGACGCTCGACATCATGTCGGCCATATCCCCGTTGGTATCGAGTCCGAGAACCTGGCCGTTGCTGGTATCGAGCGCGACGCGAATGGAAGTTCCGTCGCCGAACAAAAGCGTGCTGTCATCCAGGAAGCTCATCACGAAGCCGCCGTCCATCGGATAGAGTTCGGCGGTTCCATATTTCTTGGGCGTAAACTTTTGCAGCTTCATCTTTTTGAGGATCGCCTTGCGGTCGAATGGCCCGGCCGCTACTCCGACGGTCTTCACACCTTGCTTTCCGGCGTGGAACGAGGCGAAAGTCAGGGTGTCGACATCTTTCTCCGGATCGAGCCCAATGGATTTCAGAGCGGCCTCAAACTGCTTGATGTTTTCGGGTAGCAGTTGCTGTTTCAGCGCCATCGCCGTCGGCGAGTCTTTCAGCGCGCGATAGTCCACCGAGATGATTTGCAGCACGTCAGCGGGAACGCAGGAGCGGGCCGAAGAATTCAGCGGCATGGCATAGGCCATGCTCGCCAAAAGCAGAGAAGCCAAGCAAATCCTAAAAAGTTTCATAACGCCTCGAATCACAGAATAGAAGGGTAACGTCCTTTTAACTTTGGATGCACGATCAGGCCTTATCGTTATTAGATCGCTCTATTGTATTTTACTTGCACGCCCCGCAGGAGAACAAAAGTACATGCCCGCAGGACATAACTTGTTACGTCTTTGTCAATGGCTGTCAAAACGTTGTCAGCAGAGTTTCTACGCGAGGGCTCCGGTGCGGCGGCGAACTTCCGCGACGAAGGCCTGATCTTTCAACGAAGCCAAGTTAATCTCCACATTGGCCAACGCGCCAGTGCGGGCAGCTCCCGCTAGCGCCAGCGCGGTCGTCAGGTCCGATTTCATATTTGGATTTGTAATCGGTTCCAGCGATTTCGCAATGGAAGCGACTTCGTAGGCCTTTTCGGCGACACTCAGCGGAACTGCGGTCGCCCCTTTCAAAGCAGCTTCGATGGCGGCCTCCGCCGACTTTTCATCCGCGGCGGTCTTCGCTTGCTTGTAAGCCGCCATCACGGAGTTGTAGGAGTCGGCATCGGCGTCGACTGCGACTTTCAGTTCTTCCCGCAACGGAGCGAGACGCGCGATGGCTGCGCTGAGTTGTGCTTCGTATTGCAGATAAGCCTTCTTGCCGCGGGACATGGACGCCACCATATTGGCGAGGCCTGCGGCCATGGCCGCCGCGGCAGCCGAAGCGCTGCCACCTCCCGGCGTGGCGGTCGGCGCGGCTAGTTGTTCGACGAACGGCTCCACTCCGGCACGCAGCCCGCCCACCACCATCTTTCCGCCCATGACGGCCATCAGGCGATTTTCAAGAATCAGGGACGAATCAAAGTTCTCGACCTGCAGGAACCACTCCGCGGCTTCTTCCAAAGCTTTCTTCGGAATCAGACCGACGATCTCGCTCGACAACGGCGCCACACCGTAGCGGGCGGCTTCGCGCTTCACCATCTCAAACACACGGTGGATGGGCGTCTGTTCGAAGTCGGTAAGGTTCATGGAAACCTGCGCCAAGCCGCGTACCAGGAAGCCGGCGCCCTTCACAAACCGCATGCCGCCGTTCGAGAAGCGCACCGCCTTGGCAATTTTCTTGGCGATATCGACGTTGGGCGTGTTGAGAAAAACATTGTAGGCAATCAGAAACTTGCGCGCGCCGACAGCGGTCGCGCCTGCGGTTGGATGCACGCAAGGCTCGCCAATGTCCGGACAGCGCGCGGGATTGGTGGCGACCTCGGCGCGGATGCCTTCGAACTGCCCGCGCCGAATATTTTCTAGCCCCTGCCGTTCCGGAATGCGGGCGGCGGATTCGTAAAGATAAACCGGAATGCGATAGCGTTTCCAGATTTCCTCCCCCACGTGGCAAGCCATGGCTACGCAATCTTCAATGGTCACGCCGTCGATGGGGATGAAGGGAACCACGTCGGTGGCGCCCATGCGGGGATGCGCGCCAGTATGAACGTTGAGGTCGATGAATTCCGCGGCTTTGCCCACGCCGCGGATGGCCGCTTCCTGAATGGCTTCCCGCTCGCCGGCCAGCGTAATGACGCAGCGGTTGTGATCGGAGTCCATCTCACGATCCAGCAGGTAGACGCCGGGCATCTTCATGGCGTCGACGATCGCGTCAACTTTGGATTTGTCGCGGCCTTCAGAAAAATTGGGAACGCATTCGACGAGCGTGGACATAAGGGAGAAGAATAGCTGGCGAACACGAGGGCCGCAACCTGCCCCGACACGTAACCGCTTCGTTTAGCACAGTCGCGTGATGCCGGGGAAGCCGTCGAAGTGCGCATCGAAGGTTAAGATCCGGTCGATGCCGTGCTGCTCCATCACGGCCAAATGCACGGCGTCGCGCGCGGATAGCCGCTGGTAGCTGAGGACGATCTGCTTGGCTCGTTCAATGACTGAACCTTCAATGGCGAAGACCTCGTCCACCACGTTAAGAAGTGCGTCGAAAGCGGGTTGGATGTCGTGACGGCGATTGATCGGTGTGTACCGGTGCATGATTTCCCGGAGAACTTCAGCGTCAGTAACCAGACGCTGGCGTTCACTGACTAATTTTTCCAGCAACCGCTGGGTGTCGGTTTTTTGAGGACTTGGCGAGCCGATCAAATACATCGGTATGTTGGAATCGACCAGAATCATGGATCAGAAGGGATGTTTTTCGCTGCGTGCCTAGCGCCTATTGAGAAACTTCCCGAATCCCAGCCTTACTTGGACCGTGTTTGTCCCCGGATTTGGCGTGGCCAGCCCGGCGTTCGAGATGTGCATGTAGCGCAATTCCACGCTCACGTTGCGCTTCGCGCCGAGGATGTGCACGCCGAATGCGGCCTGGTCGGTGAAGTTCACAGTGTTCGTTCCCGCCGGAACATCATGATTGGTGAACAACGTTCCCCCGCACAATTCGAGATAAGGAGATAGTCGTCCGCGACGTTCAAAATTCCACTTGAGTCCGAGCGGATCGAACCCCGCTCCGTAAGCGGTATTCGCAGGTTGGAAGACGAAGAAAACTGGGACCGCGTCGACAGCATATTCAAATCTTCCGCGAAGAACGCCGGGAAGGTGAGGGCCTGTGAGGATCCATCCGTAACGCAGGCCGGCGTTGAAGGCTGAAATGTTACCTCGACCACCACTAACCGAGTGGCCTCCTCCAGCCCAGATCTGAAGTTCGTGGCCGCCTTCTTCGGGAGCGCTTTGGGCGTGACTCCCGGCTAACGTGAATAGCAGAACCGTGATTACCGAGAAGAGGAAACGCATGTTCAATGGAATGCTGAGACTGCGACAATCGAAGACTCACGATACAGGAAGCCAACGGGCAAGGCTAGCTATGGTGGAACTCAGTCCGAGTCTCGTCGAGCTTCGCTTAACGCACAGCCGGGGCGACTGTCCCGACATGCACTTTCTGAACTCGCTAATTGCGATCGGGCGCGGGGCGCTGCGCCATCAGTTGCATCAGGTCCCTTGCAACGCGCGAGGTATTGTGGCGGGCGACTCCTGCTTCTTCGAGGTAGTCGCCAAGAACCGGAATCACGCCCAGCGCTTCGATCGCTTCAAAATCATTCTCAATCTGGCAGGCTCCCTCGCTGGCGTACTTCGCTTGCAGTTCCGCCGAGGCGCAAGTGCGATTGAGGAGCGCGAAGTCGAAGATCTGTTTCTGAGCGTGCTTGTTGAGGGCGCGGATGTGGTCTGCGGCCGTTAGTCCCAGGCTCTCATTCGCCTGAGTCATAAGGTTGCAGATGTAGACCTTGGTGGCGGGCGATTGCACAATCGCCTTGGCAATGCCGCGCACCAGCAGGTTGGGAATAAGGCTGGTGAACAATGACCCGGGCCCGATTGTAATCAAATCGGCGTTGGCAATGGCCTCCAACGTTTGTGGCATCGGTCCCACGTCGGGCGGGACCAGAGACAGTTCGCAGATGCGCCCCTTGCTGGCGGTGATATTGGTTTCGCCGCGAACCCGCGTGCCGTCTTCCATGAGCGCTTCGAGTTCAATGTTCGACGTGGTTGCCGGATAGATATGGCCTCGAGTAAGGAGAATCTCGGACGAGAGCCGCACCGCTTCCGAAAAATCGGAAGTCAGCGACGTGAGCGCCGCGAGAAACAGGTTTCCGAAACTGTGCCCCTCGAGACCCGAGCCTTTATCAAAACGATGGCGAAAAACTTTCGATAGCAGAGCCTCATCCTCACTGAGAGCCACGATGCAGTTGCGAATGTCGCCCGGCGGAAGCATGTTGAGCTCCTTGCGCAGGCGTCCGCTGGAGCCACCGTCGTCGCTGACCGTGACCACCGCGCTCAGATCGCGGATCATGGGCAACTCAGCTTGCGTCGGAAATTCCGAGGGCCAGAGCACGAAACGCTTCAGCCCCTTCAACAGCGTGGAAAGGCCGGTCCCGCCGCCAATGGCGACGACGCGCAGACCGTTTTCGCGGATGGTCATCTCCGTTAACCGAAGCTCGGCGGCTTTCGTTTCCATCGAGTAATGTGCCGCTGGCTAAACTGGTTCTTCTTCGCCCAGACCACTGTCTGAAGAGCCCAGTTCAGCGCCGGGATCGGGATAGAGCAGTTCTGTGAAGCGCGGATCCTCCGCCAGATTCTGGAAGTCGGAGTCGTTGCGCGCCTGGAACCGTAGTTGCGCGTTCAAGCGAAGGGCTTCCTGCAGGTGTTTCAGCGAATCCTCAAGGTGGCCAGTAAGGCAGTCCAAGGCAGCCAGTCCATAGACCACGAAGTCAGCCTTGGCATTCTGCTTCAGCAATTTGTCCAGATGCTCGCGGGCGGTCACGTAGTCGCCAATGTTCATTAGCGAAACCGCATAGTCGAAGTGTTCCTCGTGACTCTTAAACTGCGTCGCCGCAGCACGTTCCAGGTGCTGATTGCAAATGTTGAGATGGACATTGGCCCGGTCGGCAAGTTCTTTGCTCGGACCGCCGACCACCTTCTGAAAATGCGGCTTGGCCTTGTCGAACTTATGTTCCTGCATGGCGCGCAGCCCTGATTCATAACTTTGCAGCGCCTGCGTGTAATGCGGATCTTCCGCCACGGTCTTTTTCGCGGTTGGTTTCTGAGCCATGTGCAAAACTCTTCCTGTGCTCTTGGTAATGGGGAACTCCTTGGAATCCTGCATTCTAGCCGAGCAGTAGAGTATCGCCCAAAGTGTGGGCTGAGGTCCAGTTGGTGGCGGACAGTACCGAGTATCCAGTACCGAGTACCGAATAAAGTCAGACCGATCTGCCCTCGGTACGCGGTACTGGGTACTCGAAAATCAATTCATCGTCGAAGCCTGCAGCAGGTCGATCTGCTTCCATTCTCCCTTAATGATACCGGTGCGGATCTGCGCGGCAGTCTTGCCTTTCTTGTGTTCCTGGTAGGTGTAGTAAAGCTCTTTCAGGCAGGTCGCGCACTGCGCCCCGTGGGTATTTTCGAAGCAGCTGTGCAGGCTGTTGTGGCCCATGCGGTCGCAATAGCAGTAGCAGGGCTGTTGGTGGAGCACGTTGGGAATCTTCGCGGCCAATTCGTAGGCGTGCGTCTGGTAAACATTCTGAGCATCCGCTCCCCACAGATCAGACTTGGTCAGGAAAGGAGGTAGCTTCGTTCCTTTCGGCGGTGGCCCCGCGTTATAAGCCGGGATGCCGCCTTCGTCGGGCAGCGCGCCCCACTCCGCCGAGATCGTCAGAGTCGTTACCAGAAATAGAAAAACCACGGTCAAGCTGCGATACAAAGTCTTGTTTTGAAATACAGGCCGCATAAGTTTCCTCTTGTGCGGTTATTGTACCCTGCCGCCGCAGAAGGCCGGAACTGTTTGAAATATTCAGCGATCCTGAACTCGGATGCAACCCACTAGCATCCCCACGGGTTCTGTATACAATGGGACCACATGCCAGAGATTCCTCCAGAACCAACCACAGGCGCCGAAGCAGTCGCACCGGTCCCGTGCGCGGCAGTCGTGCCCGTGCCGGAACTAACGGCGGCGCCCCTTCGCTTCGGCGCTGGCATCGGTGTCTGGATGCGCGACCTGATCATCTCCCTGGCTATCTCCGCCTTCATCATCATCTTTTTGTACCAGCCGGTGAAGGTGGAAGGCACCAGCATGATGCCCTCGCTCGAAGATCAAGAGCGCATCTTCGTGAATAAGTTTGTATATCGGCTGGAACCGATTGAGCGCGGAGACATTGTGGTCTTCCGTTATCCACGCGATCCCTCTAAGAGTTACATCAAGCGCGTGATCGGGATGGCTGGCGATCGCATTCGCATTGACGGCGGGCAAGTCTATGTAAATGACCAGGCGCTCGACGAGGACTACGTCCCACCTGCCTATACCGACTCCCGCTCGTATCCGGAAACGACAGTGCCCCAAGAAAGCTTCTTCGTGCTGGGTGATCACCGCTCCATGTCAAACGACAGCCGCGACTTCGGCCCCGTCAATCAGAGCTTCATCTACGGCAAAGCGGTGTTCGGCTATTGGCCCATGGATAAAGTTGGGCGCGTGCGGTGAGCACATGTGGCGCGGGCGCCCCCGCCCGCGACTTCCGTAAATTCTAGGTTCCTGGCTTGGTTTTAACAGCCTCCACCACGAAGGACACGAAGTCACACGAAGGAAACCTCTAGCAGTTATTTCCTTCGTGAACCTTCGTGTCCTTCGTGGTGCATGATTTTTCTATAAATCTCACGCAGCAAAATATTTCTTGCTTGATTCCGCGTTCCGTTCTTGGCCGCTCCGCAATTCGTGATAAGATTCTGAAAATCCACTCACCGGAGCGAGAATGCAAGCTATCCTTGCGCTGGAAGACGGGCGAGTCTTCCGAGGCAAAGGCTACGGCGCCAAAGGCGAATGCTACGGCGAAGTCGTTTTTAATACTTCCATCACTGGCTACCAGGAAATTTTCACCGATCCTTCCTACTCCGGACAGATCGTTGTCCTAACCAATCCCGAAATCGGCAACTACGGCACCAATCAGGACGACAACGAAGCCACGCGTCCCTGGATCGAGGGCCTGATCGTGCGCGAGTTCTCGCGTGTGAGTTCGAACTGGCGCTCGTCGCAGGTGGCCGAGGAATATCTGGAGCAGTTCAAGGTGCCCGTGCTCTCCGACATCGACACTCGCGCGCTGGTACGTCATCTGCGCGACCATGGCGTGATGCGCGGCGTGGTCTCAACCCTTGGCAGCGATGCTGACAAGCTGGTCGCCAAGGCGCGGTCCATTCCCAAGATGGACGGCATGGATCTGGCCAAGGAAGTCAGCACCAAGCGGCCCTACGTGTGGGAAGTGGGCGAGCGCTCGCACGAGCCGATTGCCGTGGTCGGAGTGAAAGACGAGCCGCCGCGATTTCACGTGGTCGCTTACGATTTCGGTATCAAGCAGAACATTTTGCGCAAGCTGCGTGGCGAGGGCTGCAAAGTGACCGTGGTCCCGGCGCAAACCCCTGCGGAAGATGTGCTCGCGTTAAAGCCAGACGGAGTCTTCTTGTCGAACGGTCCCGGTGATCCCGAACCATGCACCTACGCGGTGGATTCGATCCGCCGGCTAATGGGGCGGCAACCGATCTTCGGTATCTGCCTGGGGCATCAACTGACCGGGATCGCCCTTGGCGGCAAGACGTTCAAGCTGAAGTTCGGCCATCACGGCGGGAACCATCCGGTCAAGCAGTTGAAGACAGGAAAGATCGAGATCACGGCGCATAACCATAACTTTGCGGTCGATCCGCATTCGCTGGCGGACAGCGAAGTCGAACTGACGCACGTCGACCTGAACGATGACACACTCGAAGGCCTGCGGCATCGGAATTTGCCACTCTTCAGCGTGCAGTATCACCCGGAAGCCGCGCCCGGTCCGCATGATTCGCATTATCTCTTCAAGGAATTTACGAAGATGATGGAGGAGTGGAAAGGGTGAGGAGCCAGTCTCTAGTGCAAGAGATCTCGGATACTGGGCTGATCGATGGACAGATAGCCAATATTAGCCTGCGCAAGAGTCTTGGCGCCTTTTATACGGGGAAATCTGCGGCGGATCGCCTAGTGGAGTGGGCTATTAGAGACGGGGCTGACGCCGTATTAGATCCGAGTTGTGGTGACGGCGTATTCCTCGACGCGGCGAATTCGAAGCTTCGGATTCTCGGATGTGGATCACCGAAGGTTTACGGAGTTGATGTATCTGCCGACGCATTGAAGTTGGCGCACGAACGGTTAGAAACGGCGGATCTAGTTCAATGTGATTTTTTTTCGCTGACTCCACATGATCTGCCGAGTTTCGACTCTGTGGTCGGAAATCCGCCCTTTATCCGTTATCAGACGTTTAACGGTGACAAAGAGTCTTTGGGTCACCAGCGGGCTAAACAAGCAGGTGTAAAACTGCCCCGACTCGCCTCTTCTTGGGCCCCGTTCGTAGTCCACGCATCTCGCTTTCTGCGTCGCGGAGGGCGGCTTGGCATGGTGATGCCAACCGAGCTCGGCCATGCCATGTACGCCCGGGACGTGTTGCGATATTTGGTGGAGAACTTCCAACACGTCGCGGTTGAGATGTTCCGAAATAAGATGTTCGAGAATCTGAGCCAGAGCACGGTCCTGCTTTTTTGTGATGGATACGGTGAACCCAACCGTGCGTTCATCGTGGCATCTTCGGACGATTTACAAGGAAACGACCGCCAGGTAACAAAAGTAGACGTCGCGAGAGTTAAGAGTGGGCAATTCAGATTCAACCACTACCTGATCCCGAGAAAAACAAGGTCCCTGTACGAGAGCCTCGCGGCAGACCCACGAGTTGAGAGACTCGGCGACGCTGCTGACGTGGGGATTGGATACGTCACGGGCGCGAACGACTTCTTTCATCTGTCGGCGCAAGAATCTGCCTACTGGAAAATCCCTAAACGATTTCTTCGCCCGTGCCTGGTCAATCTGCGTGGATTTGAAGGCATCGAATATACGCAGAAAGATTGGATGAGCAGGCGCGAACGCGGGGAAAAGGTCTACCTGCTAGCATTGCCTTCCGTCCCCGCCGATGTACTGCCGACAAGCGTACAGGCGTATCTCCGACACGGCGAATCCAAGGGTTTCACGGAGCGATATAAATGCCGTGTCCGTGAATTTTGGCACGCGGTCCCCCACGTCCGGATAGCAGATGCTTTTCTCTCTTACATGTCGGGTAAGCAGCCCGTACTTGTGAACAACGCTGCAAACCTCATTGCTCCGAACACTCTTCATGTTCTTCGATTCGGCAAAAAGGATCACCCGCTTCTCTACGCTGCTTCGTGGAGAACATCGCTCACGAGGTTGAGTTGTGAACTGGAGGGTCACGCCCTAGGAGGGGGACTATTCAAACTGGAACCTTCCGAAGCGGGAGACGTTCTTGTTGTTCGACCTCGTGGATCGTACTTCAAAAACATTGTGGCGCATCTTGGGAGCGAGCTTGGAACCGCGGAGCGGTTCTCGGATATTGCTGACCGATATGTGTTAAGAAGGCACCTAGGTCTCAGTCTAGATGAATGTGTGCTGCTGCGTGATTCCGCAAGGAAAATTGAGTCATGGCGAAAGCACAATTGAGCCAGATTCCAGTTCAAACGCTAGAACAGGCCCTTATGGCACTGTGTGGCAGTTTGAAGACGCAATCTGGGCAGCACATCAAACCGTTTCATACACACTGCTCGAACCGACTCGTGGTTGAGGGAGGGTTCCCCCCCGAATGGCTGCGGCCTTGCCCACCTCTCACGAGTAAACCGGGTGCTAACAACAAGTACGGACTTAGCTATTCTAAGGCCGCCGAAAACCCTTCCGAGCAAAGTGTGCTTGGAGCAATGAAATACAAAAATGTGGATGTGACGGTTGTGATTCCAGGCATCGGTCCCGCACTCGGGATATCGGCCAAAAGTACTGGAAACGCCTTTCGAAACCTCACGAACCGAATGGAGGAAGCCCCAGGCGATTGCGTTAACATTCATATGATGTATCCGGGCTTTGTGTTTGGGTTTCTGCATCTGATCAAATTCGCTAAGGCGACGGAAGTAACGAGCCCAAATGATGCGTCCTTTGATGCCCAAGGCAAACCACTCAACAGTGTCGTCCGATACCATAATGCATTGAGTGCACTGACGGGACGCACCACGATCACCGATCCAGCAATGCGATATGAGTCTGTAGGTCTCCTCGTCTATCGCTGTGTCGAAGGTCGAGCGGAAGTCTTCCCCACTTATCCAGCGCCTGAGAGTCCGGTTCATTTCTCGCGATTTTTTCAGAAACTTTATGACATTTATGACCTTCGCTATGCGTATCCAGATTCCACCGGGCGCAATCACCGAAAAACGTGGACTGTTCCAAATGAAACATGGGCCGGCAAGTTTGATGCCGAGACGGGCTGCTCTTGGGAACCGCGCCTAAGCGTCGGAGACGATGACCTCAATTCATGAGAGAAGTTGCCAAGAACGGATGAAGCCGAAATAAATGCCCAAACGCACTGACATCCAAAAAGTTCTGATCCTCGGCTCCGGGCCCATCATCATCGGGCAGTCGGCGGAGTTTGATTACTCCGGCACTCAGGCTTGCAAGGCGCTCAAGTCTGAGGGCTACGAAGTGGTGCTGGCGAACTCGAATCCGGCCACGATCATGACCGACCCCGAGTCAGCCGACCGCACTTATATTGAGCCGCTCACGCTGGAATATTTGGAAGAGATTATCCGCATCGAACGGGAAATGGCGCCGGGCGCGGGCTTTGCCGTGCTGCCGACTGTTGGCGGACAGACCGCCCTCAATCTGGCTATCGAACTCTCCGACGGCGGTGTGCTGGAAAAATACAACGTCACTCTGATTGGCGCGAATGTCGAGGCCATCAAGAAAGCGGAAGACCGTCTCGTCTTTAAAGACGCCATGCAGCGCATTGGGCTCGACGTGCCCAAGTCGGCGCTGGTCAATAATACGAAAGACGGCATCGAATTCGCCGGGAAGATCGGTTTTCCGGTTATCATCCGGCCATCGTTCACGCTGGGCGGTTCGGGCGGCGGCATCGCCTACAACCGCGAAGAGATGCTTGAAGTCCTGAGCCGCGGCCTCGATTTCTCTCCCGTCCACGAAGCCCTGATTGAAGAGTCGGTGCTGGGATGGAAAGAATACGAGCTCGAGGTAATGCGCGACACCAAGGACAACGTCATCATCATCTGCTCGATCGAGAATTTCGATCCCATGGGCGTGCACACCGGCGACTCGATTACCGTCGCGCCCGCGCAGACGCTCACCGACCGTGAGTACCAAGCCATGCGCGACGCCTCGATTGCGGTGATTCGCGAAATCGGCGTGGACACCGGTGGATCAAACATTCAGTTCGGCGTGAATCCCGAGACCGGCCGCATGGTAGTCATCGAGATGAACCCGCGCGTCTCGCGGTCTTCGGCCTTAGCCTCGAAGGCCACGGGATTTCCGATTGCCAAGATTGCCGCGAAACTGGCCGTCGGCTACACGCTTGACGAAATTCCCAACGACATAACACGCAAGACTCCGGCATGTTTCGAACCTACGCTCGATTACGTCGTAGTGAAAATTCCGAAGTGGCAGTTCGAAAAATTTCCCGGCGCCGACGACACGCTCGGCCCGCAAATGAAATCGGTCGGCGAAGTCATGGCGATTGGCCGCACCTTCAAGGAAGCCTTGATGAAGGGCATCCGCTCGCTCGACACCGGAAAGCGCGTCGGCGGCGAAAAGATTGAACCTAAGATTCTTACCAAGCGGCTGGTCACGCCCCATCCCGAGCGCCTTGCCTACGTGCAATACGCACTGCGCCAGGGACACACGGTCAAGCAGGTCGCAAAGATGACCTCGATGGACCCGTGGTTCCTGTATCAACTAAAGGAAATTAACGACCAGCAACTCGAACTCGAAAAACATCCCATCGAGTCGATACCGACCGAAGTGTTGCGCGACTGCAAGCGCATGGGATTTTCCGATGGCCGCCTTGCCGCCGCCTGGCGCCTGGAAGGCCAGGAAAAAGTCCGCCATCTGCGCAAGAAGCACGGCGTTATGCCCGTCTACAAACGCGTCGACACCTGCGCCGCGGAGTTCGAAAGTTTCACGCCTTACCTTTATTCGACGTACGAAGAGGAAGACGAAGCCGCGCCCACCGACAAAAAGAAAGTCATCATTCTCGGCAGTGGGCCCAATCGCATCGGGCAGGGAATTGAGTTCGATTACTGCTGCTGCCACGCTTCGTTTGCGCTGCGCGACGATGGCTACGAGACGATCATGATTAACTGTAATCCTGAAACTGTCTCGACCGACTACGATACCAGCGACCGCCTCTACTTCGAGCCGCTGACCTTCGAAGACGTCTGGGCAATCTACCAGCACGAAACTTCCAAGGGCGCCGACGTTGGCCTGATCGTGCAGTTTGGCGGCCAGACTCCGCTCAACCTCGCCTTGCCTCTGAAGAAAGCGGGCGTGAAGATCATCGGCACCTCGCCGGAATCGATTGACCTGGCCGAAGATCGCAAGCACTTCAACAAACTGCTCGAAGAACTGCAAATCCCGCAAGCTCCAGGCGTGATGGCCACCTCGATTGATGAGGCTATCGAAGGCGCGCGCCGCATTGGATTTCCCGTGCTGGTGCGGCCTTCGTACGTGCTCGGCGGACGCGCCATGGTCATCGCCCACGACGAAGAGTCGATCGTTCGCTACATGAAAGAGGCGGTCGAATACTCGCACGACCGCCCGGTGCTGATCGATCACTTCCTCGAAGACGCGATCGAAGTCGATGTAGACGCGCTCTCCGATGGCGAAGACGTGGTGATTGGCGGAATCATGCAGCACATCGAAGAGGCGGGAGTGCACTCCGGCGACTCGTCCTGCGTGCTGCCGGCGGTCGACATTCCGCAGGCGCTGCTGGAACGCATGCGCGATTACACGTTCAAGCTGGCGCGCGCGCTGAAAGTTGTCGGCCTGATGAACATTCAGTTCGCCATCCCCCGCGGCTCGGGCTCTGAGGAACAGAAAGTCTATGTGCTGGAAGTGAACCCACGCGCCTCGCGCACCGTGCCTTTCGTTTCCAAGGCGACCGGAGTTCCGCTGGCCAAAATTGCGGCGCGCCTCATGACCGGACGCAAACTGCGCGAGTTCTTGCCGGAATTTGTCGAGCGCCGCGCCGACCTCGACACGGGAAGCCACTACTACGTGAAGTCTCCCGTGTTCCCGTGGAATAAATTTCCCGGCGTCGACACTGTGCTGGGCCCTGAAATGAAATCCACCGGCGAAGTAATGGGCGTGGCCGACAATTTCGGCGAAGCCTTCGCCAAGGCCCAGCTCGCCGCCGGACAGAAATTGCCCACGACGGGCGCCATCTTCATCAGCGTGACCGACCATGACAAGCGCCACGTTGCGGGCGTCGCTCGCAAGTTCGTCGACATGGGATTCAAACTTGTCGCCACCGCCGGTACCGCCGACGTGATCGAAACTGCCGGCATGAACGTGGAGCGCGTCTACAAAGTCAAAGAAGGCCGCCCCAACGTGGTCGACTTCATTAAGGGCCAGCGCATTCAACTCATCGTGAACACGCCCACCGGCTTGGAGCCGTGGTTCGACGAGAAGGCAATTCGCAGAGCAGCCGTGACTGCACGCATTCCCACGATCACCACGCTGGCCGCAGCCCGCGCGGCCGCGGAGGGCATTGCCGCTCTACAGCGCGGCGAAGTGAATGTGAAAGCCCTGCAGCACTTGCACGCGGAACGCGCGATGCGCCGGTAAAGTGATAGGCTGAAGAAGGAGTTCAGTCATGCTTCTACACGGAATCTTTCCGCCCATCACCACGCCGTTCTATCCCGACGGCAACGTCTATTTCAAAAAGCTCGAATCGAACGTGGAGCGCTACTCGCGCACTCCCGTGGCGGGCATCGTCGCGCTGGGCTCGACGGGCGAGGCGATCATGCTCTCCGACCAGGAGCGCCGCGACGTATTTAAAACCGTGCGCGAAGCGGCAGCGCCCCATAAAGTTCTGATTGCGGGCACCGGCGTTGAATCGGCCGTCGAGACTCTGCGCCTCACGGAATACGCCGCCGAACTCGGCTACGACGTCGCCATGGTGCGCACGCCGCACTACTACAAGAAGCAGATGCTGACGGCGAACCTGCTCGCCTTTTACCGCACCGTCGCCGACCGCTCGCCCTTGCCGGTCATCATTTACAACTTTCCGCAGGCCACCGGATACGATATGCCCGCCGAAGTTGTGATTGAGTTGGCCGAGCATCCCAATCTGATGGGCATCAAGGAATCGAGTGGCGACGTGGAAAAAGTGCGGAAGATGGTCGACCGCACCCGCCACATCAAGCGCAGCGCCTCGGTCACGGAAACATTCGCCGCTGTCACACCGCGCATGCTTGCGGCCGCCAGTGCTTCATACGCCGGAGAAGGTGGGGAACTTGTGCCCGTCGGAGCATTGTCGGGCACCAAGGAAACGAAGCCTTCCTCGTCCGCTGTGAGCGTGGTCGGAAAGATGAAGACGCGGCAGAAAGAAGTCGGATTCCAGGTGCTGGTGGGCGCAGCGCATAAATTGCAGCCATCGCTCGATGCTGGTGCCGTAGGAGCGATTCTTGCTTTTGCCTGCGCCGCTCCAACGGCCTGCTACGAAATTTATGCTGCGTGGAAAGAGGGCGATGCCGAACTCGCCGGCCTGAAGCAGCAACGAATTGCCAAAGCGGCGCTGCGGGTCGGCGGTGATCTCGGCGTCCCGGGCATTAAGCACGGCATGGATTTCAACGGTTACTACGGCGGGCCCTCGCGCCTGCCATTCCTTCCGCTCACCGCGGATTTGAAAGCGGAGATCGAACAAGCCATGGCGGACATCAGGAATTAATTCAAGGGCGTTGATTCGCGATTGCACTGCCTCCCGGAACTGTGTTACAACTCACGGCCTGATGAGCAAATCATTTGCCCTGGTTCTGGTGCCCGTTTTGGCCGTCGCCGCGGCGATATGCGCCTTTGCCAAAGATCCGCCGGCCCAGGTAATTACATGGCCGCAAGACGGAACGCCCATTCTTCGTTTTTCCTTCGGAAAGTTCAAGGAGGTCGGTTCGGTGGGAAAGGAACGATCTTACATCACCGAAACGACCGCCGAGAATCTCTGGAACAAACGCATCGGTGACGCGAACTTTTCCTTGTACCTCTTCGATAAGAATAAAGTCCGTATTGCCGAGGCGACTGTCGCCGTAAGTAACATCGCTCCCGGCGAAACGATCAAGTTCCAAACCATGATTGCTTCATCCGGGCCGCCCGCCTCTCTCTCGCTGGTTGCGCGATCGGTACCTCAGGAGCTAGCCGCGCTTGCTCCCACTCGACGTGTCTCGATCACGGTGAATACCGTCCCGCAAGGCGCAACGGCTAAACTCGATGGAGTCGACGTGGGAGCCACTCCGAAGATGATGCAGGTCTCGGTAGGAAAGCACATTCTTGAGTTCAGTAAAGAAGGATTCAACGCTGGGAAATTTCCGTTCGAGATCACACCGGATGATGCCTCGGGCGGGAGTATCAGTTTCGATCTCGGCACGTCAGCTCACGACACCATCGAACTTAGGGATGGCAGCGTCCTATCTGGCGACTTGGTTTCCGTTTCGGGCATGGAAGTGGTCATCAAAATTGGCGGCTCAGACCAGCGTCTGAATCGTAACCAGGTCAAGAGGATTTTGATGGTCGAGCGCGAAACGCCAACGCAATAACGGGCAAGCGGAGGCGGAAAAGGCCTGCAAACCCGAGAGTTACACACCACTTGTGATCCAAATCACGCCAGGCGTATAATTAGTTCGAACGATCGTTCGAAATTGCCCGGCTCGTGTTTGGATCATGGCGACGGCCTCAACTGCAACCCGCGTTTCCGCACGACGTGCCCGCGCCGCCCATGTTCCTGCCACGCGCTACGACCGGCGCCTGGCCGAAATCCTTACCCACGCCACCGAAGTCTTTTGCAAAAAAGGATATGAAGGCGCTTCCATGCGCGATCTGTCGCGCGAGAGTGGCATGTCGCTGGCGGGGCTTTATTACTACTTCGAATCGAAAGAGCGCCTGCTGTACCTGATCCAGAAGCACACGTTCTCTACCATCGTGCAGCGTCTGAAAACGCGGCTGGAAGGCGTAAGCGACGCCGAAGAGCGCGTGCGCATTTTCATTCTCAATCACCTGGAATATTTTCTGGCCAACCAGGCGGCCATGAAGGTGCTCTCACATGAGGCCGAAGCGCTGAAAAATGGTTTCGCTTCGGAAGTTGCCGCGATCAAACGCGAGTACTACCGCATTTGCGTTGACCTGCTCGACGATTTGAAGAGCGAGCGGGGTTTGCAATTTTCCACGCGTCTTGCAGTGCTCAGCTTGTTCGGCATGATGAATTGGATTTACACCTGGCACAATCCGCGCGTAGACGCGGACGCCGCTTCCATCGCTCGCGAGATGGGCGACATTTTTCTGCGCGGCGTAGTGGATAACAAGCGGCGCGGGCGCTGAGCCGAACCCGGTTTTGGGCATCGGCGACAGCAGATTCCTCGCTTTGTTCGGAATGACAAAGTTACGGTAAGGAGACTCAAACATGGCGACTACAGTTCAGCCGGCAACCGGCGAAACCACCAAGCAACTCGTCAACTACCGCACTGACGGCGGCGTCGCGGTCATCGAAATGTGCGATCCGCCCGCCAATACGTATACCTACGAAATGAACCGCCAGCTCGACGAAGCGATCCTGAAGGCTCGCATGGACAACGACGTCTACGTGATCGTGATGACTGGGGCGGGCGAGAAGTTTTTCTCCGCGGGCGCGAATATCAAGATGCTGACCAGCGTCGATCCGACTTTCAAGTATTACTTCTGCCTGCATGCCAACGAGATGCTTCTGCGTCTGGAACACACGCCGAAGCTTGTGATCGCAGCAATCAACGGCCACTGCGTCGGCGGCGGACTCGAAATTGCCATGGCTGCCGACCTTCGCATCGCGCGCAAGGAGTCCGGAAAAATTGGTTTACCTGAAGTGAACCTCGGGGTCCTGCCAGGCACGGGCGGCACCCAGCGCCTCTCGCGCATGGTTGGCAAGAGCAAGGCGATCGAACTCATGGTCACGGGCAACACGTTCTCGTTCGAGGAGGCGCAGGAACTCGGCATCCTCAACGATATTTTCGAGCGCGACGGTTTCATGGAAAACATCATGGAGTATGCGAAACAGTTCTGCCCGCCCAACAAGGCGTCGAAGGCTGTGGGACGCATCAAGCGCGCGGTGCAGACTGGCTGGGAAATCCCGATGGAATCGGCCTTGGCCGTCGAGCGCGAAAATCAACAACTGTTATTCCAGAGCGAAGACGCGAAAGAAGGTTTGGCCGCATACGTAGAAAAGCGTCCCGCAAATTTCAAAGCCAAGTAGGGAACGCTGTGCGATGTTTCGTGGATGGGAAAGGGACAAGCAGGTTTTGATTTCCTTCGTGCACCTTCGTGCCCTTCGTGGTGAAAGGTTTTTATGCCCGGAAAAGTAGCAAAAATCGGAACCTTCAGTGACTGGATCGGTCTATTCAACGACTGGCGTAAAGAAATTGGCGTCAACACCGAAGACGTCGACGCCTTTCATTTCGACACACTGTATGGCGCCATCGACACGGAAGAGATCGAGTTCGGCTCCTACAAGGGCCGCCGAAAGTGGGAGAACCTGCGCCAGATTCCCACACAGCAGATGCGCGACGCGCTCATGAACATGATCGTCTACCAGGGCGACACCGAGTTTGCCAGCGTCGAACAGCAGCGTAACCTGTTGGAAAACGCACCTACAGAGTGGGACCGCCGCGCCATTACCCGCGTGATGATCGAGGAAATGCGCCACGGTTGGCAGATGTGCGCCCTACTGGTCGACCACTTCGGGTACTCCGGCAAGGTCGAGGCGCAGAAAATGCTGGAGCGGCGGGCCTTTGAGAACAAGCGACTGCTGGGCGCTTTCAATGTCGACGTCGACAATTGGATGGACTTTTTCACCTACACCGACTTCGTCGACCGCGATGGAAAATTCCAGTTGCAGATGCTCAAGTATTCCGCCTTCGCGCCGCTGGGACGCTCCATGTCGTACATGCTCCGCGAAGAAGCCTTTCATATGGGGACGGGCAACGACGGCCTGCGCCGCATCGTGGAAGCGGGCGTCATCCCCGGCTGGCTGATTCAGAAGTATCTCAATAAATGGATTTCGAGTTCATACGACCTGTTCGGCACCGATCACTCGTCATCGGCGCATTGGGCCTACGTGTGGGGAGTTAAGGGCCGTTACGACGAGCCCAAAAACGACAAGGCACCCGACCTGGACGATCTGAACGACTACAACCGCAATCTTTATCGCGACGAAGTTGCTGGACTGATCGAGCGCTTCAATCACTCGCTCAAGCATGGCGAGCCCAAGCTCTACGCGCCCGACATCAAGTTCAATCGCGCCATCGGAAAATGGGCCGGGAAGAAATTTCACGCCCAGACAGGCGAATCGCTCGACGATCACGCCTACGAAGAGCACTTGAAAGACTACATGCCGTCGGCAGCAGACAAGAAACTTCTGCTCGA